>NZ_VMHP01000001.1:0-319152 GCF_008795985.1 Marinobacter halotolerans | reverse complement strand
TCACTGCTGGATATCGACCTGGGGACCTATCCCTATGTTACCTCGTCCAACACCACCGCCGGCGGCACGGCAACCGGCACTGGCTTCGGCCCGCTGTTTCTTGACTACGTGCTGGGAATCACCAAGGCCTATACCACCCGTGTTGGTTCAGGTCCGTTCCCCACGGAACTGTTTGACGACATGGGTCGGCATCTGGCGGTCAAAGGTAACGAAGTGGGCACCACAACCGGTCGTTCACGCCGTTGCGGGTGGTTTGATGCGGTGGCACTGCGCCATGCGATCCAGATCAACAGTGTGTCAGGCATCTGCCTGACCAAGCTGGATGTCCTTGACGGCATGGACACCGTCAAGGTCTGCATCGGCTACAAGACACCGAAAGGCGAAATCACCCGTCCGCCCATCGGCTGCGATACCTACAAGGATATTGAGCCGGTCTTTGTTGAGCTGCCGGGCTGGCAGGAAAGTACTTTCGGGATCACCTCACTGGATCAGCTGCCGGAGAATGCCCGGTCCTATATCCGTTATTTGGAAGAGCAGATCGAGGCTCCGATTGACATTATTTCCACCGGACCTGACCGGGTCGAGACCGTCATTCTCCGCCATCCCTTCGGCGAGTAGCAGCCCGCTCAGGGCTTTGTGGCAATCAGTGTGGCCCGCTTCGGCCCCGGATAGCCCTCAATGGTTTTGTTCGGGTCGTCCGGGTGCAGGAAGTCGGCCAGCGACTGGAATCGCATCCAGTCAGTCTGGCGCTGCTCATCAGTCGTTGTGACGCTGACGTCCACCACCCGCGCATTACGGAAGCCGGTTCGGTCCAGCCACCGCAAAAGCGTGTCGCAACTGGGCAGAAACCAGACGTTGCGCATCTGGCCGTAGCGGTCTTCCGGCATCAGGCTGTAGCCCTCGGGCCCGTCTACCACCAGGGTTTCCAGAACCAGCTCACCACCCGGCTTCAGGGTATCCTTCAGTTCCAGTAGATGATCCAGCGGCGAACGCCGGTGATAAAGCACACCCATTGAGAAAGTGGTGTCGAAAGCTTCCAGTCGGGGCGGCAGGTCTTCCAGTTTGATGGGCAGAAGATCGGCCCGCGGCTCCGGGGCGATGTAGCGTTTCACCGCCAGGAACTGGAACAGGAAAAGCAGTCCGGGATCCACGCCGATGACCCGTCCTGCGCCTTCCCCCAGCATCCGCCAGAGGTGATAGCCGGAACCGCAGCCCACATCCAGAATCTGTCGTCCCTTTAGGTCGGACAGATGGGGCAGCACCCGGTCCCATTTCCAGTCTGACCGCCATTCGGTATCAATCGGAATGCCGAAAAAATCGAAGGGGCCCTTGCGCCAGGGCATAAGGCCCCTGAGGCCCGATTCCAGCTTCCGGTGCAGGTCGTCAGGCAATGTCTCCTGCGCACGCAGTGCTACTGCGGACCGGTCCAGCACCGGTGGTCGCGCGGCAATATCCGGCAGTGAATCCAGGGCCGACAGCCAGCGGGGAATGTCGCCATGAGGGGCTTCGTCGAAGCGCTTGTGGAGCTGTTTCTGAACAAGCTCGCGCCACTGCTGCAGGCCGCTTTGGTCCAGATCGTTGAACAGATTGGCGTAGCGTGTTTGCCAGTCAAAGTGGGTCATGGGGGGGGTCGAGTTCCTTCGGGGGCTATTTGACGGCCAGTATGGAAACAAAGTTAAAGCACTGATACCACACCATCACACGGGAAAATCCGGAGTCCTGCAGGCGCTGCTGATGTGCCGCGATGGTTTCCGGCAGCAGCACCCGTTCAAGGGCGGAGCGCTTCTGACTGATTTCCAGGTCGGAATAGCCGTTGGCCCGCTTGAACTCGTGGTGCAGTCTGGTCTGGATATCCTGCTCGGCGGCGGATTCGAAACGGATTTTTTCCGAAAGAATCAGAGCACCACCGTGCAGTGTGGCATCGCCGATTCGGGTCAACAGCGCGTTGCGATGCTCTGGCGCCACGAACTGCAGGGTGAAATTGAGGGTGGTCACCGACGCCTGTTGCAGTTGGGTGTCCAGAATATCCTCGCAGCGCAGGGAGACCGGCAGCGGATGGTCGTCCAGGGCGATGAAGTGCTCTGCCCGCTCAATCATGTCCGGTGAGTTGTCCACACCGGTCAGCAGGCAGTCGCGGTCGCCTATGCCGTGTCGCATGGCCAGGGTCGATGCGCCCAGAGAGCAGCCCAGATCATAGCAGTGGCTGCCAGCCTGGGCGTACTGATCGGTAATGACTTCGATCATCGGGATGATGGTGGTGTAGCCCGGCACCGAGCGTCGAATCATATCCGGAAACACCCGGGCGACTGCGGCGTCGAAGCGGAATTCGCCGGCTTCCTGTTCGGTGGCAAACAGTCTGTCCCGGGTCTGCACCGGTTTCTGTGGCTTGCGGGACATCAGCCCTGGTCCTCTTCCTGACCCGCCGAACCATTTGTCGGGCTGTCGTGGACCGGGCGGTCGTGCGCCGGAGCGGGGCCGCGGCTGCAGCGCACGCCACGGTTCTTGTAGTCGACCAGAATGCCGCGGAAGGACGGATCTACATCGGCGGCAATGGCCAGGAACCCCTGTTCACAGACCGCATGCAGTTCCGAGGATTTGGGTGACATCCGGAAAGGTTCGCCGGGCTTGAGGTGTATTGCCTCGAACTCGCCGATGGGAACATGGTCCTTATTGTCCGAGTGATCAATCCGGCCGCTGAATTCCAGGGTGCCAATGGTGACCAGAACGGTGACAATGGCCGTTACGATCAGGCTGCGGGCTGTATATCGGGCGTCTTTCTGGCTCACAAATCTCTCCGGAAGTCAGGGTTGTCTGGATATCGGGTGTTTAGAACTGGCCCGGAATACTGATCGACGGGCTCTGAAGGGCAGACAGCTGTTCCCTCAGGGACAGAATCTGGTCAGACCAGAACCTCGGCTTGGCAAACCAGGGGAAGAACCGTGGGAAAGCCGGGTCGTCCCAACGTTTTGCCAGCCAGGTGCAATGGGAAATCTGGCGGTAACAGCGCAGTGGTTCGATCAGGTGCCTTTCCCGGCGATTGAAGTCGCGAAACATCTCGTAGCCTTCCATCAGCTCACCGAATTGCTGTCCCCGCTCCACCTCATCCCCGTTCAGCAGCAGCCAGAGATCCTGAATGGCAGGCCCGGTCCGGCAGTCATCCAGGTCTACAAACAGCATCTGATCTTCGCGGCAGAGAATATTGCCGGCGTGGCAGTCGCCGTGGATTCGCAGATTATGGGTTTCGCCTGCATCTTCCATCCGGCGCTGACAGTATTCGATCAGGTCGGGAATCAGCGAATCCCAGGCAGGGCGCAGGTCGGCAGGCACCCAGTTTTCCCGAATCAGAAAATCGGTATTGGCGGTTATACCGCCGATCAGGTCAAGGGTGGGTCGTTCCTGGAAAGCCTTGGTGTCGCCCTGATTGTGAAGCTGCCCAAGCCATTGACCCAGGCGGTAGAGAGTGTCGGTCACGCTGGTGTCCGGCGCCTGACCGCCGCGCTGGGGAAACACCGCAAACAGGAACTCTCCACCACGGCCAAGAGAGTCACCGCCGGGCAGCTCCATGGGCGCAACGACCGGAATGTCGGCTTCCACTAGCTGGCGCGTGAAGTCATGTTCTTCACGGATCTGGGCTTCGCTCCAGCGGCCGGGGCGGTAGAACTTGGCAATAACCGGTGATTTGTCGTCAAGGCCGATCTGATAAACGCGGTTTTCATAGCTGTTCAGGGCAAACAGACGCCCGTTCACCACAAACCCCGCGTCCTCCATGGCATCCAGAATGGTGTCCGGAGTGAGGGCGTCGTAGGGGTGGCTGCTGGTTTCGGTCATAAAGGGATTAGCGCCTCGCGCTTTGCCGGGTCTTCATTTCGCTGAGATGGTACCAGTTTTCGTCCAGTTCCCAGCGAATGCGATCGATACCCGCTTGCTCAAGGATGATGTCGCCGGCCCGGGCCTGCACCTGGGCCAGTTCGCGCTCCGCCCGCTGCCATTCCCGGCTGGTATCCGCAAGGTTGCCCATACTCGGGAAGATGGCGTTCAGGGCTTCCCGAGTCGGCGTTTCGAAGGAGCGCAAAGACGTCATAATGGCGGTATTGCCCTCCACTCGTACAACCCGGTGCTGGTAGGGGTAGTTGGCAACCGTCTCGTCCTCTGCGAGGGCGTAATTGAGGCTGATGACTTCAAAGCCGCGCCAGCCCAGCCAGCTCACAAATAGGGCGGCGACCAGCATAACGATAATGAACTGCTTCCTGTCAGACATTGATTCACGGCTCCCAGCACGTTCCTGATGGAGAAGTATACCGTTTTAGGACTTTTTCCGTAATGCGGTCGCGGGTTTTTGCCAGCAGAGTTTGAGGCCGCCCGGGGTTTTGCCATACTCGAGACTCTTATTGAAAACGAGTAGTCGAGCGTGGATATGGCGGATCCAGAAATCTATCAGGCTCAAACGGTCGTGGTCGGCGCTGGCGTTGTCGGTCTTGCGATTGCGCGGAAACTGGCACAGCAGGGCCAGGAGGTACTGGTACTGGAGGCCGGTGACAGATTTGGCGAGGGAATATCGTCCCGCAACAGCGAAGTCGTCCATGGCGGGCTTTACTACCCGGAGCATTCCCTTAAGGCGTTGCTCTGTGTGGAGGGCCGCCAGGCACTCTACGACTACTGCCATACCCGACGTCTGCCGGTGCGGAAATGTGGCAAATGGGTTGTGGCCGGTGAGGCCGAGGCCGGCCAGTTAGTCAGGATCCGGGAACAGGCACAGAAAAACGGGGTGGAGCTGGAGCTGGTCGACAAAAAGGCCGTGGCGCGGAAACTGCCCGGCGTTGTCGCGGGTGCCGCACTCCATTCCCCGGAAACCGGGATTATCGACAGCCACGCACTTATGCTCGCGCTGCTGGGTGAGCTGGAGGATGCTGGTGGGCAATTGATCTGTCGGGCACCGGTAGTAGGTATCGTGACCGAGACCGACGGTTATCGTTTGGAAGTCGCCGGGGAGTCCCCATGCTGGCTCAAGACGGAGCAGGTGGTTAATTCGGCAGGCCTTGGTGCGGTCCCTCTTGCCAGTTGTTGGAAGGGTATGCCGGAACAGCAGATTCCTCGTCAGCGCTATGCCCGTGGCGTGTATTTCAGCTACGGCGGAAAGCATCCGTTCGACTCTCTGGTGTATCCGGTTCCCGAGCCCGGCGGATTGGGTATTCATCTCACCCTGGATTTGGCAGGTCAAGCTCGATTTGGTCCGGACGTGGAGTGGGTCGATACGCCGGACTACCGGGTTGACCCGGCGCGGGCCCAGGCATTTACCGGCAGCATCAGCCGGTGGTGGCCGGCCCTGGATCCGGCCAGGCTACAGCCCGCCTATGCGGGAATTCGCCCCAAGCTGCATGGGCCCAATGAGTCGTTTGCGGATTTCCGGATAGATGGGCCGGAATCCCATGGGCTGCCGGGCGTAGTTCATCTGTTCGGTATCGAGTCGCCGGGGCTTACCGCCTCTCTTGCGATTGCCAACCGGGTCGCGGGCCTGCTCAGGGAGTGATCGTCGATTACCCGGGCGTGCGGGCCAGCGCCCAGACCTGAACCTCCCGGGCGCCCGCGTTTTTCAGAGCCTGGGCGAGCAGGCGAGCGGTCGCACCGGTGGTCACCACATCATCGATAATCGCCACCCGGGCCGGCGGTTGATCTACTATGCGGAAAATGCCTGTCAGGTTGGTAATCCGGGCGTTGCGGTCAAGCCCGCGCTGGGATCTGGCGCTGCGTTGGCGGGCGGCCAGGTTTGATGACCATGGCAGAGCCAGTTTCCGGCCCAGATGCTCGGCAATATCCGACGCCTGGTTGAAGCCCCGGCTCCGCCTTCTGGTCGGGTGCATCGGTGCCGGAACCAGAAGGTCGGGGCGCCAGTCCGGATGGCGATCGAGCGTTTCCGTAAGATGATGTGCCAGCTCATGGAGCAGCGGTTTGGCGAAGGCACGCTGGCCAGAATCCTTGTAACGCCGGATCATCCGGTCCACCGGAAACCGGTAGTGCAGTGGCGCAATTACCCGGATGAACGGCGGCGGGCTTTTCAGACATTCCCCGCAGGCCATGTCTTGACCGGGAAAGGCCAGCGGGAGGGCGCAATGGCGACAGTACCAGCGATTCCTGGGCAGCTCTTCCCGGCAGGGGGTGCAAAGTCCAAAGCTTGCCGCCGGTTCAAGGCAGGCCACACAACTTCCGCTGCTGTTAACCTTTAGTGCTAACAAGGTTGACAGCGCCTCCAGTCCCTTTATCATTTGTTCACTCGCTATCCATAGCTGTTCAGCGCTATTCAGAATGAGTCTGAAAAGCCCGGAAAAATAAACAGGATCGTATCATGGCCGCCACCCAATCTATCAGCCAAGCCCGTCACGACTGGACCATGCAGGAAGCCCGAGCGCTGTTTGAGCTGCCGTTCAATGACCTGATGTTCCGGGCCCAGACCGTCCACCGGGAAAACTTCGACCCCAATGAAGTGCAGGTCAGTACCCTGCTGTCCATCAAGACCGGCGCCTGCCCGGAAGACTGCAAGTACTGCCCCCAGAGCGGTCATTACAACACCGGGCTTGAGAAGGAAAAGCTGCTCGAGATTGAGAGCGTGGTGGCAGAGGCCAAAGCGGCCAAGGCCAAGGGTGCGTCCCGGTTCTGCATGGGCGCGGCCTGGCGCAGCCCGTCAAAGAAAGACATGGGTTATGTGGTTGATATGGTGCGGCAGGTGAAATCCCTGGGTCTCGAGACCTGCATGACGCTGGGAATGCTCAAGCCCGAGCAGGCGGATGAGCTGGCCGGAGCCGGTCTGGACTACTACAACCACAATCTGGACACCTCCGAGAAATACTATAGCCACATCATCACCACCCGCACCTATCAGGACAGGCTCGATACCCTGGCCAACGTGCGCAAAGCCGGCATGAAAGTTTGCTGCGGCGGTATCGTGGGTATGGGTGAGGATCCGGATGACCGCGTCGGGCTGCTGGTGCAGCTGGCCAACCTGCCGCAACAGCCGGAAAGCGTTCCGGTCAATATGCTGGTCAAGGTGCCGGGTACGCCCATGGAAGACGTAGAAGACCTGGATCCGTTCGAATTTATTCGCACCATTGCCGTGGCCCGTATCATGATGCCGGCCTCACACGTTCGTCTGTCCGCCGGGCGTGAGGAAATGAACGAACAGATGCAGTCCTTGTGCTTCCTTGCTGGCGCCAACTCGATTTTCTACGGCGAGAAACTGCTGACCACCGCCAATCCGCAGGCCGACGCCGATATGGAGCTGTTCCGGCGCCTGGGTATCCGCCCCGAGCAGCGTGAGCAGGCCCATCCAGAGGAAGTGGAAGAAGAGGCCATTGTTGAAGCGGTTGAGTACGAGCAGAACCGCCACCTGTTCTACGACGCAACCCGCGAGTCCGCATAGGGCTTAATCGCCCGGGAGAGCCACCATGCGCGATTTCGCCGCCGAGCTGGAACAGCGCAGGCAATCCGGTCTTTACCGGGTGCGCCGTCAGGTCAGTGGCCCTCAGCAGCCACTGTTGGTGTCTGACGGTCGACCGCTCTTGTCTTTCTGCAGCAATGACTATCTGGGCATGGCCAGCCACCCCGAGCTTTCCCGGGTAGCGGCTGGCGCCATGCAGGCTAACGGGCTGGGTGGCGCGGCTTCCCACCTGATCTGCGGCCATCATGATGCCCATCACCAGCTAGAACAACGCCTGGCCAGCTTTACTGGTCGAAGCTCCGCGCTGTTTTTCTCCACCGGTTATATGGCGAATATGGGCGTTATCGCCGCGCTGGCCGGTCGGGGCGATACCATTTTTTCCGACCGCCTCAATCATGCCTCCATCATCGATGGCTGTATCCTGAGTCGCGCCCGGGTGCGCCGTTATCCCCATGGCGATACAGAGGCCCTTGAAGCCATGCTGAAAAGTACCGACGGCCACAAGCTGGTGGTGACGGACGGCGTTTTCAGCATGGACGGCGATATCGCACCACTGGCCGAGCTCGCCCGGCTTTGCCGGCGCCATGAGGCACTTTTGGTGGTGGACGATGCTCACGGAATCGGTGTGCTGGGCCCTCAGGGGCGGGGGAGTGTCGCAGAGCTCGGTTTGTCAGAAGAGGATGTGCCGGTGCTGATTGGCACCCTGGGCAAGGGCATAGGAACCAGTGGCGCCTTTGTGGCAGGGCCTGAGCTGCTGATGGATTACCTGGTGCAGAAAGCCCGTACCTACATCTACACCACGGCCATGCCGCCGGCCATTGCCTCGGCCACCTGCGCAAGTCTGGACCTTGTCGAGCATGAACAGCACCGTCGCGAGCACCTGGTGAAGCTGATCAGTGCGTTCCGCCAGGGGGCCACTGAGATGGGATATGAGCTGATGCCGTCACGGACGCCTATCCAGCCCATCATGGTGGGGGATAACTGGATGGCATTGGCGCTAAGCCGGGCGCTGGAGGAGCGTGGCTTGCTGGTGACCGCGATTCGCCCGCCCACCGTGCCGGAAGGGGAAGCCCGCCTGCGGGTGACCCTTAGCGCCGCCCACGCCATGGATGACCTGCAGCAGCTGCTGGATGGACTGTCTGATTGCCGTCACATACTCAATGCCCGGGAAGAGCAGGTGGTATGACACTCCGGCCGGAAACACAGGCGCTACTGGTGATTGGCGGCTGGGGGGTCGACGCCGCCATGCTTGGCCCGATTGTGGGGCAGTGGCCGGGAACGGTGCAGTTTGTTTCCCTTGACGATGATCTGCTCGTATCCAGTCGCACGGTTGCAGAGGCTGCGCAAAGGCTGGTTCGTCAATATCCGGAACCGAGGGTTTGGCTGGGCTGGTCCCAGGGGGCTCAGGTGGCGATGGCCGCAGCGGACATTCCCGGAACACCGGTGCAGAAAGTGGTGACCCTGGCGGGCTTTCCACGCTTTGTGGCAGGTGATCACTGGCCGAGGGGTATGGCTCCGGAAACCTTTGAAGCGTTCAGGGGAGGCATGGCGGCTGACCCCAATCGAACCTGGCGCCGTTTCCAGCAGCTGCTGGTTCACGGCGTCGCCAGAGAACACTCAGCAGCGGCCCGAAGAGAGCTTGGCCGGTGGCTGGCCGAGGGTCCCGTGGCGAACAGCGAACATCTTGCGCAAAGTCTGGACTGGTTGGCCAGGGAAGATCAGCGAACCCTGTGGCGCAATCTTGATCAGCCCACTCTGCATCTTCTGGCGGAGTCGGATGCCCTGGTTCGTCCCTGGTCAGAGGATCTGGCATTGCCGGAACGCGCGACGGTGAAGATTATACCCGGCATGTCCCATTGGCCCACGGGCGCCCAGGCTGCGCAGTGTGGCCGGATGCTTGGTGCTTTTGCCGTGGACGATAATGCCTTTGAGAAAACTCCGATGGCGGAGAACCTATGACAGACGCCGCTGATTTCGAATCCATGGTCGCGCCGGGCAAATCTGCCATCGCCCGGGATTTCGGCGCTGCATCCGCAACTTATAATCCTGCTGCCCGGCTCCAGCGCTATATGGGGCAGGTGATGCTGGATCAGGTTGGCCCGATAGCCGGCAATGGCGGCTGTTCGGCCGTGGCTCTGGATCTGGGTTGCGGTACCGGCTGGTTTACCGGTGAGCTGGCGAGTCGCGCTGACGCGGGACTGACGCTGGGTATCGATCTGGCCCCCGGCATGCTGCAGTTTGCCCGTTCGGCGAGTCCTTCCAGCCTGGCCTGGCTCGCCGCGGACGCTGAGGCACTGCCATTGGCCGATAACAGCGTGGATTTAGTATTCAGCAACCTGATGATCCAGTGGGCGCAGAATCCGGGCCAGGTATTGTCAGAGTGCCGGCGGGTGCTGCGGCCGGGCGGGCGTCTGATGATCTCCACGCTGCTTGATGGCACATTGTCTGAACTGAAAGAAGCCTGGCGGCAGGCGGACCCGCAGCACCAGCACGTCAACCGTTTCGATTCCGCGCAGGATTATCGCAGCTGGGCGGCAGCGACTTTGCCGGAAGCGACCCTGTCCAGGGAAACGGTAAAGCTGGGCTATCCATCCCCCATGGCGCTGTTGTCCGAGCTCAAGGCCATAGGCGCCGGCTTCAAAGGCGCCTCCCGACGCGCAAGTGCAACAGCCCCCGGAAGGTTGAGGGCCATGTGCCGACACTACCCGGTTTCCAGCGACGGGCAGGTAACCGCAACCTACGAGGCAGCCTGGCTGACCTGCCGCCTTCCCGATTGATGAATCAAAGGTTCTGAAATGGCAAAGAAAAGCTTTTTTGTCACCGGCACGGACACCGGTGTGGGCAAGACACTGGTATCTGCCGCCATTCTGGAGGCCGCGGCGGCCAGAGGCCTGAGAACTCTGGCCATGAAACCCGTAGCCTCGGGCTGCGAGAACACGCCGGAGGGCCTGCGGAATGAAGATGCCCTGGCACTGATGAAGGCAATGACGGAGCCGCTGTCTTACGAGCAGGTGAATCCTTTGGCCCTGGAGCCGGCCATTGCGCCCCATGTAGCGGCTGCCCAGGCCGGCCGTCAGATATCCGCCCAAAGGCTGGTTGGGTTCTGCCGGGGATTGCAGATGCGCCCGGCAGATCTGTTGCTGGTAGAAGGCGCCGGTGGCTGGCGAGTGCCGCTGAATGATCGTGAAACCTACTCGGCCATGCCGGTTGAACTGGGGATGCCGGTCATACTTGTGGTGCCGTTAAGGCTTGGCTGTATAAATCATGCCTTGCTGACAGCCGAGGCGATCCGTCGGGACGGTCTGTCAGTCGCCGGCTGGGTGGCCAATCGACCTGAGCCCGGGGCGATGGAGTGCGAGCAGGCAACACTCGCCTACCTCCAGAACCATCTCGGGACGCCCTGTCTCGGCGTGCTTCCTTATCAGGCCGAGGCCGACCCGGCCAAACTGGCAAACGAACTGTCGATAGAGGTTCTGTTTGAAAATTGACCAGCTTTGTGGCTTACTTGTATTCAACCTCAGTCTTGGAATGAGTCGTTATGATCAGTAACACGCTCGGAATTGGTCTCCAGGGAGTGCAGGAAGGTCTTCAGGGGATGGAAACGTCCGCCCGCAAGATTGCCCGTGGTGGTGTTGACGGGCCCCAGGGCAGTGCCGAAGGCGCTGGTGGTGGTCTGCTGGAACCCATTATGGATCTCAAATTATACGAGCGCAGTGTCGAAGCGTCGGCCCAGGTCGTTAAAACAGCGGATGAAACCCTTGGAACGCTGCTGGACATTACCGCCTGATCCTGAGGTCAGATTTCTCCATTTCGCACTTCGGTTTCGACCTTTTCCATGAATATCTCCGGCTCACTTCCTTCCATGATGCCCGCGTCTCCGTCGCCTGAGCGATCGGGGGGCAAGGCAGCGTCGGAAAGTCGTGAGCAAGCTGGGAGCGCGCCAGCAAGCAATACGGGCGCTCAGGGCCTGGATCCTTCCCAGTTAAAGCTGCTTTCCCAACTGAAATCCCGGGATCGGGAAGTTCGCGCCCACGAATCGGCCCATCAGGCCGTGGGCGGGCAGTATGCCGGTGCTGTTTCCTATACTTACCAGCGTGGGCCGGATGGAGCCCAGTATGCCGTTGGCGGTGAGGTGTCTATTGATACCGCGCCGGTTGAAGGCAATCCCCAGGCAACCATCGCAAAAATGCAGACTGTACGGGCCGCCGCGCTGGCACCGGCAGAGCCCTCTGCCCAGGATCAGGCCGTCGCTGCTCAGGCGATGCAGCTGATGCTGCAGGCCCGAGCGGAGCTTGCTACAGAATCTGCAGAGGAGGGCAGCGAAAGTGGCCAGAGTAGCACCAGCGGCGGTTCGGGTGACTCTGGAGATGAAGCCGACAGCGGCCTTCGAATTAACCAGAATGCTTCCGCCACCTACCAGTCGATATCCGGCCTGGTCGAAGCAGGGGACGCCCAGCTTCCTTCCTCCCCGATTCAGGCGACCGCCTGAGCTTCAAGTCCCCTTGCTGAAGGTTTTTGTGCCGAGTGGAATGTAGTCCCTGTCGCGTACAAACGTAAAATTAGTGCACAAAACCATACACAAATTTGAACGCTTTCTATTGACAATTCTGTGCCTCTAAACGTATGTTTCAAACAAGTGTTTAATTAGCGGTTCCGGCGCTTCCTGAACGGCTGATTCAAACCCCGAGGCAAAACGTCCCGATTACATCGTGGCAGTGAATGAACAATTGAGGTGAAGCCCAATGCCTGATTACAAAGCGCCCCTGCGCGATATCAAGTTTGTTATGTCTGAGTTGCTCGACAGCGAGCAGCATTACGCCAATCTGAGCGGTGGCGAGGACGCTACTCCGGATATGGTAGACGCTATTATTGCGGAGGGAGCCAAGTTTTGTGAGCAGGTCCTGGCACCACTGAACCAGGTGGGCGACCGTGAGGGCTGCACCCTGACTGAAGATGGCGGCGTGAAGACCCCGACCGGCTTCAAGGAAGCCTATCAGCAGTATGTTGAGGGCGGCTGGCCTTCCATGACCGCTGATCCCAATTACGGCGGCCAGGGCCTGCCCCATTCGCTGGGCCTGGTTATGAGCGAAATGGTGGGAACCTGTAACTGGTCCTTTGGTATGTATCCCGGCCTGAGCCACGGCTGCACCAACACCATCGAGACTCACGGTACCGAAGAGCACAAGCAGACCTACCTGACCAAGCTGATCAGCGGTGAGTGGACGGGCACCATGTGTCTGACAGAGCCACATTGCGGTTCTGACCTGGGCACCCTGCGCACCAAGGCAGAGCCCAATGCGGATGGCACCTACAGCATTACCGGTACCAAGATCTTCATCTCTGCCGGTGAGCATGACATGGCGGAGAACATCGTTCACGTGGTTCTGGCCCGCCTACCGGGCGCGCCAGAAGGCACCAAGGGCATTTCCCTGTTCATCGTGCCCAAGCGCCTGCCGAACGAGGATGGTTCTGCCGGCGAGGCCAACGCGGTATCCTGCGGCTCCCTTGAGCACAAGATGGGCATCCACGGCAACGCCACCTGCGTGATGAACTTTGACGGCGCCAAGGGCTGGCTGATTGGTCCGGAGAACAAGGGCCTGAACTGCATGTTCACCTTTATGAACACAGCGCGTATCGGTACCGCCATCCAGGGTCTGGGTGCGGCTGAACTGGGCTTCCAGGGATCCCTCGCCTACGCCAAGGATCGTCTGGCCATGCGCTCGCTGAGCGGTGCAAAGAATCCGGACGGCCCGGCTGACCCGATCATCGTACACCCTGACGTTCGCCGTATGCTGCTGACCCAGAAAGTGGTTGCTGAAGGCGCCCGCGCATTGATTTACCTGACCGCACAGCAGGCCGATCTGGTTCACAGCGGCAAGACCGAGGAAGATCGCAAGGCTGCGGATGAAGCTCTCGGCTTCCTGACGCCCATTGCCAAGGCCTTCCTGACCGAGATCGGTTACGAGGCAGCCAACCTGGGCATGCAGGTATTCGGCGGTCACGGCTTTATTGCCGAGTGGGGCATGGAGCAGAACGTGCGTGATGCCCGCATCGGCATGATCTACGAAGGCACCACCGGTATTCAGGCGCTCGACCTGCTGGGCCGCAAGGTCCTGATGACCCAGGGCGAATCTCTGAAGGGCTTCACCAAGCAGGTGCACCTGTTCTGCAAGGAAAACGCTGACAACGAACAGCTCAAGGAATTTATTGAGCCGCTGGCTGCGATCAACAAGGAATGGGGCGAGCTCACCACCAAGGTTGGCATGAGTGCCATGAAGAACCGCGAGGAAGTGGGTGCGGCGTCCGTCGATTACCTGATGTACTCCGGTTACGCCGTATTCGCCTATCTCTGGGCGCGGATGGCCAAGGTTGCGCTGGATCGTATGGTTGAGGGCACCACCGAAGAGATGTTCTACAACGCCAAGATCCAGTCAGCACGTTTCTACTTCAAGCGTATGCTGCCACGGTCCCGCACCCACGCGGAAACTATGCTGGCTGGCGCTGACAGCCTGATGGACATGCCGGAAGAAGCCTTCGCCTTTTAAGGCGGGTTTCTGCTGACGTTCCGAGCCCGCTCTCCCCGGAGGCGGGCTTTTTTATGACAGGTAGCCCGGTTTGCTGAAGAAAACCGGGGCATGAGTCCCGCAGCTTATTGGGTTAGAATAGGCGGCTTCGCCCGCTTGAATTGCAGATTGATTTTGGAGACATGAGATGGCTGATTACCAGGCACCCCTGCGTGATATGCGCTTTGTTCTGAATGAAGTGTTTGATGCACCCGCGCTTTGGGCGTCACTGCCGAAAGTGGCTGAAAACGTTGACCCGGAGACGGCCGACGCCATTCTCGAGGAAGCCGGCAAAATTACCAGTGGCGTTCTGGCTCCCCTGAACCGCGAAGGCGATGAGCAGGGTTGCAAATGGAATGACGGCGAAGTGAGCACCCCCGAGGGTTTCCGCGAAGCCTACCAGACCATCGTTGAAGGCGGCTGGAATGGCCTTGGCGGCAATCCGGAGTTCGGCGGCATGGGAATGCCCAAGACCCTGGTTGCCCAGTTCGAAGAAATGATGCAGGCCGCGAACATGGCTTTCGGCCTGGCACCCATGCTGACCGCCGGCGCCTGCCTGGCGCTGGACGCCCATGGCAACCAGGAACTGAAAGAAAAGTATCTGCCAAACATGTATTCCGGTGTCTGGTCCGGTGCCATGGACCTGACCGAGCCCCATGCGGGTACGGATCTGGGTATCATTCGCACGAAGGCCGTGCCAAACGATGACGGCTCTTTCAACGTGACCGGCACCAAGATTTTTATCACCTGGGGCGAGCACGATATGGCCGAGAACATCGTCCATCTTGTGCTGGCGAAGCTGCCGGATGCGCCCAAGGGGCCCAAGGGTATTTCCATGTTCCTGGTGCCCAAGTTCCTGGTGAACGATGACGGTTCCCTGGGCGAGCGTAACCAGTTCAGCTGTGGATCCATCGAGAAGAAGATGGGCATCAAGGGGTCTGCCACCTGTGTGATGAACTATGACGGCGCCAAAGGCTGGCTTGTGGGCGAAGAGAACAAAGGCCTGGCCGCCATGTTTACCATGATGAACTATGAGCGTCTTGGGGTAGGTATCCAGGGTATGGGTGCGGCGGAAGCGTCACTGCAAAGCGCCCGCGAGTACGCCATGGAGCGTACCCAGAGCCGCGCCCCGACCGGTGCCCAGCAGCCTGACAAGGCCGCGGACCCGATCCTGGTGCACCCGGATGTCCGTCGGATGCTGCTTACCATGAAAGGCTATGTTGAAGGCGGCCGCGCTTTTTCTACTTACGTCGCCCAGTGGCTGGATATCTCCAAGTACTCCGATGACGATGAGCGTCGCAAGCATGCAGAAGGTATGGTTGCGCTGCTGACGCCTGTGGCCAAGGCTTTCCTGACGGACCGGGGCCTGGATACATGCATCATCGGCCAGCAGGTATTTGGCGGACACGGTTTCATCCGCGAGTGGGGTCAAGAGCAGCTGGTGCGGGACTGCCGTATCACCCAGATCTACGAGGGCACCAATGGCATTCAGGCACTGGACCTGATGGGCCGGAAAGTTGTGGGCAGCCAGGGCAAGCTCTACGAACTGTTTGCTGAGGACATGGCCGCGTTTATTGAAGAGAACAGCGTCGACCCGGCACTTCGTCCTTACCTTGAGCCCCTGGCAGCAGCACTCGAGCGCCTGTCGGACGTCACCGAGCACGTGATCAACCAGGCAGCTGAGAATCCGGATAGCATCGGTGCGGCATCGGTTGATTATCTGGACCTGTTCGGCCTGACAGCGGTTGGCTACATGTGGGCGAAAATCGTCAAAGCGGCTGCGGCAAAAACAGAAGGCGATAACTCTGGCTTTTATACAGGCAAAGTAAAAACAGCGCGCTTCTACTTTGACCGCATGTTGCCGAAAACCGTCGCCCTGGCCGAAGGAATCCGCAGTGGCAGTGATTCCATGATGGCATTGACGGCTGAAGAGTTCTGATTGATCAGAGACGGTAATGAAAAAAGGCAGGCCGATTGGCCTGCCTTTTTTTATGTTCCAGGACTTTGCATTGTTGTCAGAGCCGTTCAACCAGAGAGGGATCAAGTACGAACGGGTTCTTGTTGCCCTGGATTTCCGCCACCATCTGGTGCCGGGTCAGTTCCCGGTCATCGGGTGGATCGCTTTCGTTCCAGCCCAGGAAGACACGGTGGGCACCGGCCCAGGGCAGGTCGTAAGTGCTGACCATATAGGCGACGGTTCTGGCGATGTCGCCCTTCACGGTCGCCGGAGGCTCGAAGAATTGGGCGCTCTGGCGTATGCCGCATTCGTCCGGCTCAACCCCCGTTACCGAAAGATTCTCGTACTGGGCATTGCGGCGGGACATCTCGATGCGGCTGTTAACCGGCACAATGTTGTGAAGATCGGATGCAATCTGGCGGTAGCGATCATTGTCCTTGCACTGGGAGCTGGTGCCGCAAGCCAGCGCACTGCGAACCTGGGCAAGTGGATAGACGTAACCGTTGGTGAGCAGAAACCCCTTGTTACTGAATGGTTCTGCGCAGAAAAAGGAAGTGCCGCCGTCCGCGTAAAGGTTTCCCCAGAACTGATCCTTGATCACGGTTTCCGGGTCGCTGAATCGCGTGTTTTGGCCCGTAACCAGTGTGGGAAGGGCAACGATCGGGAGTGCTATGAAAAAGTAAAGAAGTGCTCTCATTGTGTCATACCTCTTAGTGTTCCAAGCGCCGACTCCTGCCGGTATCGGTCAGGAAGTTGACGCTTTTCTTCACCGTTGATGAGAATTATGACACAACACCCTACACATTCCGCACCGTCTTGTAGGACGTTTGTAGCAAAATGTTAACGGTTTCACGCTCTATTTGAGGCGATTCCGCAAATTCTTGTAAGCGGTTTTCAAATCCTCACCCAGCTGCTGGGTTGCCTCCCGGGCAGTTTTGGAAGATTCTTCAGCGTCCTCTCTGAATTCGTCCAGACGACCGCGAAATTTTTCCCAGTCTTTTTCCAGATCTTCCCATTCGTCTTTGGCTTCTTGGCTGGCAAGGTGCAGCTGCACCCGGGCTTCGTCGCGATAGGTTTTGACTTTTTCCGAAAGATTTTTCAGTTCGTCACGAAAACTCATATTGAAACCTCCTGTTTACCTGTCGTCACTTACCTAAATGGGGTGAGTGGAGGCTGGTTTCAAGGTCTGCGGGTGGGTGCGCTCGTTGGCTGGGCCAATAAAGTGATCAGATCCTGGATGTGATGCCAGGGTGGGAGAGAGTCGAAGCCTTTTGCAGCCCGGTCAGCGGCACTGCAAAGCTCGAATGCCGCGCTGAATTGGAGGCGCGTGAGGCGTCTGGCAGCCTGCTCAATGGCGCGGGCCCGCTGGGGCTGGAAGATGCCGCGTTTCTTCAGAAATCCTGAGTCACCACCGTTTGGCTGCCGCGCATTGGCAATTCGCATTTCCATGGCCAGGTTCAGATCGCGGTTGAGCACGGTTAGAAACCCGAGGGGGTTTTCGCCTTCCTGCTGAAGGGCTCCGGCAATCTTGCGGGCATGGCTGGCACGGCCGGCCAGGGTTTCGCTGATCAGCTCAAAGCCGTTGAACCGGGAGCTGTCCTGAACCGCCTGCTCAATGGTGGCCTCGTCAATGGTGCGGTCTGCCGCAAAGAGGGCCAGACGGTCCAGCTCCTGGCTGGCGGCCAGCAGGTTGCCCTCCAGGCGCTCGGCCAGCAGATCCAGCGCGCCCCGGGTAAGGTTCAGCCCCTGTTGCCGGGCCCGCTGTTGCAGCCAGCCGGGAAACTTGTCGGCATCTATAGGCCACAGCGGTAGATGAATGCCTGTCTGCTGAAGCGCCTTGTACCACTTGCGCTTGGTTTCCGCGGCGTCGAGGCGAGCACTGATGAGGATCAGAATGATGTCTTCAGGTGGGTCCTGCAGAAAATGCTCGATCACCGCGCGACCGTCGCCCAACTTGCCGTTGGGCAGGTGGATCTCTATTCGCCGCTTTTCCGCGAACAGGGATAGTGCGCTGAATTCTTCGCCTACCCGGTTCCAGTCAAACTGGGCGTCAGCGTGGAAAGTCAGTCGATCCTGGTAGCCCGCATTGCGGGCTGCTTTACGAATACGATCGCAGGATTCCTGAACCAGCAGGGCTTCATCGCCAGAAACCAGATAGATGGGCGACAGACCCTTTTCCAGTTGCTGCTCAAGCTGTCCCGGCTGTATTTTCACTTCGCCGCCTCTGACCCATCTACAGGGGTCTGGCCCAGTGCCGACAGGCGAAACAATATCTGCTGGGCCAGCTGCTGGGAAAGTTCAGTCTGGATGGCATCTTCCTCCTGCTGTTTGGCCAGCACGTTGGTCTCGTCATAGCGGTAGGTTTCGGCGCTGGTAATGGTCTGGGAGGCAAGGAGCGGGGCCTCTTGCGCCGATATTAACTCCATCTCAATGGTTTGCTGCAGAGTGTATTCGGCGGCACCGGCCCTGGCGGTGACGGCAGTGGCCCGTCTGTCCTGTCGAAAATCACTCAGTTGCAGAACGGCCACGGCGTTTCCGGCGCTGGAGAGGCTGACTTGTGCCATTTCAAGCTGGTCGCGGACAGAGCGGCAGACATGGTCCGGCACCGGCGGATTACACTCCAGCGACAGCGGCTGAACGGTTTCCGGCACGCCGTAGCTGCCCCGCAGCTGGAACCCGCATCCGACAAGGGTCAGGCTGAGGATCAGGCAGAGTGGAATCGCCGCCCGCTTCATATCAGTTGGCGACCACGTTGACCAGTTTGCCCGGCACCACAATCACCTTGCGCACGGTTTTTCCCTCGGTAAACCGGACCACGTTTTCATTGGCCAGGGCCAGTGTCTCCAGGCTGCTCTTGTCAATGTCGGCAGGAACGTCCGCTTTGGCTCGAACCTTACCGTTAACCTGAAGCACCACCTGTATTTCGCTACGCACCATCGCGCCCTTGTCGGCCACAGGCCAGGGCGCATCAACCACGGGTCCCTGGTGGCCGAGCGCCTGCCACAACTGGTGACAGATATGGGGTACGATCGGCGACAGCATGGTCACCGCTGAATCCAGCGCTTCCTGGCGCACCGCGCGGCTTTGTGGCTCATCGTCCGTCAGTTTTGCGGTTTCGTTGAGTAGCTCCATCACCGCGGCTATGGACGTATTGAAAGTCAGGCGGCGGCTGATGTCGTCACTCACCTTGGCAATGGTTTCGTGGGTCTTGCGCCGCAGATTCTTCTGGCCATCGGTAAGGTCAGCGGTGTTCAGGCCGGGGGCTTGCCCTTCGGCTACATGTTCCGACACCATCCGCCAAAGGCGCTTGAGGAAGCGGTGAGCGCCTTCAACGCCACTGTCGGACCATTCCAGGGATTGTTCCGGTGGTGCGGCAAACATCATGAACAGACGCACGGTATCGGCGCCATGCTCATCAATGATGGCCTGGGGGTCGATACCGTTGTTCTTGGACTTGGACATTTTGGTGACGCCACCGGCGATCACCGGCTGGCCGTCGTCTTTGTGTACTGTGCTGATGACCTGGCCCTTGTCGTCCCTTTCGGTCACGATATCGGCCGGTGAAATCCAGGTCTTCTTACCGGCATCATCTTCCCGGTAATAGGTTTCTGCCAGCACCATGCCCTGGCAAAGCAGCCGGTTGAAGGGCTCTGAGCTGTTTACAAGCCCCACATCCCGCAGCAGCTTGTGGAAAAAGCGGGCGTAGAGCAGGTGCAGAATGGCGTGTTCGATGCCGCCGATGTACTGGTCTACCGGCAGCCAGTAGTTGGCCGCAGCCGGGTCCAGCATGCCCTTGTCATAGTTGGGACTGCAGAAGCGGGCGTAATA
This sequence comes from Marinobacter halotolerans, assembly GCF_008795985.1. NCBI lineage: Bacteria > Pseudomonadati > Pseudomonadota > Gammaproteobacteria > Pseudomonadales > Marinobacteraceae > Marinobacter > Marinobacter halotolerans. The sequence continues at coordinate 299,375 of NZ_VMHP01000001.1, read as the reverse complement.
CCAGGACGACTCCATGAAGGTGTCGAAGGTGTCCGTTTCCAGTGTGGCAGGCTGGCCTTCAAAACTGGTTTTGGCCCACTCGGGATCGGCTTTGATGGGTGACTGTACGCCGTCCATTTCCACATCTTCCGGCAGTTTGACCGGCAACTGGTCATCAGGAACCGGGCGTTCGGTACCGTCTTCCATGGTCATCATGGGGATTGGTGCACCCCAGTAACGCTGGCGGGAAACGCCCCAGTCCCGCAGGCGGTAATTCACCGTGCGCTTGCCAATGCCGGTCTCTTCCAGGTAATCGGCAATGGCATTGAAAGCCTCTTCACTGGTCAGGCCGTTGTACTTGCCGGAGGACACCAGAATGCCTTTCTCGGTGAAGGCCTGTTCCTGAACGTCGATTTCGCGGCCATCACCTGGCGCAATAACCTGCTTGACCGGCAGCCGGTACTTCACGGCAAATTCGTGGTCTCGCTCGTCGTGGCCGGGCACCGCCATCAGCGCACCCGTGCCGTAATCGGTCAGAACGAAGTTGGCCACGTAGACCGGAATTTCCTCGTGGGTCAGCGGGTGAATGGCCTTGAACCCGGTATCAATGCCTTTCTTTTCCATGACCGCCAGGTCCGCCTCGGCCGTCTTGCTGTTGCGGCACTGCTCCGCAAATTCCGACACTTCCCGGTAGTGCTCGGCTGCTTTTCGGGCAATGGGATGTTCAGTGGAGACCGCCATGTAAGTCACGCCCATCAGCGTATCCGGACGGGTGGTGTACACCTCCAGCGGATCGCTGCCGTCCTTCATCTGAAAGGTCAGCTCGGTGCCGATGGACTTGCCAATCCAGTTCCGCTGCATGGTCTTGACCTGCTCCGGCCAGTCTTCAAGCTGGTCCAGGTCGTTGAGCAGTTCTTCAGCGTAGTCGGTGATGCGGATAAACCACTGGGGAATCTTCTTCTGTTCAACCAGCGCGCCTGAGCGCCAGCCGCGGCCGTCGACTACCTGTTCGTTCGCGAGCACAGTCTGGTCGACCGGGTCCCAGTTGACGGTGGACATCTTCTTATAGACCAGGCCTTTCTCGTACAGCCGTGCAAAGAACCACTGTTCCCAGCGGTAGTAGTCCGGCTTGCAGGTGGCCAGCTCGCGGTGCCAGTCGTAGCCGAAACCCAGCTGTTTGAGTTGGTTCTTCATGTAGGCGATGTTGGCGTGAGTCCACTTGGCGGGCGCCGTCTTGTTGGCAATGGCGGCATTCTCAGCCGGCAGCCCAAACGCGTCCCAGCCCATGGGCTGCATCACGTTCTTGCCCTGCATGCGCTGATAGCGGGAAATCACGTCGCCGATGGTGTAGTTGCGCACGTGCCCCATGTGCAGTTTGCCACTAGGGTAGGGGAACATGGACAGGCAGTAGTATTTGGGCTTGCCGGGTTCTTCCCTGACCGTAAACGTGTCGTTCTCTTCCCAGTATTTCTGGGCGTTGCGTTCAACATCGCTGGGATTATATTGCTGGTCCATTCCTGCCATTACCAAAGTTACCCTGTCAAAAATAGGATGTGCGAAAAGGCCGATCATTCTAACGCACACGGGGCTTTACAGGTAGTCTGCCAAATCTTGCATACTGTGCCAGACTTACGGTAAAGGCTTGCGCAGGCTGACTATCAAGATCGAAATAGGGGCGAGTGGGTCTGGCTGATCAGGGATGTCAAAAACACGGATGTTTTTGTCAAGCGTACATGGATGTATTTACAGCGTGCCCTGATCAGCCAGGCCCAGTTGCCCCGTACTCCAGAGGGGAGAGCAGTTATGGCGACGGATCAGGAAAGAAATCATCTTTCAGGCAAAGCACTTGAAGCCTATGACCGCATGCTGGAACGGGTTCAGTCACGGCTTAGTGAGATGGAGGAAACCACCCGCGATACTTTGCAAGAAGAGATTGAGCGGGCTGTGGAGTTCGAGTACGACCTGGCCGAGATGACCCGTGAGGAAGCTGATCTGTTGGGCGCCTACCTGCAACGGGATCTGGAGCATTTGCTTCACTTTGTGGAGGAAACCGGGGAAGGCCTGAGTGAGTGGCTGCAACTGGACATTTCCCTGCTGGAGCACCAGCTGGCAAACGTGCTGTTTTCAGTTGCTGACAAGACCAGGTTGGACACGCTCGAGCTTAGTCAGAAGCTGGAGAACAAGGAGCCAAGCCAGTACATCAGTGGTGAGGTGGCCACAGCCGGCATGTTCCGATGCCTGAACTGCGGCCATATGCGCTGCCTGACCGCGACCAGCCATCTGGAACCCTGTGACGCCTGTGACTCCCACTATTACGAACGTGTGACCAGTCGCTGGCCCAGGAAATCGGAGTAACAGGTAGGTCGGATAAGACGAAGTCGTAATCCAACCTACCGGTTGATTTTGGGGATTACTCGTTCCCGGACAAACACAATAAGAATGATCGCCAGTGTCAGTACCGGCCAGGAGCCAGACAGCATAAAGGGCGTGCTGCCGGTTGCCGGAAAGAACTCACCGGTCATTACCGCACGTTCGAACCGGGGAATTTGTTCTGAAATCTGGCCCTTCTCATCGATGATCGCTGTGACACCATTGTTGGTGCCCCGAAGCATATACCGACCAGTTTCCAGTGCCCGCATTCGCGCAATCTGCAGGTGCTGAAGCGGGCCGATGGAATCCCCGAACCAGCCGTCGTTACTGACAGTCAAGAGCACGCCGGTGTTGTAGGCATTGAAGGCCACGAAGTCCGGATAGGCCACCTCGTAACAGACAAAAGGCATGATTCTGATGTCATTGGCTGTCAGCGGTCCCTGGTCTGACGGCCCGCGGCTGAAGCTGGACATAGGCAAATCAAAAAAGCCGATCAGTCCACGGAGCCACTGCTCCAGGGGCACGTATTCGCCGAAGGGCACCAGCTTCTGCTTGTGGTAGATGCCATCCCCGTTGCCGATAGCCATGATGCTGTTATGAAACGTGAAGTCTTCGACTCTGTCGCTGAAGCCGTACCAGGGGATGCCGGTGATCAGGGTACTCTTTGGGGCAAGCTTGTCTTTGATCGCGTCGATAATCGCGCCGGCCTGGTCCTGGGGAATGGGGATAGCGGTCTCCGGCCACAGGATCAGGTCAGTGTCCCATTCACCCTCGGTCATTTCCAGGTAGGCTACAATCTGGTCCCGCAGGAAATCCGGATCCCACTTAATCTGCTGGGGGATGTTGCCCTGCATGGCAGCAAAACGGACGGGTTCTTCGTTCAGACTGGTCCAGTTGACGTTGTTGACGGCGGGGCCGGTGACCCAGGGCAGGAGGGCCAGTGCGGCCACAATGCCGGCGCTGGCGTAACGCAGGTTGCGCATCAGCCACCAGCAGGCGATCACGGCACAGCCCGTGACGGTGACCCAGAAGGTCAGACCGTAAACCCCAATCAATGGCGCAAATCCGGCCAGGGGGCCATCCACGTGGGCGGTGCCGAGGTAAAGCCAGGGAAATCCTGTCAGCAGCCAGCCGCGCACCCAGTCTCCCAGTATCCAGACCGCAGGGAACAGGATCAGGCGCCGGATGGCGCTTTTCCGGGACAGTTTGCCCCAGGCCCAGAATGCCAGCCCATGAAAGAGCGCAAGGCCGGCAACAAAAATAACGGTAAGAATAACGGCCAGCAGCGCAGAGGTGTTGCCATGTTCACTGATACTGACATAAACCCAACTGGCGCCCGAGCCAAACAGTCCGATGCCGGCAAACCAGCCTGCGCGGAACAGCTTCTCCGAGGGCAATGGCAGGCTGCCAAGTAGTATCAGAGCAATCGAGACCGGCCCCAGCCACCAGAGATTGAAAGGCGAAAAGGTCAGTGTCTGCAGCGCACCTGCAACCACCAGCAGCCCAAAGTGCAGCCAGTGTTGTTGAAGCAGGGGGAACGGCAGAGCGGTTGCCCGGGGGCTATTGCTCATTGCTGCGCGAGACCTGAAGCAGGCGAATTACCCGGTTGTCGGCATTGGCAATGGTGAACTCCAGCCCCTGGCACTCCACTGTTTCACCCCGACGGGGCAGGTGGCCGAATTCCTTCAGAACCACGCCACCGATAGTGTCGAACTCCTCTTCATCAAGCTCGGTCTCGAAAAACTCATTGAAGTCGTCGACAGGCGTCACGGCTTTAACGGCATAGGTGCCATCGCTGCGGGCCTTGATGTGGGTTTCCTCGTCGAAATCGTGCTCGTCCTCGATTTCGCCAACGATCTGTTCCAGCACATCCTCAATGGTGATCAGTCCGGCGGTGCCACCGTACTCGTCCACCACAATCGCCATGTGGTTGCGGGTTTCCTTGAATTCCTTGAGCAGCTGGTTCAGCCGTTTGCTTTCAGGAACAAAGGTGGGCGGGCGCAGGATTTCGCGGATACGGTTCCAGTTCAGGTCGTTATTCAGCGCCAGTGGCAAAAGATCCTTGGCCAGCAGAATACCTATAACGTCGTCCTGGCTGTCCCCAATGACCGGGTAGCGGCTGTGAGCAGCACTGATAACCTCTGGCAGGAATTCTTTCGGCTCCTGGGAGGCTTTCACCGTCACCATCTGGGAGCGGGGGATCATAATTTCATCCACCCGCATGTCGATAACCTGCATGGCGCCTTCAATGATGCTCATGGCGTCGGCGTCGATGATGTTTTCCGACTCGGCGTCACGCAGGATTTCCAGCACGTCCTCGACGGACTCAGGCCCGCTGGAGAAGGCCTGTGATATACGTTCCAGCCAAGACTTACTGTTGCCCTGACTGCGACTCGACTGATCGTCGCTCATGCGTCTTTTTCCGTTTCCCCAATGTCATCAAGAGTGTCGTAAGGATTGCAGAAACCGAGCTGCGCCAGCAACCGGATTTCGAGGGCTTCCATGGCCTCGGCCTCGTCATCTTTAATATGGTCATAGCCCTGAAGGTGCAGCATTCCATGCACCACCATGTGGGCCCAGTGTGCCGTGGGAGTTTTCCGCTGCTCGCGGGCCTCCCGCTCGACCACGGGCGCACAGATGATCAAATCACCGGCTAACGGGACCGTTATACCGGCTGGCGCCTCAAATGGGAAGGACAGCACGTTGGTTGGGCCGGTTTTGTCGCGATACTGGCTGTTCAGGCTGGCGCTTTCGTCGGTGTCGACAAGGCGAACCGTCACCTCGGAGTCCTCATCCCCGAGCCAGGCGGTGCCCGCCCAGGTTTCGAACTGCTCGTCCGTGGGAGTGTCGCCGGACTCCAGCGCCCGCTGAATATCGACCGTCAGACTGACCACGGGAATCAGGCGCCCCCGCCGTCAAAAATATCGTAGGCCTCGACAATTCGTTGCACCAGCGGATGGCGAACCACATCCCGGGACTCAAACCGGGTAAAGCCAATGCCGGCCACATCGCCAAGCACGGTGGCGGCATGAATCAGCCCGGAGTTCTGCCCACGGGGCAGGTCGACCTGGGTAGTGTCGCCGGTAATCACCGCGGTAGACCCGAAACCGATCCGGGTCAGGAACATTTTCATCTGCTCCCGGGTGGTGTTCTGGCTCTCGTCCAGAATAATAAACGAATTGTTGAGCGTGCGACCCCGCATGAACGCCAGCGGCGCAATCTCGATCACGCTCTTCTCGATCAGCCGGGTGACGTGGTCAAAGCCCAGCATTTCATAGAGTGCGTCATAGAGTGGACGCAGGTAGGGGTCGACCTTCTGGGCCAGGTCGCCGGGCAGGAACCCGAGCTTTTCACCCGCCTCAACGGCCGGACGCACCAGCAGAATGCGCTTGACCTGCTCATCCTTCAGTGCTTCCACCGCACAGGCCACTGCCAGCCAGGTCTTGCCGGTACCGGCGGGACCAATGCCGAAATTCACATCGTGGGTGCGGATGTTATGGACGTACTTCTGCTGATTTTCGCCCCTGGGCTTGGCCTGAAGTTTTGGCGTCTTGATCACGGTTACCGCGCCGTCAAAGGGCACATCGTCCGGAAGTCGTTCAAAACCCGTCTCCCGGATAAACAGATGCACGGTATCCGGCGAAATATCATTGGTAGCCTCGGTTTCCCGATACAGGTGCCGGATAACCTCGGTGGCCGCGGCCACATGCTCTGTTTCGCCTTCCACGCGGAAGTGGTGTCCACGGCGCCCCACACGAACGCTCATACGCCGCTCAATGTGCTTCAGATGCTCATCAAACTGCCCACAAAGCGCCGCCAGGCGGTCTTGGTCCACCGGGTGTAAATCAAATTGTCTGGAATCGTTGGTTTTCAAACAGTCTCCATGCTTCGGTTCTGCTCACTGTGTGTTGTATCGGGAGTGAGCATTTCATGTTTGGTGCTAATGGTCGCTGGCCGGGGATAGCTTCCAAAAAACGCCCGTGAATACTTCCCTGTAGGGCTCGATCGCGCCATCCATGGCGCTCGACGTTTTTGGAAGCTATCCCCGGCCAGCGCCCTGTTCTAACTATGTTTAGGCTCGCCTGCTTGATTGCAAGTAGATCGGATTAGACGAAGTCGTAATCCGACAGGCTGTCCGAACATTTGCACCAGGTCGCCAATGTTGGATTGCGCTTCGCTTTATCCAACCTACGTTTACTCCGTTGGACTGCAGACACGGAAAGGGTTCTCGGAGAGTGGTGGGGATGTCCTCCCAAAAATGTGCGGAGCCATGGATGGCGGAGCCCAAGCGCACATGGATGTGCTCGTAGCGTTTTTTGGGAGGACATCCTCACCACTCGCCAGCCACCAAACCTCGGACCCATACTGTCTCAACCCTAAAACATCTCCGAGCTAACGGGTACCCCGCGCAAAGAATTAGGAAGCGCCTCTTTAATCTCCACATCAATAAAATTACCAACCACCTCTGGATTCTCATGCCGGAAGTTCACAATGCGGTTGTTCTCAGTGCGGCCTGCATACTCGCCAGGGTCCTTCTTGGACAGGCCAGTCACCAGAATACGCTGGGTCGTGCCCACCATCTTGCGGCTGATATCCATCGCCTGCTGGTTGATACGCTCCTGCAGGATGCTCAACCGCTTCTTCTTGACGTCCATGGGCGTATCGTCCGGCAAATCCGCTGCAGGAGTGCCAGGCCGAGAGCTGTAGATGAAACTGAAGGATACGTCGAAGCCGATATCGTTGATCAGCTTCATGGTGTCTTCAAAGTCCTTCTCCGTTTCACCCGGGAAGCCGATGATGAAATCCGAGGAAAAGCTGATGTCCGGGCGGATCTTGCGTAAGCGGCGAAGTTTGGATTTGTACTCCAGCGCAGTGTGCCCGCGTTTCATGGCCGCCAGAATCCGGTCGGAGCCGCTCTGTACCGGCAGGTGCAGATGGCTGACCAGCTCCGGAACCTGCTCATAGGCGGCGATCAAAGAATCCGAGAATTCCACCGGATGGGAGGTCGTGTACCGGATGCGATCGATACCGTCGATGGTGGCAATCAACGTGACCAGTTCGGCCATGTCCATAACATCGCCATCGTGCGTTTCGCCGCGATAGGCGTTCACATTCTGGCCCAGCAGGTTAACTTCCCGCACGCCCTGGCCCGCCAGATGCGCCACTTCCGCGATCACATCGTCCACCGGACGGCTGACTTCCTCGCCACGGGTGTAGGGCACCACGCAGAACGTGCAGTATTTGCTGCAGCCTTCCATGATGGAGACGAAGGCCGAAGGGCCATCGGCGCCGGGGTCGGGCAGGTTGTCGAACTTCTCGATTTCCGGAAAGCTGACATCCACCACGCCCACGCCGTTACCCTTGGCGCGGATCTCGGTAATCATGTCCGGCAGCCGGTGCAGGGTCTGGGGGCCGAAGACCATGTCCACGTAGGGCGCGCGGTCAATGATGGCCTGGCCTTCCTGGCTGGCGACGCAGCCGCCCACGCCGATAATCAGGTCCGGTTTCTTGGCCTTGAGACCTTTCCAGCGACCAAGCTGGTGGAACACCTTTTCCTGGGCCTTTTCCCGGATGGAACAGGTGTTCAGAAGCAGGATGTCTGCGTCGTCTGGCGTGTCGGTCATTTCAACGGTTTCGCCGGTGCGCAGAAGGTCCGCCATTCTGGATGAGTCGTACTCGTTCATCTGGCAGCCGTGGGTCTTGATGTACAGCTTCTTGGCCATGGGTCTCAACGTGTCTCGGTGCATGTCGGGCGCCAGAGGATAGCGGCGCTCTGATCAAAATGGAACTGCGCATTATAACGGGGTGATCAATCCGCAACCACCTCTGTATCGGCAATCCTCTAAATCGGCTGTGGTATTATTTCTCAGGTAAACTTGGGAGTAGAAGCGGTTGGGGCGGGGCTTTCCAAAAACGTTGAGCGCCAGGGATGGCGCGATCGAGCCCTACAGGGAAGTATTCACGGGCGTTTTTTGGAAAGCCCCGCCCCAACCGCTTCCCCAATTTAAGTGCCAAGCCGTCCCACGTAGGTCGGATTAGGCGCAGCCGAAATCCGACAACCAGATTCAAACAAAACAATGACTCCCGAACGCCTCGCCCGAATCAAACAAACCCTTGATACTCGACAACCAGACCTCAGCGTGCTCACCGACCAGGTCCATAAACCAAGAAACCTTTCGGCCATCATCCGCTCCTGCGACGCCTTCGGCCTGGCCAATATGCACGTGGTCTGGCCAAAAGAAGGTTTCCGGGCGTTCAGAAAGACCGCCGGTGGCAGCTACAACTGGATCACCACCCACACCCACCGCACGATGGAAGATGCAACTGCCAGCCTGAAAGGTCAGGGTCATAAGCTATATGCAGCACAGCTATCCGACCGGGCGATCGATTTCCGAGAGGCGGATTTCACCGTGCCCTGCACGGTGATTCTGGGAAATGAGGTGGACGGCGTCAGCGAGGACGCGGCCGCCGAAGCCGACGAGCACATCGTGATCCCGATGATGGGCATGGTGGAATCACTGAACGTATCGGCGGCGTGCGCCATTATCCTGTCGGAAGCCCAGCGGCAAAGAAAGCTGGCCGGGCTTTACGATTACCGCCGACTGCCGGACGACGAATACAACCGCCTGCTGTTCCGCTGGTGCCAGCCCGTCGTCAAACGATACTGCGACGACCGAGATCTGCCATACCCGCCAATCGACCCGGAAACCGGCGAACTGGTAGACGGAGTAGGCTGGATGAAAGAAGTGAGAAAACTAAGAGTCGAGAAAAAGCGGGCCAGAGCAATGGCGCGCGATCAAGCCGCCAATCAGTAACACTGGAAGTATCCTAAAAGCCTGATCGCCCGGGACGCGGTTCAGTCTTTTCTGCAGGAGCAAAGGTGTCTGAGCGAAGCGAGTTCTTTTTCCGAAAAAAAAGACTTAACGGCGGCGCGGGCAGCCCCCTCAGATAGCAGGTCCAGAGGATCAGGACTCCTCCCGCCCCTCAAGATACCGTTGCAACTGCTCCCGCAGAGCTTTGGGCAGCCGGGTAATGGTCAAAGCATCATTGTCCCGGTCATAGTAGATCGCCTGATTCACCAGGTCCGATGAAAACGACACGCTCATGCCACCACCGGAGCCCGCAATGCGCACGAGCTTCTTCACCTTGCGATGGTCCGGATGCAACACGCCGCTTTCCGGAATCTCGGCGGTCTCACTGGCAAACTGCTTGAAACGCTGGGGCTGGTCCTCGTCCAGATAGCCCGACAACGCCTCGATTTCCACCGGCTCGCCCAGCGCATGCTGCTCCTTGCAGAATTCATAGGCCTTGTTGCGAACCTCGCCGGCTTTTTCCGGCTCAGAGGATTTGGCAAAAGCCTCGACTGCGTCCAGGAAGGTCAGGGTTTCCTTTTCCACATCCACCTGGTTGGTAAACCCGCACAGGCGGATGAAATGATCGCCGGTTTCCCCCGTGCCTCTGGCATGAACCAGCGTCAGGTAGTTTTCGCTGCCCTGGTCGCTTTTCCAGTCGTCGATCTCAATGCGCACCGCCAGGTTCAGGCGGGACAGACTGAGCACGTCGGTGGTATCCAGCGCCTGCTGGCCGTCAAAGCGCAGTGCGCTGTCGCTTTCGATGATCAGCAGATAGATAACCTCTGAATCCGCCAGGGCTTCGTGCACCAGCATCAGATGCCCCTGATGCTCCTCCTGGCTTCCGGTCAGCAGGTCCTGCCATTGTTTGAACAGTCGGTCGGTCAGCGACGCAAAGCTCTGGCGGTCTTCCAGATAGTCTTTCAACCACGCACTGAAAGGGGATTCTCCGGTATCGTCGGAAAAACGACCGTATTTCTTGCCGGGCTTGCTGTTGAACAGCCGCTTCATCTGCTTCTGCAGGCCCTCGTAATCCCCGCCGGGTTCGCTGAGAGGCTCGCCCTCGATCAGACGGGCCGGACTGCCGGGCTGGAACTGGGAGGCAAAGGCAACGCGCAGATGTTTAATGGCCATATTGGTGCTTCCTGAACGTAGAACGAACAAGGCCCCGGAGCCAGGCGGCTCGCGGGGCCAGGTTTCAGTACTGCTGCAGCATCAGATACGCTTGTTGCGCACCAGATCCTGAACCAGCTTGTTGACGGCTTCCGGGATCTCTTCGCTGCTTTCAGCAGCGATTGACGCCGAGGCAACATCGGCTCCCAGGTTCACGGCAATGGCAATCAGCCCGTGGGCGGAAATCACCTGTGCCGCCCGGCGACGGTCGTCAGCATCGCCGGAGTTGTCTTCACTGAGCACAACCGAAGTCTTGCCCTGATCGAAGAGTGCGCGCTCAAGAGCCAGCGCAAGAGCCGGTGCCTGCTTGCCATTACAGGCTATGATGGCCGGTTTCTGGGCCAGGCGGCGCTGACGCTCCTCGGTGCTGACTGGATCAAGCGACTCGACCGTGCCAGCCGTGCCAGCGATCATGCCTGCGCCAATGGTCACGTTACTCAGGCGGTCAATGACAATGAAGCTGCCGGTCACGTGGTTGTTCGGATAGGGGTCGAAGGCGATGGGTTGGCTCAGGGTCAGCTCACACAGGCCGATCTCGTTGAGGTTCAGCTCGGTTGGGTTTGCCCTCTTTTCCAGCGTGTTGACGTCGGTCTGGTGCTGGATCTTTTTCACCGTAGCGGATGAGAAAGTCGGACCCAGCTTGATGTCGTAAAGCCGGCCGGTTTCCAGCGGGGCGTCGGTCATCCACACGATGTTGGCGAGAAAACGGTTGCCCACTTCCGGCTCATCCTCGGCTTTGACCAGCATATCGCCGCGGCTGACGTCGATCTCATCGCTCAGGGTCAGGGTGACCGCCTGATCGATATAGGCTTCATCAAGGTTGCCATCAAAAGTCACAATCTCCTTGATGGTACTGGTTTTACGCGAGGGCAGGGCCATGACCTTCTCGCCCGGGCGAATCACACCGGAGGCAACCGTGCCGCAGAAACCACGGAAGTTCAGGTTCGGACGGTTCACATACTGAACCGGGAAGCGGAAGTGCTCCAGATTCTTGTCGTGAGACACCTGGACGGTTTCCAGAATCTCCATCAGCGGTTGGCCGTCGAACCAGGGGGTATTCTCGCTGCGGTTGACTACATTGTCGCCTTCTAGCGCCGACAGCGGCACAAAACGGATATCCTTGAGTCCGAGCTGGTTAGCAAAGGCCAGATAGTCGTCCTTGATTTCGTTGAACCGTTCTTCGCTGAAATCCACCAGGTCCATTTTGTTCACCGCAACCACCACATGGCGAATCCCCAGCAGGGAAGCGATGTAGGAGTGGCGGCGGGTCTGGGTCAGAACGCCATAGCGGGCATCGATCATCAGAATCGCTACCTGAGCGGTAGATGCACCTGTTGCCATGTTGCGGGTGTACTGCTCATGGCCCGGGGTGTCTGCAATGATGAACTTGCGCTTGTCGGTGGAGAAGAAGCGGTAGGCCACGTCGATGGTGATGCCTTGCTCACGCTCTGCCTGAAGGCCATCGACCAGCAGGGCCAGATCCAGTTTTTCACCAGTGGTGCCCATTTTGGCGCTGTCGCTTTTCAGGCTCGCCATGTGATCTTCGTAGATCATCTTGGTGTCGTGCAGGAGCCGGCCAATCAGGGTGCTTTTGCCGTCATCAACGCTGCCGCAGGTCAGCAGGCGCAGCAGTTCCTTGTTCTCATGTTGCTTCAGGTACGCCTGAATGTCTTCTGCAATAAGGTCGGACTGGTGTGCCATCTTAGAAGTACCCTTCCCGCTTTTTCTGTTCCATGGAGCCGGCCGAATCGTGGTCAATCACACGGCCCTGACGTTCGGAGCTGGTCGCCAGCAGCATTTCCTGGATGATCTCCGGCAGGGTGTCTGCCTCGGATTCAATGGCGCCGGTCAGTGGGTAGCAGCCCAGGGTGCGGAAACGGATGGATTTCATCTCGGGCGTCTCGCCTTCCTTCAGGGGCATCCGATCGTCGTCCACCATAATCAGCGTGCCGTCGCGCTCAACCACGGGGCGCTTGGCCGAGTAATACAGCGGAACGATCTCGATGTTTTCCAGATAGATGTACTGCCAGATATCCAGCTCGGTCCAGTTGGACAGCGGGAACACACGAATGCTCTCGCCCTTGTTGATCTTGCCGTTGTAGATGTTCCACAGCTCGGGACGCTGATTCTTCGGGTCCCAGCGGTGGTACTCGTCACGGAAGGAATAGACGCGTTCCTTGGCGCGGGATTTTTCTTCATCCCGGCGCGCCCCGCCGAAGGCCGCATCAAACTTGTACTTGTCCAGAGCCTGTTTCAGTGCCTGGGTTTTCATGATGTCGGTATGCTTGGCGCTGCCATGGGTAAACGGGCCGATGCCCTGCGCAATGCCGTCTTCATTTTTGTGCACGATCAGGTCGAGACCGTATTCCTTTGCCTTACGATCCCGGAACTCAATCATTTCCCTAAACTTCCAGGTGGTATCCACGTGCAGTAGCGGAAAGGGCAGCTTGCCCGGGTGGAAAGCCTTACGGGCAAGGTGCAGCATCACCGCAGAGTCTTTCCCGATGGAATAAAGCATGACCGGATTGTCGAACTCGGCTGCGACTTCCCGGATGATGTGGATGCTTTCAGCTTCCAGCTGTTTGAGATGCGTCAGGTTGTATGTGGTCATCGTGTCCTGTTACCGCGTGTCTTGCCCAGGGGTTTCTCGATCAGGGCATGGCGTGTGAAAGCGCAGATGATACCAGAACAGACACTGGCATAAGAAGGCGGGCAGCTAGAGTTTGATGCTATAACAATATAGCGGCAGGCACGGTGAATGCTGCTTTCGGAGACTTACTCGGCGTTGGCCAGCAGTTTGCTGACGTAGTTGTTCACGTATTCGAATCCGTTGCCGTCAAATTCGGCAAACTGGACACCAATCTGGAATTCGTTTCTGGAAATCCGTCGCATGTAGACAATGTGGCCGTGGGCGAGGACTGAAACCGGCTGGCTGGCAACAACGGGCACTGAAAACGAAGCTGTGACCTCGATCCAGGTTCCCGGAGCAGGCGTTTGCTGATTTGGAATCAGCGCCCTGACTTCTTCCTGCCCGCAGGAAATCATCAACCCGGTTCGCGAAATGTTGGACACCGAGCAGACCAGAGAACTACCATCCGGCTTCTCTATCTTTACTTCGGTTGCAACATCAACGCGCTGCTGGTTGCGAAGGTTGGGTTTTACCACAAGGTTTTTGATCATCGCTTCTTTAAACTGATGGCTTAACTTCCTGAAAGTCTAGTTGTTTAGTAAGTGACCAGCAAGTTATGACGCTAATAGCACCATAATCTTCTCTCCGATTTGTGAGCGGTGTGTCATAGAAATGAAACAGAGGTCCGTTTAATGACAGATAAAACATTATCCATCGAACAGGGCGCCGGTAGAGTCGGCTTCATCAGTCTGGGCTGTCCGAAAGCGCTGGTGGATTCAGAGCGGATCCTGACTCAGCTCCGTATGGACGGTTACGAGGTAGTGCCGAGCTACAACGATGCAGACATTGTTGTGGTCAACACCTGTGGCTTTATCGACGCCGCCAAGCAGGAATCCCTGGACGCCATCGGCGAGGCCATCAGCGAGAACGGCAAGGTTATCGTTACCGGCTGCATGGGCGTCGAGGCAGACAAGATCCGCGAGACCCACCCAGGCGTGCTGGCCGTGTCCGGCCCCCATGCCTATGAAGAGGTGGTTGGTGCCGTACACCAGTTCGTGCCCCAGAAAAAACAACACGACCCATTCACCGATCTGGTTCCACCTCAGGGCATCAAGCTGACGCCCAGGCACTACGCGTATCTGAAAATCTCCGAGGGCTGCAACCACCGCTGTACCTTCTGCATCATCCCCTCCATGCGCGGCGACCTGGTGAGTCGGCCCATCGGCGACGTGATGGACGAGGCAAAGAGGTTGGTAGACGCTGGAGTAAAAGAGCTACTGGTGATTTCACAGGACACCTCGGCCTACGGTGTGGACCTCAAATACCGCACCGGCTTCTGGCAGGGGCGCCCGCTGAAAACGAAAATGCAGTCTCTGTGTGAGGCGCTGGGGGAACTGGGGGTCTGGGTGCGCTTGCACTATGTCTACCCCTATCCCCATGTGGATGATGTGATTCCGCTGATGGCGCAAGGAAAAATCCTGCCTTACCTGGATATCCCGTTCCAGCACGCCAGTCCGAAAGTGCTCAAAGCCATGAAGCGCCCGGCCCACGACAGCAAAACCCTGGATCGCATCCGCAAGTGGCGGGAAATCTGCCCGGAGCTGACCATTCGTTCTACCTTTATTGTCGGCTTCCCGGGTGAAACCGAAGAGGACTTCCAGTATTTGCTGGACTGGCTGGATGAGGCGCAACTGGATCGGGTTGGGGCTTTCAAGTACAGCGCGGTAGAAGGCGCAAAGGCAAACGAGATCGAAGGTGCTGTTCCGGAAGATATAAAGGAAGAGCGTTTGGCCCGATTCATGGAAAAGCAGGCCCAGATCTCAGCCGCACGATTGCAAGCGAAAATCGGCCAGACCATCGATGTGCTGATCGACGAAGTTGACGAGGAAGGCGCCATCGGCCGCTCCAAGGCGGATGCGCCGGAGATCGACGGCATGGTTTACCTGAATGACGAGACGGGCCTTAAGCCGGGGCAGATAGTACAGGCCGTGGTTGAGCATGCGGATGAGCATGATCTATGGGGCCGGCTGGTTTGATTGATTTCGAGCTTGGGTCCTAGCCTGGTTGTTGCGGGAAAAGGCATTGGCGGATACCCCCTTCCAGCCTCATGCCGTTAACTCCAAACCCGGGCAGGCTAGGGCGGCAGCAATAAGCCACCGCCCATAGCCCAAGGATTACCCCCCAAGCTTCCGAACAAGAATCTCATTAAACAGCTTCGGATTGCCCTGGCCCTTCGAGGCCTTCATCAATGGCCCCATAAAGCCACCCAGCATCTTCTTGCGTTTCTTAGGGTCTACCTCGTTCTGGTATTGGGCCACCTGATCCGGCATGTCGGCCAGAACCTCGTCGACCATGGCTTCCAGAGCACCGGTGTCAGATACCTGTTTCAGGCCCTGGGCGTCGATGATGGCATCCACATCGTCGTTTTCACCGGTCCAGAGTGCTTCGAACACCTTCTTGGCGCCGGCAGAGGAAATCGTGTTATCGGCAATGCGGACCACCAGGTCGCCCAGCTGTGCGCCGGAGATCGGCGAGTCAGCGACGGACTTTTCTTCCGCATTCAGCCGCGCCGAGAATTCGCCCTGTACCCAGTTGGAGGCCAGCTTGGCATCTTTTCCGCGCTCTGCCACGGCTTCAAAGAAAGTGGCAAGTTTTGAATCGCTCGACAGCAGGCCAGCGTCATAGTCATTCAGTCCGTACTGATCCATGAACCTGGCCTTACGGGCATCCGGCAGTTCAGGGAGGCTGTCGCGGGCTTCGTTGATGAATGACTGGTCGATCTCGACGGGTAGCAGGTCCGGGCAGGGGAAGTACCTGTAGTCATTGGCTTCTTCCTTGGTGCGCATGGAACGGGATTCATCCCGGTCGCCGTTGTACAGGCGGGTTTCTTGCACAATGGTGCCGCCGTCTTCCAGGATGTCCATCTGCCGCTCGACTTCATGGGCGATGGCCTGTTCCATGAACCGGAAGGAGTTCAGGTTCTTGGTTTCGGTACGCGTACCGAGTTCGGCCTTGCCTTTGGGCTTCAGGGAAATGTTGACGTCGAAGCGCATGGAACCCTGGGACATATCGCCATCGCAGATGCCGAGGGAGGTGACAATACCGTGCAGCTTCTTGGCGAAGGCCACGGCTTCTTCTGCGTTGCTCATATCCGGCTCGGTGACCACCTCGATCAGTGGGGTACCGGCCCGGTTCAAGTCCACGCCGGTCATGCCGTGGAAATCCTCGTGCAGGGATTTGCCCGCATCTTCCTCAAGGTGAGCGTGGTGAATACGAACCCGCTTGGTTTCACCATTGGTCAGATCAATGTCCACATACCCTGGGCCAACAATAGGCCGTTCGAGCTGGGTGGTCTGATAGCCTTTGGGTAGATCCGGATAGAAGTAGTTCTTCCGTTCAAACGCCGAGCGGCGCTCGATCTCGGCATTCACTGCCAGGCCGAACATCACCGCATAGCGAAACGCCTGCTCGTTGGGCACGGGCAGGGTGCCGGGCATGGCCAGATCAACCGCGTTGGCCTGGGTGTTGGGCTCGGCGCCGTAAGCGGTGCTGGAGCCGGAAAAAATCTTGGTTTTGGTGGCGAGCTGAACGTGAATTTCCAGCCCGATCACAATGTCCCACTGCATATAGTTGCTCTCCTGTATCGGGCTTATTGCGGTTCACGCTGGTGCCAGTCGGTCACCTGCTGGAATTGATGGGCGGCATTCAGCAAACGGGCTTCGGAGAAATAATCCCCGATAATCTGCAGCCCCACCGGAAGACCATCTACGAAGCCCGCCGGTACCGAAATGGCCGGAATGCCTGCCAGGTTGATGGCAATGGTGAAAACGTCTTCCAGGTACATGGTGACCGGGTCGTCGGTCTTCTCACCCTGAATAAAGGCCGGGGAGGGGGTGGTCGGGCTCATCAGCACGTCCACTTCCTTGAAGGCATTGATGAAGTCCTGCTGGATTAGCCGCCGTACTTTCTGGGCCTTGAGATAATAGGCATCGAAATACCCGGCGGACAGGGCGTAAGTGCCGACCAGAATCCGTCGCTTCACTTCCGCGCCGAAGCCCTCGGCCCGTGTGCGCGTGTACAGATCCAGCAGATCCTTCGGGTCTTCACAGCGATAGCCGTAACGGACACCGTCAAAACGGGACAGGTTGGCAGACGCTTCCGCCGGTGCAATCACGTAGTAGGCGGCGATCGCCAGTTTTGCATTGGGCAGGGACACCTCTTTCACCGTGGCCCCCAGCTTTTCATATTCCTTTACGGCGTTACGAACCTGCTGCTCCATCGCCGGGCTCAGCTGTTCACTGAAGTACTCCTTCGGCAAACCAATCTTCAGGCCTTTCAAAGGCTCGTTCAGCGTGGCGGTGTAATCCGGCACCTCCCGGTCAATGGACGTGGAGTCCTTCGGATCAAAGCCCGCCATCACGTTCAGCATCAGCGCGTTATCTTCCGCCGTGCGGGCCATGGTGCCGCCCTGGTCCAGGCTGGAAGCAAAGGCAATCATGCCGTACCGGGAAACCCGTCCATAGGTCGGCTTCAGCCCGGTTACACCGCATAGCGCAGCCGGCTGGCGAATGGAGCCGCCGGTATCGGTAGCGGTCGCCGCCGGCACCAGGCGCGCCGCAACCGCCGCCGCAGAGCCGCCGGAAGACCCGCCGGGCACCCGTTTATCACCCTGGCTCAGTCCCCAGGGGTTGGTGGTCGCCCCGTAGTAGCTCGATTCGGTAGACGACCCCATGGCGAACTCATCCATGTTGGTCTTGCCGAGGCAAACCGCGCCGGCCTGGCGAAAATTCGCCGTGACCGTCGCGTCATAGGGCGGCACAAAGTTGGCCAGCATCTTCGAACCACAGCTGGTCAGGACGCCGTTGGTACAGAAAATATCCTTGTGGGCAAACGGCACCCCGGTCCAGGGCGTGGCATTGCCGGCTGCCCGCTGCTTATCGGCCGCCCTGGCATCGGCCAGCGCCTGCTCGTCGGTGACGGTAATAAAGCTGTTGTACTTACTGTCTTCCTGCTTGATGCGGTCGAGAAACTGCTGGGTCAGCTCCACGCTTGAAACCTGGCCGCTGTCCAGTTCCCGGGAAAGCTCTGCGACGGATTTGTTATGCATGTTGGGTCCTTTCACTCAGTTCACTCTATGACGCGGGGCACAAGATACAGCCCGTTTTCGGTGGCCGGGGCGATCGCCTGAAAGCTTTCCCGTTGATTGGTTTCGGTCACCTCATCGGCCCGCAGGCGCTGAACCGCATCCAGTGGGTGAGCCATAGGCTGCACCGAATCGGTATCGGCGGCACCGAGCTGATCCACCAGATCCAGGATATTGCCCAGATCCTTCTCCAGAGCCGACACCTGCTCGTCGTCCACGCGGATGCGGGCGAGCACGGCGACTTTTTCAATGTCCTTGCGGGAAATGGTCACGAATTGTCTCCCAGAAATGTATGTGAAATGTCTTTAACCATACGGTTTGTTAACCACAAGCCCGCCCAGATTGATAGACGACTCGCAGTTACCGGGGCCATCCGGAGGCAGGCACGCAACACTTTGCGGAGCCACGGATGGCGGAGCCCAAGCGCCACAAGGATGTGCTTGAGCATGTTTTGAGAGCCTGCCTCTGGACGGCCCTCCGCCGAGGCCACAAAAATAAAGCAACAATGGTAACAGATTCGAACAATCGCGGGAGGGGCCAAAACACTGAAGAAAAGCGAGAAAGGCCGCTCCAGAGCCCATATGGTGCCTTGCCTGAGGGGGTGCTCACTGCTAAAGTTGCGGCATCTTTTCCGGACTGCAACTCTCAGGTTGAAACTACACGAATGTTGATCAAAAGACTCCGAGGCTTATTTTCAAGCGACCTGTCCATCGACCTGGGCACCGCCAACACCCTTATTTATGTGCGTGAGCGTGGGATCGTCCTCAACGAACCCTCCGTTGTAGCCATCCGCACCAACGGCTCCCAGAAAATGGTGGCCGCCGTCGGCGCCGAAGCCAAACGCATGCTGGGCCGTACCCCCGGCAATATTACCGCCATCCGCCCGATGAAAGACGGCGTTATCGCCGATTTTGTGGTCACGGAAAAAATGCTGCAGCACTTCATCCATAAGGTGCACGAAAACAGCTTCATTACCCCCAGCCCCCGGGTACTGGTTTGCGTACCCAGCAAATCCACCCAGGTTGAGCGCAAGGCCATTCGCGAATCGGCCCTTGGCGCCGGCGCGCGGGAAGTTTTCCTGATTGAAGAGCCCATGGCAGCCGCTATCGGCGCCGGTCTGCCGGTTGAAGAAGCCAGCGGCTCCATGATCGTCGACATCGGTGGCGGCACCACCGAAATCGCCATCATCTCGTTGAACGGCATTGTCTACGCCGAATCCGTCCGCACAGGCGGCGACAAATTCGACGAAGCCATTGTGACCTACGTCCGTCGCAACTACGGCAGCCTGATCGGCGATTCCACCGCCGAACGCATCAAGCATGAGATCGGCTGCGCCTACGAAGGCCTGGAAATCCGCGAGATCGACGTTCGCGGACGTAATCTGGCCGAGGGCGTACCTCGCGCGTTCACCCTGAACAGCGAAGAGATTCTCGATGCCCTTCAGGAATCCCTGGCGCAGATCGTACAGACGGTCAAAAGCGCTCTGGAGCAGTCGCCCCCTGAACTGGCATCGGACATCGCCGAGCGCGGTATTGTTCTGACCGGCGGTGGTGCGTTGCTTCGCGGCCTGGACAAGCTGATCAGCGAAGAAACAGGATTGCCTGTGATCATCGCCGAAGATCCGCTGACCTGCGTGGCCCGCGGCGGTGGCAAGGCGTTAGAAGTGATTGATCGCAGCGGGATCGGAATGTTCTCCCAGGAGGGTTAAACCCGTGGGGAGTGTTCGCCATTAAAACCATCTTTGTTCAGGGCCCAGTTCCCGGATTTCGCCTGATCCTTGTTTTCGTGCTGTCGGTAGCCTTGATTGTTGCCGACGCACGCTTCAATCAGTTAACTGACGTTCGCAGTGCCATTGGCACCGGTCTGGCACCGGTGCACTGGCTCGGCAACGCGCCTGGCCGCTTCAGCGACTGGGTGTCCAGCCTCTTCACCCCCCGCGATGACCTTCTGGAACAGAATGAAGCCCTCAAGGCCCGGCTTTTAATTCTTGAGCGGCGTGCACTCAAGTATGCAGCGCTTGCCTCGGAGAACAACGAACTGCGACAACTGATGAACTCCTCTGAAACCCTGGACGATCGTGTGATCGTTGGTGAAGTGGTGGCCGTTTCTCCCGATCCCTTTTCCCATGAGGTGGTTATCAGCAAGGGCAGTCGCGACGGCGTTGAGGTCGGGCAGGCAGTTCTGGATGCCAATGGACTGATGGGTCAGGTGCAGCAGACCAGCAGTTTCACGTCTCGGGTTTTGCTGGTATCCGACAGCAGTCATGCGGTACCGGTAGAGGTTGTCCGTAATGGGTTACGCGGCGTCCTGCTGGGAACCGGTGAATCTGAAACTCTGGAACTGGTGCATGTGCCGGTCACAGCGGATATTCGTGAGGGCGATTTGCTCGTCAGCTCCGGGCTGGGCGGGCGGTTTCCCAAAGGCTATCCCGTCGCGGAAGTACGGACGGTCACCAAGAAGCCCGGAGAGCCCTTTGTAGAGATCCAGGCCAGCCCGAAAGCCGAACTGAATCGAAGCCGGCTGGTGCTGGTGGTATTCTCGCCCGTCTCTGAAGCAGAAGCAGACGTGGAAACAGACACAGTCGCTGAAGAGGAGGCACCCTGATGCTATCGGTCATCAGCTATCCCGTCTTTATCTTCAGCGCCATCATCGCCCTGGTTCTAAGCAGCTCATGGTTTCCGGTCGGCTGGTTTGAATTTCGCCCGGAATGGCTGGGGCTGATCGTGTTTTACTGGACCTTCAGGGCTCCCGCCCAATTCGGCATTCTGCTGGCCTGGTGTCTGGGTTTACTTCTCGACGTGATGGAGGCGACGCCCCTTGGTGTGAACGCGCTGGCCATGGGACTGATCGCATTTCTGGTGCTGACCGTCCATCAACGGCTGCGGATGTATCCGTTGCCCCAGCAGTGTCTGATGGTGTTTCTGCTGTTGGGCATCAATCAGATGTTAGTGCACTTCATAAAGCAGACACTGGGCGCGGAAGATTCCGGCTTCACCTATCTCTGGCCTGCTGTCACCAGTGCTCTGGTGTGGCCGTTGCTCTGTTTGCTGCTGGACAACCTTAACCGGAAACTGGGGTAGGCTGCCCATGCGCTCCATTATTCTGGCATCAGCCTCGCCCCGGCGCGCGGAGTTGCTTCGGCAGATGGGCGTCAGCTTTGACACCCGTCCGGCCGACATCGACGAAACCCCTGGGCCGGTCGAAAGGCCTTCTGATTACGTGTTGCGGCTGGCACAGGAAAAGGCCCTGGCTGTCGGACGGGGCGCTCCGGATGCCCTCGTTCTGGGGTCCGACACCTCCGTTGTCCTGGGTGATCGTATTCTTGGCAAGCCTGCCACCGGAGAAGAGGCGGCGGAAACACTCCGGTCCCTGTCGGGCCGCACCCATCAGGTGATGACCGCCGTTGCGGTGGTGGTGGATGGCTATGCCCAGTCGTGCGTGGTTACAACCGATGTCACCTTTCGTGCACTGCGACCCGATGAAATCTCTGCCTATGTGCGAACTGGCGAGCCTATGGATAAAGCAGGCAGTTATGGGATTCAGGGCCTCGGTGGTATTTTTGTAGAGAGTCTGCAGGGTAGCTACAGCGCTGTCGTGGGTTTGCCGCTGCGCGAGACCGCCGATCTTCTGGCGCAGGCGGGGTACCCGGTCTGGACAACCTGGCAATCAGGGCAGGAGAGCCTTAATGAGTGAAGAAATACTGATCAACGTTACACCGGTCGAGACCCGCGTGGCACTGGTTGAAAACGGTATGCTTCAGGAAGC
Organism: Marinobacter halotolerans; assembly: GCF_008795985.1. NCBI lineage: Bacteria > Pseudomonadati > Pseudomonadota > Gammaproteobacteria > Pseudomonadales > Marinobacteraceae > Marinobacter > Marinobacter halotolerans. The sequence continues at coordinate 277,465 of NZ_VMHP01000001.1, read as the reverse complement.
GTACATTGAGCGTACCAGCCGGAAAGGCAATGTCGGCAACATCTACAAGGGCAAAGTGGTGCGGGTTCTTCCGGGTATGGAGGCCGCCTTCGTTGATATCGGCCTGGAGCGTGCGGCCTTTATCCATGCATCGGACGTGGTAACCGACCAGAAAACGATGGAGGGGCCGACTGACGGCCCCAAGACCGTGCCCGATATCCGGACCCTGTTGCGGGAGGGGCAGTCACTGGTGGTTCAGGTGACCAAGGACCCCATCGGCACCAAAGGCGCCCGCCTGACGACTCAGCTTTCCATTCCTTCGCGGTACCTGGTGTTCATGCCGGGCGTCACTCACGTGGGTATATCCCAACGCATCGAGGACGAGGGCGAGCGGGCGCGTCTGAAGTCTCTGATTGAGGAAGGTGCGGCGAAAGACACCGAAGTCAGCGGGGGCTATATCATCAGAACCGCCGCCGAAGCCGCTTCGGCGGAAGACCTGATTGGCGATATGAAGTATCTGCATCGCCTGAGCCAGGCCATTGAGGACCGCATCAGTCGCAGTCAGGCGCCGGCGGTGGTGTATCAGGATCTGCCGCTTTTCATCCGGACTATCCGCGACCTGATCCGCCCACAGACTGAAAAGGTGAGGATCGACAGCAAGGAAAGTCATCAGCGGGTACTGGAATTCGTGGAAGAGTTTGTCACCGAGTTCGCGGACAAGGTGGAATATTATCCCGGCGAGCGGCCGCTGTTTGATCTCTATTCCGTGGAAGACGAGATCCAGAAGGCCCTTAGCCGCAAGGTTCAGTTGAAATCCGGCGGTTATGTGATCATCGACCAGACCGAAGCCATGACCACCATCGATATCAACACGGGCGCGTTCGTGGGTCACCGGAACCTTGAGGAAACCATTTTCAAGACCAACCTTGAGGCCGCCCGTTCCATCAGCCGCCAACTCCGTTTGCGTAATCTGGGCGGCATCATCATTATCGATTTCATCGACATGGAAGACCCGGAGCACCAGCGGCAGGTTCATCGCATGCTGGAAAAGATGCTGGAGCGGGACCACGCCAAAACCAAGATTACCGGCGTGTCAGAGCTGGGTCTGGTGGAAATGACCCGAAAGCGGACCACCGAGAGCCTGGGGCAGGTCCTGTGCGAACCCTGTCCGATCTGTGACGGCCGGGGTTTCCTGAAGACCAGCGAGACCGTCTGTTACGAGATCTTCCGAGAAATCCTCAGGGTTAATCGAGCCTACGACGCAGAGAGCTATCTGGTGATGGCGTCCCAGAGCGTGGTAGACCGTCTGCTGGACGAGGAGTCGGACAATGTGGCTGATCTTGAAACCTTCATCCGCAAAGCGATCCGTTTTCAGGTTGAACCCTTTTACAGTCAGGAGCAATACGATGTGGTTCTACTCTAGCTCCCTCCTCAACCCCATTGGCCTGGCGCGCTAACGGCCGCGGCGACTCCCGATGAACGCACCAGAAAATGCCGAAAAGCCAAAAGGAACCGCCCTGAGGTTTCTGCTGAAACTGGCCAACCTTGTCTGGTGGTTGCTGCTTGCTGTGCTTGTCCTGGCCGCACTATACGCCGGCCTGGGTCGGCAACTTACCCAGAGTATCAACGACTATCGCCCGCAAATAGAGCAGTTGCTGTCCGAGCGTCTAAAGCATGACGTGCGGATTGGCTCGCTTTCTTCACGTTGGGATTGGCTCAACCCCACCGTGATTGCCAGGGATCTTGAGATCCGGGCGGAAGCCGACAGTGAGGAAGTGGTCGCCTCGCTTCAGAGCCTGCGGGTTGGCCTGGATTTTCTGGCGTCACTGATGCGCTTCCGGATTGTCTTTTCTGATTTCGACGCCAACCGGCTGGAACTGGTGATCAACCAGACGCCGAGGGGCGAGATCAAGGTGGAAGGGGCGGATCTGCCCGAACCGGTCGCCAACGACCTTGAGCAATGGATCGCGCTGGCCGGCCAATGGCTATCAGACCCCTCGGTTCGTATTACCCGTGTCTCGCTGGGACTGCGGGACAGCCGCGGGCAATTGCGGCAGGTGGAGATTCCCCAGCTTGATCTGGTGTACCGAAAGGGCCTGTTCTATGCGTCAGGTCGGGCGATGCGCCCCGGCACTGCCGAGCAGTTGGCAAGCTTCAGGCTGGCTGGCCGGCATTTTTTTAGCGGTGACTTTACCGGCCAGTTCTACGGAGACATCAATTCCGGGCGCCTGTTTGACGGCATAGTGCAGGAATACGCCTGGAAGGGCATTCGTGCCGAAGGCTTTGATATTGGGGGGCAGGTCTGGCTCACCTTCCGTGATGGCCTACTCAGGCAGGCTACCGGCAATCTGAAGACACCCTACCTTCAACTGGGCGTTGGCCAGGAATCCCTGGCACCACTGGAGAACATTCAGGCCAGATTCGGCTGGCGCCGTAACGGAAACCAGTTCCACCTGAACGACCTGAGATGGCGCTGGAATGGTGTTGCCGTGCCCGGATTTGACCTGCGGTTTGAATCCGGGGACGAAGCCAGCTTGCTGGTTGCAAACGGTTTTCCCGTTGCCCCTGTCAGGGGCCTGCTCCGTGGTCTCGGCATTCTTCCCGACCGCCTCGCCCGGGCGCTGGATGATTACAAGCCCGGTGGCACCCTCAACAATCTGCTTCTCAGAATGCCTTCGAACGACAGTGAAGGGTTTCGGCTGAGCGCGGATCTGAGCGACGTCAATGTGGCGGCTTACCAGGGTGCGCCCGCGGTGCGTGGCCTTGACGGGAAGCTGGTCGTGAACAGGAGTGGAGGTGTTGTCCGGGCCGATTCCGCTGCCGTCACGCTGGGGTTCCCCTCCCTGTTCAATGGGCTCTGGGAGTTGCGCAATCTGAGCGCCGACGTCGCCTGGCAACTGGACGGCGATGTCACACGGGTTTTTTCCGATGACATTGCCATGGATTTCGGGCCGGCTGCGAGCCTCACCGGCGCGTTTGACCTGAAACTGGTTTCCGGCGGTGAGGATGTCCTGGGTCTGAGGGTCGGAGTGGAGAATGGCAATGCCAGCATGCTGGCGGAGTTTGTACCCGTCCATCTGGTTAATCCCGGTCTGTATAGCTGGCTGACAACCTCCATCACGGAAGCGGATATTGTTCAGGGAACCTATTTCGGCCACGGCCAGGTCGGCAGCGGCTCGCCGCCGGGGTCGTTTGTGTCATCCATGGTTTACGCCTTCGAGAATTCGACCGTGCAGTACGACGAACGCTGGCCCGAGGTTACCGGGGCCAAAGGCAGCGTCTTTGTTCATGAAGGTCGCACCCGTATTGATCTCGAATCCGCCCAGACTGGCGGTCTCGAGCTCCGGCCGGGTCAGGTCCGGGTGATGCCCGGCGGCGGTGAACCTGACGAAGACACGCTCGAAAGCACGATGGTGTACGTTAACGTCGCCGCGCCGGTCACCGGCGACGCCCTGGCCTACTGGATAGATCGCACACCACTTGGGGGCATGGCAGGTGAGGCGAGCGATCAGGTCAACGTTGAGGGTCAGTTCTATCTGGATCTTGAGCTGGGTATTGCCCTGGATTCGGAGCAGGCGCCGGACGTTCGGGCGTTTGTCAGGGCGGAATCCGCCTCGGTGACCTTCCCCGCGGCCGACCTGCAGTGGACGGATCTGTCCGGAGAACTTGTCTACGACACTGACACGGGATTTTCCGATGCGCCGCTCAGTGCCCGTTTTCTGGATAACCCGGTATCGGTCTGGTTCAGGGAAAGCCGTTCCGGCAGCGGGTTGGTCTTGCGACAGACTGGCAGGGTGACGGTGGAACAACTTCGGGCCCGTTTCGGACTGGATGAAATGGCCACGCCCGGCGTGAGCGGTGGGCTCACGTACGAGGCCCTGCTGGAGCTGCAGGAAGGCAAGGATCCGGTTTTACGAATGGGGTCGGATCTGACCGGCGTCACCGTTGACTGGCCCGAACCCCTGGGCAAGACCGCCGGGATTCCGGCGCCACTGAATATTACCATTGATCCTGCCCGCCAGAGTGGCCTCGGACTTTTTGTCGACTGGCAGCAAAAGATGAACCTAGATGTCGACTGGCAGCCCGGCCGGGTGGATGTGCAGGTGAAGGATCTTCGCCTTGCTGACCGGCGCTTCCAGGATATTCTGGTTGAGGCGGTCAACGGCTCGGATAGCTGGCTTGTCAGCGTGACGGCAGACTGGGTCCGGGGAATGACCACCTGGCCCAAGGAAGACGGGCCGGTCATTGTCGATCTTGAGAGGCTCCAGCTGTCCCGGGATGAGGATCAGGCAGATGAAGACGTTTCGTCGCCGGATGTATCGGCGCAGGCCTTCCGGGAACTGGATTTTGATCGCTGGCCGGACATTAACGTTCGGATTGCGGATCTGAAGATCAACGAGGAAGACGCCGGTATCTGGTCGTTCGGGATAAGACCGGAAGGCAGTCAATTGGCCGTGGAGAATATCTCGGGGGAACTGAAATCCCTGCTACTGGAAGGTGCTCTGAACTGGCGCATTGCCGGGGAAGAGGTTCGAACCGGCTTCAACGGCAATCTCAGCGGCGGTTCACTGGCGGACCTCGGCGCGCTGTTTGCGACAGAGATTCCGTTCAGGAACAAGAAAACAGTGATCGAACTTGATCTGGACTGGCCGGGCCGACCGGATCAATTCGCCGTGGCCGATCTGGACGGAACAGCCAGAGTACGTTTTGATGAAGGCGTCATTCTGGAAGGCAACAACACCGCGCAACTGTTCAGGATCTTTAACCTGTTGAACTCCGATACGCTCTGGCGCCGGCTGAAGCTGGATTTTTCCGATCTCTACGAGGCCGGAGTCGCTTTTGACGCTATTTCGGGCAAGGCCAGACTCGACAGCGGGGTTCTAACGCTCGATCCCGAACTCCAGATTGTGGGTCCCTCCGGCGCGTTCAAGTTCAGCGGCACCACCGATCTGGCTGAGGAAACCCTGGACATGAACATGGTCGTGGTGTTGCCATTGACCCAGAACCTTCCGCTGGCTGCCGTCCTGTTGGGGGCGGGTGCGCCGATCGGTGGTGCACTCTTCGTGCTGGATAAAGTACTGGGTGACCCGTTGAGTAAACTGACCAGTGCCACCTATAGTGTGGGAGGCTCGTGGGACAATCCGGACGTTGCGCTAAAGCGGGTTTTCGACGCCGGTCAATAAGGGTAAAGGAGGCAGTTCATGCCAGAAGTCAGAAGGGCAAGTGTTTCTGTTCAACCAAACCGGGTTGCCGCAGTTCAGATGGTGAGCGGCCATGATATCGGCCAGAACTTCGCGGAAGCGGAGCGCCTTTTGGGGCAGGCGGCGGACATGGGAGCGAAGATTGCGGTTCTGCCGGAAAACTTCGCCGTGCTATCCATGCGCAAGATGCTGGAATACGGTCTCAGGGAGGCCAGTTCCGACGCACCTATCCAGACGTTTCTATCCGAGCAGGCCGCTAAACTCGGGCTTTGGATTGTCGGTGGCTCGCTGCCGATTGCGGCCCGCCCCGACGGGTCCAGCGTGCCGGACCATGTTCGAGCCTGTTGCATGGTTTTCGACGATCAGGGCAAGCAGGTCGCCCGATACGACAAGATCCACCTGTTCGATGCGATGGTAGAGGATGCCCAGGGCCAGTACCGGGAGTCAGATACCTTTGAGCCGGGGGAGGACATTGTGGTGCTGGATACGCCGGCTGGCCGCCTGGGGCTGGCGGTCTGCTACGATCTGCGTTTTCCGGAACTGTTCCGCAAGCTTCGTGAACAGGGGGCGGAATGGATTGCGCTGCCCAGCGCCTTTACCTGGAATACGGGTGATGCCCACTGGCATGCCCTCATCAGGGCTCGTGCCATTGAGAATCAGCTATGGATGGTGGCGCCAGGGCAGGGCGGTCATAACAGTGAGCGCCGCCGCACCTATGGCCACAGCCTGGTGGCAGACCCATGGGGCAGAGTGCTGACTGAGCTTGATGAAGGGCCCGGCGTTGTCACGGCAGAGCTGGATATGGAGCGGCTTTACGAAATCCGGACCCGGATGCCGGTCTGGGAACACCGGCGCCTCTAGTTAGTCTCGGTTATTCCGCCGGGACGCTGGTCTCAGTCCTGGGCGGACTCAGCATCGTCGATGCATTCACGCAGGTAGCGGAAAAGTTTCCGGGGCTGGCCTGTCGTTTTTTCCTTCAGGGTATCCCGGCGGGCATTGCGCGCGAGATTTCGCAGGTGCTGGATGTCCGCCGTGGTGCAATATTCCAGAAATTCACCAACAGCACTGTCTCCTTCCTCTATCATCCGGTCGCGCCAGCGTTCGGCCAGATGGTGGCGCCGCGTATGCTCTTCGCTGCCGGAGTAGAAGGCGTCTATCTGCCGGGACAGCCCTTCCGGATCGTCTTCCTGACGAATCACCTTGCCAATGTACTGAAGATGACGGCGACGGGCCTCGTTCTGACGGATACGCCGGGATTCCTCAATGGCGGCCCGGAGCGTGCTGCTGATTGGCAGGGTGTCGAGCTGATCGTTGCTCAGGTCCAGCATGCGCTTACCCAGATCCTGCAGTGCCTGCATTTCCCGTTTTAGCTGGGATTTGCTGGGGCCGTCGTATTCCGGCGCGTCGTTATTATCGTAAGGATCTGTCATAGATTGAGCCTGATTGTCGGATTACGCATACACAAGCGTGGCGAGACCAAGAAATGACATAAAGCCAACACAGTCAGTCACCGTCGTGAGTATCACACTACCTGCAAGCGCCGGGTCAATATTGCGGGATTTGAGGAACAGCGGTAGCACCGTACCCACCAATGCGGCAGCAACCAGATTGATGATCAGTGCCGCAGCGATGATGAATCCGATCATCAGGTCGCTGAACCAGAATGAAGCGGCGGTGGCGACCACCAGCGCCCAGAGAAGGCCATTCAGAGCCCCGGCCACAAATTCACGATTCAGCAGCCAGGCCACGTTGGCGCCGCTGATCTGGCCAACGGCCATGCCCCGGATGACCAGGGTCAGGGTCTGGCTGCCGGCAATGCCGCCCATGCTGGCGACGATTGGCATCAGCACGGCCAGCGCCACAACCTTCTCGATGGTGCCCTCGAAAAGGCCGATCACCGCTGACGCGGCAAAGGCTGTCAACAGATTGATACCCAGCCAGATCGCACGGCGGCGGGTGGTTTTCAGAATCGGCGCGAAGGTATCTTCGTCTTCGTCCAGACCCGCCATGCTCATCAGCGAGTGGTCGGATTCTTCCCGGATAACGTCAACCACGTCATCGATCGTAATCCGGCCTAGCAGTCGGCCCTCTTCGCTCACCACCGGTGCGGATATCAGGTCGTAGCGCTCGAACAGGGTCGCAACCTTGTTGTCCGACAGGGTCACGGGAATGGGTTCAATATCCGTATCCATGACTTCCCGCACCGTGGACGCCGGATTTGACACCAGCATCTTGGTGATTGGCAGCATACCGATGAATTCGTCCCGCCGGCTGACCACGATCAGACTGTCGGTCATCGGGGGCAGGTTCCGGTGCCTTCGAAGGTAACGCAATACCACGTCGATGCTGATGTCCGGCCGCACCGTTATGGTGTCGGTGTTCATCAGGCCGCCGGCGGTGTCCTCCGGGTAGGAGAGAACTTCCTCAACCCGTTGCCGGTCCTGCTCGTCCATGGTGTCCAGGACTTCCTGGATAACCGTATCCGGCAGTTGCTGCAGAAGGTCGGCCAGGTCGTCCGACTCGAAGTCCTCGATGATGTCCGCCAGTTCCTGGGCGTTCAGCTGGCTCAGGAAGTAACTACGGATGTCATCGTTCAGATACTGGAGGACTTCACCTTCCAGCTGTTTGTCGACCAGGTTCCACAGCAGAGCACGCTGGCGCGGCGGCGACGATTCCAGGAGGTGGGCGATATCGCTGGGGCTCAGGCCCCCGTTCAGGATACGGGCGACCTGCTTGAGCGCGCCACTGTCCAGCGCTTCGCTCAGTGAGCGAAGGCGTTGGCGAGCCTGGCTTTTTTCAAGGATATCGGTCATAGAGCACCCGCAGTCAGAAAACTCTCGCATTATAGCGGAGTTAGGCTGGCCTGGTGAGAAAGAGTTGTAGGTGAATATCGTAGAGCGCTGTGCGCGGCCTCTATTCGCCTTCGCCAAAATAATCGTTGATCAGGGCCGCCAGAGCTTCAACTGCCCGGTCTTCGTCATTGCCTTCGGCAATCAGCTCTACTTCCACACCCTGACTGGCGGCCAGCATCATCACGGGCATGATACTTTTTGCATCTACCTTCCTGCCGTTGCGGCTGATGTGCACGGAGCTTTCGTACTCCGAGGCGGTGGCGACCAGTTTGGCGGCGGCCCTGGCATGCAGCCCCAGCTTGTTGATAATGGTGATGGTGCGGCGAACCATAGAATCAGGTTTCCCGGCTTTGCAGATGCGGAAGTTCGGTGTGGCGAACCTGGACGTTGCTGTACTTGCCCTGGAAATAGCGGCTGAGCTGTTCACAGATATAGACCGACCGGTGTTGGCCGCCGGTGCAGCCGATGGAGATGGTCATGTAGCTCCGGTTGCTGTCGGCGAAGGCCGGTAGCCAGTTCTCCAGATAGCCGGTCAGATCTTCGACCATTTTTCCGCTGAGCGGGTCTTTTTCGAGAAAATCGATGACCGGCTGATCCGTGCCCACGAAGCGCCGCAGGGCGGTATCCCAATAGGGGTTTGGCAGGCATCGGACATCGAACACAAAATCCGAATCCAGAGGCACCCCGTGCTTGAAGCCGAAAGACTGGAACAGCAGTGCCAGTTCCTGTTGCCGCCGACCGGCAACCCGCTGTTTGACCATGTCGCGGAGCTCGTACATCGACATGCCGGTGGTTTCGATATAAAGGTCAGCCAGCCGGGACAGGGGCTCCAGGAGCTGCTTTTCGTTACCAATGGCTTCCCGAAGGGAGGTTCTGTCATCGCTCAAAGGGTGTTTGCGGCGTGTGGCGTGAAAACGCTGGAGGAGGGATTGTTCGTCCGCATCCAGGTAGATGATCTCGACTGTCACACCGGTCTGCTGCAGGCTGTGGTAGAGGCTTTCAAAGTTGCTGAGTTCGCCGGAGAGGTTACGGGCATCGATGCTGACCGCCATTTTGGCCAGCCTGCCGCCGGATGACTGCCCGGTCGCCTCCTGGATCAGAGGAACCAGCAGGCCGATGGGCAGATTGTCGATACAGTAAAAGCCCAGATCCTCGAGTACATGCAGTACTGTACTTTTACCGGAACCAGAGCGGCCGCTGACAATGATCAGTTTCATGCCGGGTCACCTCAAAGACGAAAGATTTCAGGGGCTGTCGGCGAGCATCTGCCGGTAGAGCGTTTCTCCATCCGTACACTGACGCAGATGGTCACAGAAGGCGCGATCATTGAACTTCTCGGCAATCTGGCTCAGCAGCTCGAGGTGTTCACTGGTTGCCTCTTTCGGTACGACGAGGGCAAACACAAGATCCACCGGTTGGTTGTCGATGGCATCGAAGCTGACACCTTCCTCCAGTGTCATCAGCAGGCCAACGACGTGGTCCAGCCCGTCCAGACGGCAGTGGGGGATGGCGATACCCTGGCCAATGCCGGTGCTGCCCAGTCGCTCTCTGGAGACCAGATTATTGAATATCTGGGCGTCGCTGAGGGTTTCATCGCGGTGCTGAATCTGTTCCGCGATGGTTTCCATTACCCGCTTCTTACTGGAGGCCGGCACCCTGCAGAGTGTCAGTTCCGGGGCGAGAATGTTCTCGATGGTCAGGGTTGTGTCGGTCATGAATCGACGTCAGTTCCGTAAAAAAAGGCTGCGGCACCTTTCAACTCAAAGCCGGTGGCGAGTAGGCCAATGGCTTGTAAGTCAGCGCCGCAGCTCGATTAGTGACATGCAGGTTTCGGTCTGCCTAGCGGGCGCCGTTGCCGTGCATCCGGTCTACATTCTTTTCTTTGTGCTTGAGTATCTGTCTGTCCAGCTTGTCTACCAGGGCGTCAATCGCCGCGTACATATCCTCGTTCTCAGCCTTTGCGTGAATCTCACCGCCAATCACATGGAGGGTCGCCTCCGCCATTTGCCGCACTTTCTCAACCTCAAGGGTCACCTGACAGTTGCTGATATGGTCAAAGTGACGCTCTAGCTTTTCAAATTTTCCGGAAACGTAATCTTTCAGTGCGGGAGTCAGTTCTACGTGATGGCCTGAAATATTGAGTTGCATTGGCGTCTCCTGTTGTCTGCGAACGGGTGAGTCCTACACCAGTCGCTTTCTTTCGTTGGATGGAGGAATGTGCATTGCCTCGCGGTACTTGGCCACTGTCCGTCGGGCCACTTTTATACCCTGGTCCCCTAGCATGGCTGCAATTTTGCTGTCGCTCAATGGCTTTTTCGGCGTTTCCGCTGAAATCAGTTTCCTGATCATTGCCCGTATGGCGGTCGAGGAACATTCGCCGCCCTCGTCAGTACTGACATGGCTTGAGAAAAAGTACTTGAGCTCAAAAATGCCCCTGGGGGTATGCATGTATTTCTGCGTGGTTACCCGGGATATGGTGGATTCATGCATTTCCACCGCCTGGGCAATGTCCGACAGAATCAGCGGTTTCATCGCCTCTTCGCCATGATCAAGAAAGCCCTGCTGGTGCTCGACAATACGCGTTGCCACCTTTAGCAGGGTTTCGTTACGGCTTTGCAGGCTTTTGATGAACCATTTTGCCTCCTGCAGCTGATCCCGCAGGTAGGTGTTGTCGGCGCTGCTGTCTGCACGCTTGATAAGTGAAGCATAGCTGGCATTCACACGAATGCGCGGGGCAATTTCAGGATTGAGTTCCACGCGCCAGCGCTCGTTGTGCTTCCTGACAATGACGTCCGGGATGACGTAATCCGGTTCGCCCTGATCAATGGTGTCTCCCGGGCGCGGATTCAGCGCCGTGATCAGCGCCAGAACTTCCCGAAGCTGATCTTCTTTCAGGCGACTGCGCCGCAGAAGCTGCGCGTAATCCCGGTTGCCAAGCAGGTTGATGTAGTGGGTGATGACCAGTCTGGCCTGGGCCAACCAGGGTGTATCGGGCGGGAGCTGATTCAGCTGGATCAGTAGACATTCCTGGAGATCCCGGGCGAAAACACCGGGCGGATCGAAATGTTGCAGACGGTGAAGCACGGCTTCGACTTCGTCCAGCTCCAGCGGGTCTTCGTCCGATTCCTCGACCATGCCGGAGTGGATTTCTTCCAGTGGCGAGGTGAGGTAGCCGTTGTTGTTCACTGCATCAAGTAGCGCGTGGGCGATGGCCTGATCCCGCTCACTCAGTGGTGTGAGATTTAGCTGCCATTCCAGGTGATCCCGCAGGGTTTCGGTCGGGGAGTTGCGGGTCTCGAAGTCGTGGTCGTTTTCGTCGTCGTTTCGGGCGGCCGGGGCAGGAGCTGACTGATAGATATCGTCCCAGGCGGTGTCGACGGGCAGGTCATCCGGGATTGTGTCGGGACTGTCGGTTTCCGATGCCCAGTCCGGGCCGTTTTCCGATTCGTCCCAATCACTGGAGGCCTCGGTTTCCGCGGCGCTGGCTGTGTGCTCTTCGTTATTCGCCGCGTCCTGTTCATCGCGCTCGGACTCCGCGGTATCACCGACCTGATCCTCTTCCTCGGACGTTTCCAGCATGGGGTTGGATTCCAGTGCCTGCTGGATTTCCTGCTGAAGGTCTAGCGTCGAAAGCTGCAAGAGGCGGATGGCCTGTTGCAACTGGGGCGTCATGGTCAGGCTCTGGCCCATCTTTAATTGTAATGAGGCTTTCATAACCATGATTCAGGGTCCGTCACTCGGTCTCTCAGGTGCAAGGCGTTGACAAAAACTCTATGTATGTTGGCAACTTGCCATACCAAGCAAGTTCTTTGCCGAGTGTACTTGCTTGCGGATGGCAAAACAATTGGCTGCTGTGCCTGTTGTCACGGGGATTCATACTAAAGCCTGAACTCGTTACCAAGGTAAACTTCCTTGACCTGCTGGTTGGCGAGGATCTGCTCAGCGTTGCCGGAGGCAATAATATGTCCGCCGCTGACAATGTAGGCGTTCTCGCAGATGTCGAGGGTTTCGCGCACGTTGTGATCGGTGATCAGAACGCCTATGCCCTTGTCCCTCAGGTGGCGGACAATCTGCTTGATGTCGCTGACGGAAATAGGGTCTACGCCGGCAAAGGGTTCGTCCAGCAGTATGAAGGCCGGCTCCATGGCCAGGGCCCTGGCGATTTCCACCCGCCGGCGCTCACCGCCTGACAGCGCCATGCCAACGCTGTCGCGAATGTGGTTGATGTGAAACTCTTCCAGCAGTTCTTCGGCCTTGGCTTCCCGCTCACTGCGTTTCAGCTCTGATCGGGTCTCCAGAATAGCCATGATGTTGTCGCGAACGGTCAGTTTGCGAAATACCGAGGCTTCCTGGGGCAGATAGCCGATGCCCTGGCGCGCGCGGCCATGCATGGGCAGGGGAGTGATGTCCTTGCTGTCGATGGTCACGCGGCCGTTGTCGGCGGGTACAAGCCCGACAATCATATAAAAACAGGTGGTTTTGCCGGCGCCGTTGGGGCCAAGGAGGCCGACTATCTCGCCACTTCTGATTTCCAACGAGACGTCGATGACCACTTTTTTCTGCTTGTAGCTTTTCGCCAGATTACTGGCTCTCAGAACTGCCATCCGGTCCCTTCTTGTCAGTGCTGCGTGGCTGAATAACCATTTCCACCCGGCCGTCGCCACCACCGGACTCGTCGGAGCCCTCGGCGGTCACGATACGTTCGGCGCTATCATAATGAATGACCTGCCCGCGAAAAAGGTTTCCGCCCTGCTCAATCACAGCCTCGCCTCTGAAAGTGACCCGGTTGTCCTCCGCCGACCACTGGATTTCCAGGGCGCGGGCATCGGTTTCTCCCTGGCCTTCGACGGCTGGTTGCCGGTACCTGGCCGGCTGGCCTGAAGCCTGAATCCGGCTCACGCCTTCCTCACTTCGGGTAACGGTGACCCGTTCGGCCGTCAGGCGGATGTCGCCCTGGGTCATCTCTACTGAACCGGTATAGGTTGCAACGCCCTTGCTGTCATCCAGGCGGGCCGTGTCGGCAGTGACGCGGATGGGGGTATCCGACTCCAGATTGAACGCAGCCACCGGCGGTGCCAACAGCATCAGCACAAGGTAAAACAGAATGCCGGGATTGCGGCGTGTATGTCTATTTACCGGGCTCATAACGTCCTTCCACCTGAGCGTTGAGTTCGAGTATGCGTTCGTCAATCCAGACTTTCATGCCGGTCGCGCGGGTAATGCCGAGCGGATCGCTGATTCTGACCGGGTCAGCGGTATAGGCCGTGCGTTCTTCGTTGTCCAGCGTGAGCGTTTCGGTTGAGAGCGACAGGGGGCCGCGTTCATCCGACAGCCGCGTAATGTCGACGTTACCGGTCAGGAACATCATTCCCTGCGTCTCAAGAAGTCTGCCCTGTTTCGCTTCCAGCTTCCAGGTGGCACCGTCGGATTCCCCAAACAGTGTGGCGCGTGGCTGTTGCATGCGGAAGATGCTGTCTTCTTCAAATTGCTCGATCCGCTCGCTTTTTATTTGCATGGCCAGTTGGCCGGTGGTGCTGAATGACAGGAACTGACCGCCCACCACAAAGGCGTCCGGCTCGGCTTCGCCCCGCAGTTTTGCGGCTTCCATAGGCTGCACAGGTTCGTCGCTCTGCCAGAGCATGACGATCAGGGCCGCGATCACCGCCACCAGGGCCAGCGCCCGGGTTTTTGGGCCGCGAATCAGGGTTTCCAGGGTCATTGATCCGATCCCTGATTCTGCATCTGATCTTCTTGCTGGTAGGGAAGCAAGGTAGTGTCCAGCTTTCCCTGGGCCAACAGCAGCAGGTCACAAAGTTCCCGCACCGAACCCTGGCCTCCCGCCGAACCGGTGCACAGATCCGCCGATTCGCGCACCGCCCAGTGGCCATTGGGGACCGTCACGCCCAGACCGGCGTAGAGGATGGCGGGCAGGTCTGGCAGATCGTCCCCCATATAGGCAATGGCGGCGGGCTCAATGTTCAAACGATTGGCCAGTTCCTGGAGTGCAACTTTTTTATCCTCCCGGCCCTGCATCAGGTTGGAAATGCTCAGGTCGGTCATGCGTTTTTCGGTAAGGGGGGAGCGCCTGCCGGTAATTACGGCAAGTTCGATGCCTGCAGCCATGACCTGCTTCATTCCCAGGCCATCGAGGATATTGAAGCCTTTCATTTCATCGCCACTGGCAGTGAAGTAGAGTTTGCCATCGGTCATGATGCCGTCCACATCCAGAGCCAGCAGCCTTATGCCGGCGGCTTTCTGGAGAATGGCTTCGGGCCATTGGGGGCGGAGGCCTGGCGTTTTTGCGGCCATCAGATCACTCCGGCCCGTAGCAGGTCGTGCATGTTGATCGCGCCGGTCAGCAGGCCATTACGGTCAATAACGGGCAAGGCGTTGATCTTCAGCTCTTCCATCATATTCAGTGCCTCCGCTGCCAGCTGGTCTTCATGGATGGTGCGACCATTGCGTGTCATCACATCACTGATTGCAGTTGAATGGATGTCGATCGAGCGGTCCAGGGTTCGGCGCAAATCGCCGTCAGTGAATATTCCGCAGAGCTCGCCGCTGGCATTGACGACGGTTGTCATGCCCAGGCCCTTGCGGGAGATTTCCAGCAACGCGCGGCTTAGCGGCACGTTCTCCTGGACTCTGGGGATCTGGTCGCCGGCATGCATGATGTCCGACACCCGCAAAAGCAGGCGTCGGCCAAGCGTGCCGCCGGGATGGGACATGGCAAAATCCTCGGCGCTGAACCCGCGGGCCTCCAGCAGGGCCACCGCCAGGGCGTCACCCATAACCAGCGTGGCGGTTGTGCTAGAGGTAGGCGCCAGGCCCAGTGGGCAGGCCTCGACGGCTACGCTGATGTCCAGGTTAGCGGCGGCCTCCCGGGCCAGCACGGAATTGGCATTGCCGGTCATGCTGATCAGCGGTGCGCCCATACGTTTGAACAGAGGCAGAATGGTCAGTACTTCGCTGGTGTTGCCACTGTTGGAGATGGCCAGAACCACGTCCTGACCGGTGATCATGCCGAGATCGCCGTGGCTAGCTTCGCCCGGGTGGACAAAGAACGCCGGGGTGCCCGTGCTGGCCAGGGTGGCGGCAATCTTGTTACCGATGTGGCCGGATTTGCCCATGCCGGTCACCACCACCCGTCCCTTGCAGGCCATGATGACCTCGCAGGCCTTTACAAAGCTGTCATCAATCCGTTCGCTCAGTGCATCAATTGCGTCACGTTCGATCGCAATGGCTCTGAGGGCAGACTCGCGGAAGGTCTGGCTTGTCTCGCTTTTCATTCGGCTTTCAGATCTCGCATTGGCAGTGCATTGATGTGACGCCAGAGTATATCACTTCCATACTGGCTGAGAGTTCGTATTGCTTTGTGTTCATATTGGCGATGTTCGATTGAGGTTACCGCCATCTTGGCATAATGTAGCGCTCTGAATCGAACGCCGGGCCAGGGAATGAGCGTGTCAGCAGAACCCTACATTGAATTGAAAGACGTGGTCTTCACGCGTGGAAGCCGGCGTATTTTTGACGGCGTCAGCCTGCGGATTCCGGAAGGGCGTATCACCGCGATTATGGGGCCGAGCGGCACAGGCAAGACCACGCTGTTACGGCTCATCGGCGGACAACTGAAACCGGATTCCGGAACGATTACCGTGGCCGGTGAGTCCGTGCCCGCATTGGGGCGCAAGGCGCTTTACCGCCTGCGGGAAAAAATGGGGATGCTGTTCCAGAGTGGCGCCCTGTTTACCGATCTGAGCGTGTTCGAGAACGTGGCTTTTCCGATCCGGGTACACACCCAGCTTCCGGAAGATATGATACGCGACATCGTATTGATGAAGCTGGAGGCAGTCGGCCTGCGGGGCGCACGGGACCTGATGCCGGCCCAGCTCTCCGGCGGCATGACCCGTCGGGTGGCTCTGGCGCGCAGCATCGCCCTGGATCCGGAGCTGGTCCTCTACGATGAGCCCTTTGCTGGGCAGGATCCTATCGCGATGGGGGTGCTTATCAAGCTCATACGCGACCTCAACCATTCCATGGGTCTGACCAGTGTGCTGGTATCCCACGACGTGCCGGAGTCCCTGAGCATCTGCCATTACGCCTGTATCGTATCCGACGGCCAGATTATCGGTGATGGTACCCCGGACGAATTGCGGAACCATCCGTCCGAGAAGGTCCAGCAATTTCTCAAGGGCCACCCGGATGGGCCAGTGCCTTTTCACTACCCGGCGTCAATGGCCACCGAAGACTGGGGCATCGGTGGGGGGCAGTCATGACGGACTGGCTGGTTGCTCTGGGCAGGCGGGGGCGGGAGATTGTCGAATCTTTCGGTCGATCCGGTGTGTTCCTGTTCCGGGCTCTGGCGGGCGTGCCCAGCTTTCGCGTTGGTTTCCCCCTTCTGGTCAAACAACTCTATTTTGTGGGCGTGCTTTCACTGGCGATTATTGTGGTTTCCGGCCTTTTTATCGGCATGGTGCTGGGGCTGCAGGGCTATACCATCCTCAGCGATTACGGATCGGAAGCGGCCATCGGGCAGATGATTGCACTCACGCTGGTGCGGGAACTGGGGCCGGTTGTCACCGCGCTGTTGTTTGCCGGCCGGGCAGGGTCGGCGCTGACGGCGGAAATTGGTCTGATGAAGGCGACTGAGCAGCTCTCCAGCATGGAAATGATGGGGGTGGACCCATTGCGCCGGGTGATCGCCCCGCGTTTCTGGGGTGGTTTTCTCGCCATGCCGGTGTTGGCAGTGATTTTCTCGGTGGTTGGCATTTGGGGCGGCATGCTGGTCGGCGTGGAATGGCTGGGTGTGTTTGAAGGCTCGTTCTGGGGCAATATGCAGTCGTCCGTAAGCTTTACCAGCGATGTGTTAAACGGCGTGGTCAAGAGTGTGGTATTCGGCTTCGTGTGTTCCTGGATTGCGGTTTACCAGGGCTATGACTGCGAGCCCACTTCCGCCGGTATCAGTTCTGCCACGACCAAAACGGTGGTGTATTCATCGCTGGCGGTGCTGGGGCTGGATTTTGTTCTCACGGCGGTAATGTTTGGCGATTTCTGATCAGGCTACAATCTTCGAAACAGGCGAGATTAAATCATGACGCAAAGATCAACTGACATGGTGGTGGGGCTGTTCATGGTGGCCGGTATCGTCGCTCTGCTGTTCCTGGCGTTGCAGGTCAGCGGGCTGAGCCCGAAGTCGTCCGGCGAGTCCTATACGCTCTATGCCAATTTCAATGACTCCGGCGGTCTGACACCGCGGGCCAGGGTGTCCATGGCGGGCGTTACCATTGGCAGCATCCGGGAAATCACACTGAACCAGGAAACCTTTCAGGCCAGGGTGGTGATGGAGATAGACGCCAGCATTGACAGCATCCCGGCAGACAGTGCAGCAGTTATACGTACATCCGGATTGCTTGGCGAACAGTACATAGACGTGTCCGTTGGCGGCGATCTCGAGTCCCTGGCGCCCGGTGACACCTTTTACACAACCCAGTCGGCCATGAATCTTGAGCGGCTGATCTCAAATTTTGCGTCCGGCCAGTAACCGGCTGATGGGCGACAGACGTTATGAAAGACGTTTTACAGGAGACACTGATGATCACATTACGAAACAGTCTGGTGGCGCTGGTTGCCATGTTTGTCTCGCTATCGATCACTGCGATGCCTGCGACGGCTGCCTCGCCGGAGCAGGAGCTGCTGGAGTACGTAGACAGCAACACCCAGGAACTGGTGGACAAGCTCAATGAGGAAAAGAATCTCTACAGCGAAGATCCGGAAGCTTTCTACGCGAGCATGAACAAAGCGCTGAGCGATTTTGTCGATTTCCGGCGAATCGCCGCGCGGGTCATGGGCCGGTACGCTCGTCAGGCCACGCCTGATCAGCGGGATGAGTTCGTCCGAAAGTTCAAGCGCAGCCTGTTTGATAGTTATGCCCAGGCGTTAGTCAGCACCGAGGAGTTCGAGATCAAGGTCAAGGAAGCCATGATCAATCCGAATGACCCGGGCAGGGCATCGGTCCAGATGGAAGTGATCAGCGCGTCCGGCAACCGGTACCCGGTGACCTATTCCATGTACAAGACAGACCAGGGGAGCTGGATGATGGAAAACGTCATTGTTGAGGGCGTTAACATCGGTCTGGCTTTCCGGGATCGCTTCAGCCAGGAAATGGAAAAGCAGCGGGGAGATGTCCAGGCAGTGATCGACAACTGGGGTAGCGCGATGGAATCCCTCAAGCTTGATCAGACCGTGGGCAACACGTGAGCCCGGAAGCGCCCCGTTTGACCCTCACCGGTAACCGATTAAGCGTTATCGGTGATATCAGCCCTGACAACGTTGGCCCGGTCCGAACCGAAGGCGAGCGCCTGATCGCCGGACAGGCCAGCGGCGAGACGATTGTAATCGATCTATCGGGACTTGGCGTTGCCCACAGCATTGTGCTCTCGCTTTTGCTGTGTTGGATGCGACTGGCGGCTTCTGAAAACCGTTCCCTGGCACTGGAGGGTGTGGGAGAGCGGTTGCAGTCCCTCGCTGCCCTGAGTGGTCTGGACGAATACCTGCCCGGACTCACCTCTCAAAGCTGACCCGAAGCGCTTAATTGGGTACAATCCCGCCCTTGGTTTTATAAACGCCTGAGGATTTTTTATGGAAGCCGCCGAAGTCATCGAGTTGGTGAAAGAAGCACTGCCGGACTGTGAAGTTGAGGTTCAGGTGGATGGCAACCACTACCTCGTTCTCGTGGTGGGTGAGGTATTCGAAGGCCTGCCGACCATTAAACGGCAACAGATGATTAACAAGGCGCTGTTCCAGCACGTTATGGACGGCACCATTCATGCGCTGCACCCAAAAGCCTTTACCCCAGCGGAATGGGCTGCCCGTCAGGGCTGAACGTCCTGATAACCGTCCCGACAACAACAGGATTCAACCGTGGATAAACTTCTGATCAGAGGCCGCAAGCCATTGTCTGGCGAAATCCGGATCTCCGGCGCCAAGAACGCTGCGCTTCCCATCCTGGCGGCGACGCTGCTGGCGGATGAACCGGTCACCGTGGGCAATCTGCCACACCTGAACGACGTCACCACCATGATCGAGCTGCTGGGCCGCATGGGTGTAGAGCTGATGATTGATGAGAAAATGAGCGTGGAAGTCCATGCCAACACCATCAAGCATTTTCACGCACCCTATGAGCTGGTCAAAACCATGCGCGCCTCGATTCTGGTGCTGGGCCCGCTGGTTGCCCATTTCGGTGAAGCCGAAGTGTCCCTGCCAGGCGGCTGTGCCATAGGTACCCGTCCTGTGAACCTTCACATCCGTGGCCTGGAAGCCATGGGCGCGGAAATCACGGTTGAAAACGGCTACATCAAGGCCAAAACCAACGGCCGCCTGAAAGGCGCTCATATCTTCCTGGATACCGTGACCGTAACCGGTACCGAGAACCTGATGATGGCCGCCGCGCTGGCCGATGGCAAAACCATCCTAGAGAACGCCGCCCGGGAGCCGGAAGTGGTGGATCTCGCCGAGTGCCTGATCGCCATGGGCGCCGACATCAAGGGGCATGGTTCCGCGACCATTGAAATCAATGGCGTCAAACGGCTGCACGGCTGTCATTACGACGTTCTGCCTGACCGTGTCGAAACCGGCACTTATCTGGTGGCCGCTGCTGCCACCCGGGGCAAAGTGAAGTTGAAGGATACCCGGGAAGACCTGCTTGAGGCGGTTCTGCTCAAGCTGGAAGAAGCCGGCGCCAAGATTGATACGGGTCCGGACTGGATTTCTCTGGACATGAAGGGCAACCAGCCCAAGGCCGTTAGTATCCGTACGGCACCTTACCCGGCCTTCCCGACGGATATGCAGGCCCAGTTTGCGGCGATGAACGCCGTTGCACAGGGCTCTGGCACTATTGTGGAGACGGTCTTTGAAAACCGGTTCATGCACCTGCAGGAGCTGATCCGCATGGGCGCGGGCATAACCCTGGAGGGCAACGCCGCGATTATTACCGGTGTCGATCACCTGACCGGTGCACCGGTTATGGCCACCGACTTGCGGGCTTCCGCCAGTCTTGTCATTGCAGGGCTGGTAGCGGATGGTGAAACCGTTGTGGACCGCATCTACCACATTGACCGTGGTTACGAATGTATTGAGGAAAAGCTGCAGCTACTCGGCGCGAGCATCCGCCGCCTGCCAGCGTAAAGACATCGACCGGAACAGAGCATGACCGATTCCATCACCATCGCCCTGTCGAAGGGCCGGATTCTTGATGAAACCCTGCCGCTACTGAAAGAGGCAGGTATAGAACTGGTAGACGATGTAAAGAAATCGAGGAAACTTGTATTCCCCACCACGGACCCGAACGTCAGGATCCTGGTGCTGCGCGCGACCGACGTGCCCACCTATGTCCAGTATGGTGGTGCGGATATTGGCGTGACCGGCAAAGACGTGTTGATGGAGCACGGTGGGGAAGGGCTATACGAGCCGCTGGATTTAAACATCTCCCGCTGCCGTTTGATGACGGCGGGTATTAAAGGTGAGCAAACCCCGTCAGGGCGGATCCGTGTTGCTACCAAATTCGTAAATCTTGCCCGTCGTTACTATGCGGCCCAGGGACGTCAGGCGGATATCATCAAGCTCTACGGTGCGATGGAGCTGGCTCCGATTCTTAATCTCGCTGATGAAATTGTCGACATTGTTGATACGGGTAACACGCTGAAGGCTAATGGTCTGGAGGCACGAGAGCTGATTGAGCACATCAGTAGCCGGCTTGTAGTGAACCGCACTTCAATGAAGATGAAACATCAAGGCCTTAACCCCATCATTGAAAAAATGGCAGCTGCTGTCGAGAAGCGTCGGGCTTCGGAGTAGTCAGCAGTTGGGCGATGGCTTTCCAAAACACGCTCCTTGCGGCACATCCATGTGACGCTTGGGCTCCGCCATCCATGGCTCCGCACAGTTTTGGAAAGCCATCCCCCAACCGCTTCCCGTGCCCTGGGGCGCTTCCACCATAAGTGATTACATATTCCTCTGCAGGATTTGGAAATGACCGATATCAGCATTACTAGACTAAATGCATCCCAAAGTGACTTTGATAGTTCGCTTGCCAAGCTACTGGCCTGGGAAGACAGCGTGGACCAGTCAGTTAATGAGTCGGTCCGGCATATCCTGCATGAAGTGAAAACCCGGGGCGACGCTGCCGTTTTGGAGTTTACCGAGAAGTTTGATCGGTTGAAGGTCGACTCGGTCGCGGAGCTGGAAATGGGTCAGGATCGGCTTCAAAAAGCGTTGGCGGCTATTCCTGAAGACCAGCGTGTTGCCCTCGAAAAGGCGGCCGAGCGGGTTCGGGATTATCACGAGCGTCAGAATCAGAAGTCCTGGCAGTATGAAGACCAAGACGGCACGGTGCTGGGACAGAAGGTATCACCGTTGGATCGAGCCGGGCTTTATGTGCCGGGCGGCAAGGCAGCCTATCCGTCTTCCGTGCTGATGAACGCGATCCCGGCCAAAGTCGCTGGTGTTGGTGAGGTGATCATGGTTGTGCCCACACCAGACGGTGTGGTGAATGACATGGTGCTTGCTGCAGCGGCTATTGCCGGTGTGGACCGGGTCTTTTGTGTGGGCGGGGCCCAGGCAGTCGGAGCGCTGGCTTATGGCACGGAGACCATTCCGGCGGTCGACAAGATTGTCGGACCAGGAAATATTTTTGTGGCCACTGCCAAGCGCGAAGTCTTCGGCATCGTCGGTATCGATATGATTGCGGGGCCTTCCGAAATTCTGGTGATCTGCGACGGCAAAACCGATCCTGACTGGATTGCCATGGACCTGTTCTCCCAGGCCGAGCATGACGAGCAGGCCCAGTCGATTCTGATCAGCCCGGATGCGGCGTTTCTGGATGCGGTGGAGAAGAGCATTAATACGCTGCTGCCCACCATGGAGCGAGCGGATATCATTCGTACCTCCATGTCGGACCGGGCAGCGCTGATTCAGGTTGCCGATCTCAAGGAAGCGGCCGCCGTTTCCAACCGCATAGCGCCCGAGCACCTGGAGTTGTCGGTGGAGAATCCGGAGGCCATGCTGGACGATATCCGGCACGCTGGCGCCATTTTCATGGGGCGTTACACGGCCGAAGCGCTGGGGGATTATTGTGCGGGGCCAAATCACGTGCTGCCCACCAGTGGCACTGCGCGATTCTCGTCGCCGCTTGGGGTCTACGATTTCCAGAAGCGTTCCTCCATCATCGGGTTCAGTGCCGCCGGCGCCGACAGAATGGGGCGGGTTGCCTCGGTTCTGGCCAGGGGCGAGGGGCTGACCGCACACGCACGTTCAGCGGAATACCGCGTCAAAGACTGAAAGGGCGAGAAAAGCTATGAGTAAATTCTGGAGCCCCGTGGTCAGCGATCTGGTGCCATACGTGCCCGGTGAGCAGCCAAAGATGACCAATCTGGTCAAGCTCAATACCAACGAGAACCCGTTTGGGCCGTCACCGAAAGTGCTGGACGCGATACGCGAAGAGCTGACAGATAATCTGCGACTTTATCCGGATCCGGAAGGCGAGGCGCTCAAGGATGCGATCGCCCGTTTTTACAGTGTGAACACGGATCAGGTGTTTCTGGGCAATGGCTCCGACGAAGTGCTTGCACACATCTTTTATGGCCTGTTCCAGCATGGCCAGCCGTTGCTGTTCCCGGACATTACCTACAGTTTCTACCCGGTCTATTGCGGCCTCTATGGAATCGAGGGCCGCAAGATTCCGCTGACGGAGTCCTTCGAGATTAACCCCGACGATTACGCCCAGCCCAACGGCGGGGTGATTTTCCCGAATCCGAACGCGCCCACCGGGCGTTATCTCGAGCTGGATAAGGTCGAAGCGATCGTGGCCGCCAATGCCGAGCGGGTGGTGGTGGTTGACGAGGCCTATGTGGATTTTGGCGGGGAGTCGGCGATTACCCTTGTCGACAAATACCCGAATCTGCTGGTGAGCCAGACGCTTTCAAAGGCCCGCTCGCTAGCGGGACTCAGAGTGGGCTTCGCCGTGGGGCACCCGGATCTGATTGAAGCGCTGAATCGGGTCAAGAACAGTTTCAATTCCTATCCGCTTGATAAGCTGGCGTTGGCCGGCGCTGTCGCTGCGTTTGAAGACAACAGCTGGTTCAAGGCCACCTGTGAGGGCGTCATCGGCGAGAGGGACTGGGTCAGCAAACAGCTTGAAGACCTTGGCTTTGAGGTGCTTCCGTCCAAGGCAAACTTTGTATTTGCCCGCCACCCTGATCATTCCGGTGAGTCTCTGGCCAGTGGCTTGCGCAAACAGGGGGTGATTGTGCGCCATTTTAACAAGCCAAGAATCGAGAACTTTCTGCGTATCACCACCGGTACCGCGGACCAGAACAAGCGCCTGATCGAGGTGCTGGGAGAGTTGGTTTAGTCATGGCGACCAGAGCAGAGATACTCAACACGCTGACGCAATGGCTATCTCCGGATGAGTTCAAGGATTATTGCCCGAACGGGTTGCAGGTCGAGGGTGCCGAGCAGGTCAGCCGTATTGTCAGCGGCGTGACGGCTTCCCGGGCGCTGATTGACGCCGCGATTGAAGCCGGTGCCGATATGATTCTGGTACACCACGGCTATTTCTGGAAAGGGGAAGATCAGGCTATTCGTGGCATGAAACGGGCCAGAATCCAGCGCCTGCTCGAGCACGATATCAACCTGGTGGCCTACCACCTACCGCTGGATGACCACCCGCAGTACGGCAACAACCGTCAGCTTGCGAAGGTGTTGAATATCCTGGACCCCAGGCCGCTCGACGGGCTGGTATGGGAAGGTGAGCTGGATACGCCGCTGACACCGTCAGAATTTGAAGAGCGGATTGCCGGGGCCCTGAACCGTCCGCCGCTTTATGTCGGGTCTGGCCCTGAGAAAATATCCCGGGTGGGCTGGTGCACTGGCGCCGCCCAGGGCTTTATCGACAAGGCCCTGGAGGCCGGGCTGGATGCCTACATCAGTGGTGAGATTTCCGAGCCGACGACCCACACGGCGCGGGAGTGCGGTATCCACTATTATGCGGCAGGGCACCACGCAACCGAGCGTTATGGCGTACAGGCCCTGGGGCGGGCCCTGGAAGAGGTGTTTGGTGTGGAGCACCGGTTCATCGATTGCGATAACCCGGTATAACCGCTCCGGCCGTCAGGCCTTTTTCTGGTTTTCCGGCAGTCCGAAATCTTCAGCCAGCGTGCCTTTTTCTTCCGGATCGCTTTTGGGGGCGTAATCCCGGGGCGGCTCAACGCCGTCCTTGTCCGAGGCGCTGCCTTCGAGGCGGGCACTGGCGTTTTCCTGCTCAAGCTCGTGCAGCCACTCTTCATCATTGCACAGCCGGTTGGCGCCGCGGGCCATGTGCTGGTTAACGTCCCGATAGCTGTCGTTGAAACGGCGAAGCAGATGGGCAGATTCCATAAAGTGCTCGTTAACCTGCGCCTGATAGCGGGTGTACTCGTTCCTGATTTCCTCGATCTGCTGCTCCGCCCTGCGCTGGCGCAGTGTTGAGCCCTGGCCGGAACGGCCAATGAGGATACCGATAATGAGGCCGACAACGAGTGCGGCGATAGCCGCCAGAATCAGGTCATTCATAGTTAACTTCGTCCTTTCATTGAATCCGTCGCAACGTGGCGACAATTTGCAAAATCGGCCACAATACGCCGCCGAGATTAACGACCCCAACCCGGGATCTGCATCCATGAACGCCCAGAAGCGCAATTACATGACATCAGACATGACCCCAATGGAACGCTACCAGAAAGATCTGGAGCGTCCCGAGTTTCAGCGCGATTCCGCTCAGGAAGATGCCGTCCGTCGTTTGCAGTCACTGTACGACAAACTGGTCGCGGCGGAAAGAGAGCGGAACAAGCCATTGGTCAAACTCCGCCTGAAGATGAGCAAGGGCCGGCAAACCCCGATAAAGGGCCTCTACTTCTGGGGCGGCGTGGGCCGGGGCAAAACCTACCTGATGGACACCTTCTATGAGGCCCTGCCGTTTGACCGCAAAATGCGGGTGCACTTCCACCGCTTTATGCAGCGTGTTCACAAGGAGCTGAAAGCCCTGAAAGGGGAGAAAAACCCCCTGGAGATCGTGGCAAAGCAGTTTGCGGACGAGGCCCGGGTTATCTGTTTTGACGAGTTTTTCGTGTCCGATATCGGTGATGCGATGATTCTGGCCACGCTGATGGACGGCCTGTTCAGTCGCGGGGTGACCCTGGTTTGCACCTCCAACATTGTGCCGGACGGGCTTTACAAGGATGGCCTTCAGCGGGCCCGCTTCCTGCCGGCCATCGAGCTGGTGAAAAAACATACGGACGTGGTGAATGTGGATGGCGGGGTTGATTATCGGCTGCGCTCCCTTGAACAGGCCGAACTTTTTCATTTTCCGCTGGACGAAGAGTCCGACATCAGCCTTCAGAAAAGTTTCGACAGCCTCGCCCTCGAAGGCGGTAGTCACAGCCTGGAGCTGGATATCAACGGTCGCAAGCTGACGGCAATCAACCACGCTGATGATGTGGTCTGGTTTGACTTCAAAATGCTTTGCGACGGCCCCCGCAGCCAGAACGACTACATCGAGCTGGCCCGGGAATTTCACGCCGTCATCATCAGTAATGTGCCGGTGATGGGGAAAAATAACGACGATCAGGCGCGGCGGTTTATCAACCTGGTGGACGAGTTCTACGACCGCAACGTCAAGGTGATTCTGTCCGCGGAAGCGGCGATCACGGATCTTTATACAGGCGGTCGCCTGGCATTCGAGTTTGAACGCACAGAATCGCGGCTGCTGGAAATGCAGTCCAGGGAATACCTGGAAGCGCCGCACAAGGCATAACCTGAACAGAAGCAGAGGTAGAAAGATGAGCAGTGACAACGTAGTGATCGTAAGCGGCGCGCGTACCCCCATGGGTGGCTTTCAGGGCAGCCTGGCGGCGGTCTCCGCACCGGAGCTTGGTGCCATCAGCATTGCCGAGGCCATTCGCCGGGCCGGGCTTCAGCCTGCAGACGTGCAGGAAGTGATTATGGGCAACGTGCTGCCCGCCGGTCTGAAGCAGGGTCCAGCCCGCCAGGCCATGCGCCAGGCCGGGCTTCCGGACAGCACCGGTGCTACTACTATTAACAAGTTGTGCGGCTCGGGAATGAAGGCGGCCATGTTCGCCCACGATCTGATCAAGGCCGGCACGAACGACGTAATGGTGGCCGGCGGCATGGAAAGTATGTCCAACGCACCCTATCTTCTGCTCAACGCCCGCAAGGGCTATCGCATGGGCCCGGGTGATGCGCCACAGGATCATATGTTCCTCGATGGCCTGGAAGACGCCGAAACCGGCCGTTTGATGGGGTCTTTTGCCCAGGATATGGCGGATCAGAAAGGCTATAGCCGTGAAGATATGGACGCCTATGCCATCCAATCACTGAAACGGGCGAAATCCGCCATTGAGCAGGGCTTGCTGAAGGAAGAGATCATTCCGGTCACGGTCAAGTCCCGTAAGGGCGACGTGCTGGTAGAGCATGACGAGCAGCCGTTTAACGCCAATATTGAAAAAATCCCGAGCCTTCGCCCGGCGTTCAAAAAAGACGGTACCGTAACTGCGGCGAACGCATCCTCCATCTCCGACGGTGCCTCAGCCCTGGTACTGATGCGGGAATCCGAGGCAGAAAAGCGCGGCCTGAAGCCGTTGGCGCGGATTGTGGCCCACAGCACTCAGTCACAGCATCCCTCGGAATTCACCTGTGCCCCCGTCGGTGCTATCGAGACCCTGTTCGCCAAAACAGGATGGACCAAAGACGACGTGGATCTGTTCGAGATCAACGAAGCCTTCGCCATGGTGGCCATGATGCCCATCCGCGAGCTGGGTCTGGACCCAGAGAAGGTCAATGTCCACGGTGGCGCCTGTGCCCAGGGCCATCCTGTTGGCTCCACCGGCTCACGTTTGCTGGTGACGCTGATGCATTCGCTGAAACATTACGGAAAGAAAAGAGGCGTCGCGGCTCTTTGCATCGGGGGCGGTGAGGCCACGGCCATGGCCATCGAAATGCTGTAATTCCGCTTTTCCTAACCGTAGGTCGGATTACGCTTTGCTAATCCGACCTACCTCAACAAGGTCAGAATCTTGTGCCAACGCTACTGGTTGCATCCCGATTTGTTGACTATATTGACTTCGTGCGAGGGGAGCCTGCCGTTCAGAGGGGTGTAATAGCAAAATCATACTTTTGACTGATCAAAGCGCCCGATGGCGTTAGCTATAGTGCCATCATCACGAGCACTGTGCATGAAGCCTCCAAACATCGTGAACACCAATAATCAGAGCAGCGACTCAGAACAACAATGGAGTAGCCTTCCAATGACAAGAAAAACACACCAATGGCAGCAGTGGGTTAAATTGCCGCTGGCCGTCGCAGTTGCAGCTGGCATGTCCGGCCAGGCATCTGCTTTTTCATTCTATCTCGGGGATGTCGAAGGATCCCTGAACACCACATTGTCTGCCGGTGCGACCTGGCGGGTTACGGAAAGAGACAAGCGTTTGATCGCGGAGGGTAACCTTGGGCCAGAGTTTGCGCCCAATCCGACTTCGGCCGGCCCGAACCCTGCTTCTGATCCTGCTTTGCAGAATGTTGCAGCGTCTTCCAACAACTTTGACGACGGCAACCTGAACTTCGACAAGGGGGATACGGTCTCCAAAATTGTCAAGGGTCGTACTGATCTCTTCCTGAACTACGATGTCGACAGCGATACGCTGACTCGGGTAGGTGGTTTCCTTCGGGGCCGTTATTACTACGATTTTGAGCTCAAAGACGAGCATCGGGCGGTTGATCCGGTTGGCAACGTTGGCGAACTGAACCCCAGGGTCAAGGACAATGCGTCCGGAGCAGACATTCTGGACGCCTATGTTTTCTCGGACTGGTACTTCGGCAATGTGCCGGTCAGCATCCGTTATGGCAAACAGGTCGTCAGTTGGGGTGAAAGCACCTTTATTCAGAACGGCATTAATACCATCAACCCGGTTGACGTGCCAGCTATCCGCGCGCCAGGTGCAGAGCTGAAAGACGCACTTCTGCCGGTTGAAATGCTTTACGTATCGGCGGGCCTGTTTCAGGACGTGACGGTTGAAGCGTTCGTCCAGACTGACTGGGAACCAATCAAGCCGGATGACTGCGGTACCTTTTTCTCGACCAACGACTTCGCGGGCGATGGCTGTGGGCCAGTGATACTGGCCAGTTCCGAGCCGCAGGACTTTTACACAGATAACGGAGTTGGTCTTGCAACCCGCCTGGCCGACAGGGACGCGGATTCAAAGGACCAGTTTGGTGTGGCTTTGCGCTGGTATGTGCCGGCACTGAATGATTCCGAACTTGGCTTCTACTACATTAAGTACAACAGCCGTCTGCCTTTGGTTAGTGGTAAAGTTGGTGACTTTATTGGCGATGCGCCAAACTATTTCATCGAATATCCCGAGAATATCAACCTGTACGGCATCAGTATCAACACCACCACTCCGGGGGGATGGTCACTGGGCGCGGAATACAGCTTCCGTGATAACGTACCGCTGCAGTGGAGTTCGTTCGAACTGATTCTAGGTGGTCTGCAGTTGCGGGACTCTGAAGGTCCTCTGAGTTTGCTCCAGATCCAGCGTGAAGCAGAAGCCAATGGCGCTGACCTCAGCGGGGAACTCATTAACGGTTACGACCGTTTCAAGGTGTCCCAGGCTCAGATGACGCTCATCAAGTTCTTTGATCAGGTGATGGGTGCCAGCCGTCTGTCTTTCGTGTCAGAAATCGGCGCGACCTATGTGCACGATCTTCCGGGTTATGACGAGGCCCGTTACGGCCGTTCAGGAACCTTTGGTGTGGGCACGATTCCCCGCTCCTCAGGCGCTGATGCCTGTATCGTTGGTTCGGACATCCTGGGCGGTGCCGGCGCGAATACCAACACCAACTACTGTAACAACGAAGGCTATACAACGTCCTTCTCCTGGGGTTATCGTTCACGGCTCGTATGGGACTATCCGAACGCATTTGCTGGCGTGAACCTGAGCCCGCAACTGGCGTGGAGCCACGACGTGAGAGGATTTGCACCGCAACCGGCAGGGAACTTTATTGAAGATCGCAAGTCAATTGGCGTCTCGCTTGAGGCGGTGTACCAGAACAAGATTACAGGCAACATTGCGTATACAAACTTTATGGATGGCGAACCGTTCAACGAACTCACAGACCGTGACTTCGTGAGCGCAAGCGTGTCCTATTCGTTCTGATCAATTCGAATGTGCCTGAATTCGTTTAACGAGGTAATTTAAATGAAACTGAACAATAAACTACTGGTTTCCGGCATTCTGTCGGCAGCCATGTTGGCAGGCAACGCTCACGGCGCGGTATCCGCGAGCGAAGCGGCCAAGCTGGGTGATACGCTGACGCCAATGGGTGCGGAAAAGGCAGGCAATGGCGGCGCCATTCCGGCCTGGACCGGTGGCTTGACCACCCCTCCATCCGGCTATAAAGGTGACGGCATCTACGTGAACCCGTTCCCGAACGAGGAGCCAAAGTTCACGATTGATCAGAGCAACGTCGACCAGTACGCAGACAATCTGTCTCCCGGTCAGATTGCCATGATCGAGCGCTACCCTGGCTACAAGATGCCGGTCTATGAAACTCATCGTACTGCGGCCTATCCTGACGACGTCATGAAAGATACCGTGGCTAACGCGACCAGTGTCGAGCTGATCAAAGATGGCAACGGCCTGGGCAACTACCAGACCGCCACACCGTTCCCGATTCCCCAGAACGGCCTGGAGATCATCTGGAACCACATTACCCGTTACCGGGGTGGTTCGGTCATGCGGAACGTAGGCCAGGTCACGCCGACGGAAGATGGCGCGTTCAGTGTTGTGAAGTTCCAGGACGAATTGACCTGGCGCACCTATCTGACCGACTTCGAGCCGGGTCTTGATCCGAACGTACTGTTCTACTTCAAGCAGGCGATTACTGCGCCGGCGCGATTGGCGGGCAACGTACTGCTGGTTCACGAAACCATCGACCAGGTGGCAGAGCCACGTCGGGCCTGGGTATATAACGCTGGTCAACGCCGCGTTCGTCGTGCGCCTCAGGTCGCCTACGATGGACCGGGTACAGCAGCTGATGGCATGCGTACATCGGACAACTTCGATATGTTCAACGGCGCCCCTGATCGTTACAACTGGGAGCTGATCGGCAAGAAAGAGATGTACATTCCGTACAACTCCTACAAGCTGCTTGATCGTGATCTGTCCTATGACCAGATCATCAACGCAGGCCATATCGAGCAGAACTATACCCGTTACGAGCTTCACCGCGTATGGCATGTTCGCGCAACCCTGAAAGACGGGGAGCGTCACATCTATGCCCAGCGTGATTTCTTTGTCGATGAAGACACATGGCAGGCATCGGTTATCGATCATTACGATGGCCGTGGTGAGCTCTGGCGCGTAGCGGAAGCACACGCTCTGCAGTTCTACGATCAGGTTGTTCCCTGGTACGCGATCGAAACCCTGTATGACCTGCTGTCCGGTCGTTACCTGGTTCTCGGTCTTACCAACGAAGAGCCCAAGCCGTACACCTTCGGCATCGAACGGTCTTCGCGTGATTACACGCCGGCTGCGCTGCGTCGTTCAGGCGTTCGCTAAACGCCCACAGTCAAAGCACTACCGAATTGAGAAGGCGAGCCATTGGCTCGCCTTTTCTGTTTCAAAAGAAGACTCTTTTTTGCAGCCTGACCCAATCTTGGTTTAACCTCTCCCTACTAATACTAAAGGTGTACCCCTAGCAGGACACCGGTTACGACTGATCAGTCAGAGATCACTTCTTCCGGATGAGGCGCCGCCCGGCTCTGAGTGTCCGGAATTCAACGGGGCAAAGTGTGAAACCATTTGATGATGGCTGTGCCGCCAACGATGAGTTCCAGTCTGTTCTGGGTGGATCTTACCGGGGCGAGCTCGTTAAAGATCTGTTGCGCCAGCGTGTCCGGATGCCGGATCCGGTCAGCGATGAGCTGGCCCGACCCGAACTTGCGGGCAGAATTATTGACGCTATGGCCCCAGGTAAAGTGCTGTTTCTTGAGTCACCACCGGGGTTTGGCAAATCCCACTCGCTTTCTAGCGCTCTCCATCAGTCGGATGGGCTGGCGGACCGGGTCCGATGGTTGACGCTTACCGGTCAGGAAAACGATGCCGGGCGGCTCCTTGCCCTTCTGGAGATTGCACTGAAACCAGCGTCAGCAGCCCGCATTCAGGGGCAGCAGAACGCATCCAGTTATTCGGATGCCCTCTCGATGGTGCTGTCCGGGGCAGGAGCCGCCAAAGAGGATGAATCCCGGATCCTGGTCATTGATAACGTCGGAATGGTGGCGCATCCAGCCTCCATTGCGCTATTACAGCAACTGGTGCTGGAAACGCCGTCGAACCTGTCCCTGGTGCTGTTGTCCCGCAAACCTCTTCCTTTCGAGACACACTCCCTGGAGCTGGCGGGTCGGTTCCGGCGTCTGGGACCGGAAGATCTCGAACTGAGCCGTGCCGAAACCTTTGAATTTTTCAGCGATAGCCTCGCCGAGCGCAAGATCACCACCATCACTGCGGAACATCTGTACGCCCTTACCGAGGGCTGGATAACACCTCTGGGGTTGTATGAGCGTGAACTCAGGGAAATGTCCGATGCACGGCTTCCCATCCAGGATTCTGCCAGCGTTGAGCGTTTCCTTCGGGATGCGTTGTTAATCCCGCTCACACCCGGACAGCAACGTTCGCTGAGGATTATGGCCGAGCTGGATGTGGTGTCAGACGAACTGTTTCTGGCGCTGGCCGATTCTGCCTGTGATCATGCCTTCCGACCGTCTGCAGCAGCGGAATCGGGCATTCCCCTGCGAGCTATCCCGGGACGGGGCCGCTGGTATCGTTTCAATCCGATGGTCCATGAATGGTTGCAGACACCAGCCATGGACGGCATGGAAGAGCGGGCCGTGCGGGCCAGCCGTTGGTTTAGCCACCGGGGTCGATTTACCGAGGCTCTGCGTTATGCATTGATTGGAGGTGCCCACGACGAGGCGGTGCGGATTGCCTCGGAGGCATCAGAAGCCTTGTTGATCGGCCAGGATACGGCTTCGCTGCTGAGCCTGCGCCAGAGCATGCCCAGCGAGCTGTTCGAGCAGAGTTCCCGCCTGAAAATTGTCTACGGCTGGGTGCATGCCATTGGCGGGCAGTTTGCCCAGGCGCGAGGCCTGATTGACGAGCTGGAGAAAACGTCTGACGGCATGAATCAGGGCCGGATCGATGCGTTGCGTGCCTTTATTCTTCGTGGTGAAGGGGCGGTTCCTGAAGCGCTTGTAGCCGCGCAAAAAGCGCTGGACTCAAAGGACCTGTCAGGTCAGGGACGACTGGTTACCGAACTGGTGCGGTCCAGCGCTCTTTGCGCCCAGGGCAATTTCAGCGAGGCCAGAGAGGCCAATCGCAATGCTATGCGCATTGCCCGGGAAACCAATGACGGCGGGTCTGAAGCACTGGCTGTTTACGCCCATGCCCGAATTGAATTGGGCAAAGGTGCCCTGAAACATGCCGAGCAGCTGTTGAGAACCGGCCTGGATATGGCGATGAACGGTGCCGCCAGGGTTGCCCGGGTCGGTGAGGTCCGGTTGCAACTACATCTGGTTATGGTGCTCTGGCACCAGGGAAGGGAAGCGGAGGCTGACCGTCTGCTGGTCACCTGTTTGCGCCATGCAGAACAGACCCGGGATCTGGGCTTGTTGCTGGCCATGGCGCTTCGGGTATTGATCTGCCGCACGCACGGGCGGATAGACGAGGCTTTCATCTGGATCGGACGCGCAGAGCGCACGATGCAGGCCTGGAGGGTGGATGTGTCGGCCTATGTGCCGGTGCTGGAAGCGCTTAAAGGCAGCATCTGGCTGGCTTCAGGGCAATTTGAGGCCGCTTCCCAGGCGCTTGAGCGACTGGGTCCATGGCGGTCTGCCAACTGCGTTCCGGATATGTTTCCAATGATGCCAGGGCTCCTGGATTGCTTGCAGGCGCGGCTTGAACTGGCCAGAGATGATGAGGTATGTGCCGCGGCAACGCTCCAAAGCATTCGTGATAAACACCAGGAAATGGTGCCCTTCGGGCTGGAGCTTCACGCCCGGCTTCTGGAAAGCGTCATCAGCTGGCGCCAGAAAGGGCCTGCTGCTGGCCAGAAAGACCTGATTGCAGCCATTGGTCTCGCTGCGAAAGAGCACTATATAAGCCCGTTTTTCGAGCTCCAGCGCGAGCTCCAGCCGATGGTGGAAAAAGTCTGGCCCCAGCTGCCCAGTACGCCATTTGTGGCGGAAATCGGTCGTCATTACGGCATTTATGCCGAGGCGGCTGACGTTGCTACGCTGGCAGAGCCGATCAGCGAGCGGGAACAGGGGGTTCTGGAGCTGATTGCCAAAGGGCTTTCCAATCAGGATATTGCCGACAAATTGCACATATCGCTGCACACGGTGAAAACCCACGCCCGCAGAATCAACGCCAAGCTCGAAGTGAAATCCAGAACCCAGGCGATCGTTCGCGCAAGGGAGCTCGGGTTGCTCTGAATCAGCCCTTCAGCTCCTCGATTTTCTCGTCTTTCTCCTGCCAGAGCTGGCTGACCCAGTTCTGGAAGTCTGACCGGATGGCGGGGTTGTTCTCGTAATCCATGCCCCGAAAACGCATTGGAATGTCGCGGGTCTGGATGTCGACGATGATCCGGTTGATGCGACCGCACAGATAGTCCCAGATGCCACTTCTGCCGTCCGGATAGACGATGGTCACATCCAGCATGGTTGCCAGCGAGTCTCCCATGGCGCTCAGCACGAAAGCGGTACCGCCAGCTTTGGGCCTCAGCAGGTGCCGATAGGGGGAATCCTGTGCTGCCTGTTTGGCCGGATTGAAGCGGGTGCCCTCCATGAAATTGAACACAGTGACCGGAGTAAAGCGGAACTTCTCGCACGCGGCCTTTGTGGCTTCAATATCTTTATTGCGCAGTGCCGGATTGCGCGCAATCTGTTCCCGGGTGTGGCGTTGCATGAACGGGAAATCGAGCGCCCACCAGGCAATACCCAGAAACGGCACCCAGATCAGCTGTTGCTTGAGAAAAAATTTGAGCAGCGGTATGCGGCTGTTTAGGACGTGCTGAATCACCGGAATATCTGTCCAGCTCTGGTGGTTGCAGGTGACGAAGTACCACTGGTCACGGCTCAGGTTGGAGGTTCCGCGGACGTCCCACTCGATCTGGAACAGCAGGTCACTGAGCAGGTTATTGAAGCCGATCCAGAGCCAGGCAATACGGATGAGTACAATAGTACAGGCCTTTCTGACCGGCGGAATTGGCACAACAAGCTTCACGATGGCAAAAAACAGAAGGATGGGGAACAGCCATAAGGTGTTCCCCAGAACCAGAATGAGGGCCAGAATTGCCTTTAACGGCCCCGGTAGAATGGTCTTGATCAAATCAGCCCTCGTTATCGGGTGCGCCTTGGTTGGTCTGGCCCGGTAATAGGGCAATGGGTTTGGAGCTGGCCGCAAGCTGGGCCAGTTCCGTGGTGTCTGTTTCCCGGACCATCCGGCTAAAATCCTGATCGTAAGAGGCCAGGTCATTAAAGCTGATCATGTCACGGATTTCTTCGATGTACTCCTCACCGCGCTCGGAATAACTGATCAGACCTGCCGCCAGGGTAGACCCGCTGGGCAGGCGGCCGTTCTCCCGTGCCTTCTTCCGCAGATCCCGAACAAGCTGATAACTGGGGTGACGATTCAGGTTTTGGATGTAGCTTCTGATTGAACGATAGGGGGAGGCAAAATCCGCCACTTCATGGGATTTGCCTTCCTCGCGTCCTTTGGGGACGATGCCGCAACCCTTGGAAAAGCACCACTGACCGAAGAGGTTGTTGCCCTGTAGAGCGAAGCGGGACGTGCCCCAAGCCGACTCGTTAGCAGCCTGCGCCATGATCAGAGAGGGCGGAATGATATCCAGCCGGCTACTCAGGCGCCGGAACATTTCATCGCTGCCCGGTTCTTCGTCCACTCTCAGGCGTTCAGCCTGCTGCGCAAGCCAGTCTGTTTCGGAGTTGGACAGGGTTTCCTTGCGGCTCAGTGTTTCCAGATACTGTCGCTCGATGAGAATTCTGGAGTTGGCCAGAACAATCCGCGGATAGAGAAAGGAAAAGAAGGCGTCTTTTTTCTGGTTTACGTCCTCGTAGCTGGCAAAGTCCGGCAGGTCGGCCCCGGCCCATCGTGGCATGGACGGCAGGGCGCTCAATGAAATGTCCTGGTGGGCACCGAGCCCGTTGTCACTCGGACCAGGTACGTGCAATGCGCCCCAGATCGCGAACACAACAAGTGGTACTACAAGCGCAAGAGCCTTGATACCGGCAGACATAAACCCTCTCATTCCTCTGAACTGGATCGGAATTATAGCAGGGTGTACGTCGATTTTGGCGGTAGCGGATTACTCGGGTATGCGGGTTGCCACGACCAGGCCAAGCAACTGATCGTCAGGTGTGGTCTGGCGCACCTGCAGATAGAACTGGTTCTGATCCTCGGTGTAGAAACCTTCCAGTGTAAGATCTGTGGTGGTAAAACTGGCCGACCCGGACCCGCTGCCAGTATAGGCAAGCGAAATTGGGCTGGAAGCGTCGACGGCATCAGGCGTGGAAACGGTTTTGGCGTCAACATCATGCACGACGTCGAAGCGCTTCATTGAAAGTTCCGCGCTGGCTGAGGACTGGATTGTCACCAGGGCATTGTTGAAATGGGCCAGCCGGTTGCTGCCTGTTGCCATGGCCATACCAATGCCCTGGAGACGGAAGCGTCCCGTACTGGGGCGTGAAGTGCCGGCTTCTTCTGCGGCAATCAGAAGACCTTTTCCGATTCCGGTAGTGTCAATATTGAACGCCATGAGTGTGCCGTCAGGCGTGGTGGCACCCTTGCCAACCTGGGGCTCTTCTTCCGGGGCGGATTTCTCGTCCCGGTCCAGGCTCAGCCTGCCCAGGCTCTTCAGGATCTGGCCCTCGCCGGCGCTGAATACCCGGGAAGGGCGCTCGCTGATCAGCCAGCTGTCGTTTCTGGCATCCGGAACGAAAGGGTCCACCACTCCGTCATTGTCTCGTGCCAGGGAAAGGGTGGTGAGAACTTGGGTGACGGAATCGCCGGATATTTCCCAGCTCCCGATGCCGGACTCAATGGCCATCACTTCCGTTGCTTCGCAGTTACCCGGGTAGCATTCTTTTATTTCAGTGGCCAGGTAGACGACGTTGTAGTCCCTGGAGTTGAGTGTGCCGATCTCGAAGTCCTCTGACTGCAAGAGGTTCAGCTCCAGTACCGACATGTAGTGATCTTCCAGCAGCTGATCACGCTTCAGGTCGCCGCTTTCAGGCACCAGCTCAATGGCTTTGCCGGCAGTGAAATAACCGGAGACGACCCGGTCCGGCTTCTCGGAACCCTCAGCGGGTTCGCTGACGTAGGCGTTGAGATAGTAAGGGTTGCGGGTCCAACCGATTGTCTCGGAGCTGCCCTGCCCGGTGATGCTCTGATAGAGCGCGCGGCCGGCCAGCAGACGGGTATTGTCTTCAATGGTAGCCGCACCCGGGGATGAGGAATGGGTGTTGATTTTCCAGGCGTTTCGCTCGAAAAAGTCATCGGTTGCCGTATGGATCAGGGTCTTCCGATTGTAGGGAATATCGCTGGCCAGGGAGGTCACCGAGATGCCGAAGACATCGAAACTGGTGAGCGTCAGGCCGGGGTAAAAATACCCGGTGCCGTTCAGGTCACTGACGGTTTTCTCGGTGGCGGAGCGAACACCCCATTGCCCGGAGCCGGCCAGGGTGGATTCACGAAAAGTCTGGCCCAGCTCCGCGATCCAGAGCGCTGTATTGTAATCCGCGGAACTGGCGCTGATTTTTCCGGAAGACGACCGGCCAAGCAGGGCGTATTCGGCCATGGAAGAAACGTAGCTGGCGAAATCGCCCCGCTCGCCCAAAAAGGATACAGCCTGCGGGACGTTGAGGGTGCCGGGGATATCAATTTCAAAATCGTGAACCTGGTCAGCCAGGGTTCCCCAGACGTATTTGTTCAGGCAGAGCGACCCTTCGGAATCGTTCACACAGTCCAGAATCCGGTTCAGCTCGCTTGAAGAGTAGGAGCTCAGCACCTCCGAGGCCAGGTATTCCGAAAACGGGTTGATCTTCACATCCCTGTCGGCATCTGCAGCCAGCGAACGAAGGGTCTCGCCGCCGTAGGTCGCCTCGATAATCACGGTCGGTGCCAGGGGCAGCCCGTTTTCGAAGGTAATGATTCTGCGATTGTTTTGTGCAGACTGGATCCTGACGTTCGGATAGTCGAGAGGGTTCAGGCTCTGGTCGGTTTCATAAACCTCCAGGCTTTCCGGTTCCACAATCCGGAGGTTGCGGCGGGTTTCCTCGCCGTCTTCACCGGCGACGGAGGCCGGCACTTCCAGGGTTACCCGTATCTGATTCGATTCCAGGTTGGCGGAGTTGCTGCTGTCACCGGTGCTGCTGGGCGTGAAATCGTCAAGGGAGTTCTGAGCGGGCGGGAAACTGTTTGAGCGGCCTGCTGCGTCTTCCAGTGCGTCGCTGCCCAGACTGCAGGCAGACAGCAACAGGCTGGACGAAACCAAAAGTGCGAAGGGTTTCAGGTGATTGTTTTTGCTAAAGGTTTTAGGAAACATGCCCGCTCTTTCATCCTTGTGAAACGTCGCCCGATTGTATCAACCGGGCGCGTCACAAAGAGTGAGGCAGGGCACGATTTGGGATCAGAAGAAGAGTTTCATGCCTGCCAGCGGACCTTCGTCCAGGTCGAGATCGCCGCGGAATTCAAAGTCTGTGTTGAGATACCGG
The DNA here is from genome assembly GCF_008795985.1 of Marinobacter halotolerans. Taxonomy (NCBI): domain Bacteria; kingdom Pseudomonadati; phylum Pseudomonadota; class Gammaproteobacteria; order Pseudomonadales; family Marinobacteraceae; genus Marinobacter; species Marinobacter halotolerans. Next base: position 239,537 of record NZ_VMHP01000001.1, on the reverse strand, counting down.
TATCCCACAAACAGCTCTGCATTGCGGATGACCCGGTAATTGGCGCGCAGCTCCAGGCTGGTCATATCATCGGAATCGCCGAAAGACAGGATGCTGGGGGCATAGTGCAAGGCGCCAGTGAACGACAGCCCGGGTGCCTCAGGGATGTTGAGTGTGGCAAACCCACCAAGCCCGACCGCGCCGCCATCCAGACGATCATCTTCCCAGGCAATCGCCCGAAGCCCCAGGCCGGCGGTAGTCGGCAGGTTGCCGACCGCAGTGCGGCCCTGGGCGTGAAAATCGATATTGCCGATATGGCGGCTGCCTTCATGGTAGGTGTAACCGGCGCCCAGCTGCATGTCGGAATTGGTCTGGAAAAAGTTGATCTGGCCCTTGGCAGACTCATTGGTCAGGCTGATGTCTGCATCAGCAGCGAACACAGATGAACTGGTCAGCGCCAGCAGAATCAAAGGAATACGAGACGCTTTCATGCTTCTACCTTTCATTGGGAATTGGCAAATGTCATCGACACTTTAAAGCCACCATAACAATCGCTCAACTTAAAACGGGTTAAGGCGGCTGTGGGTGTTCGGTGTGTTCAGTGGCTTGTGGTCTCGCCGCCCTGGTCCAGGTCTTCCGGCGAGGCATTCTCGGCCGGCACCCGGTATTCTTCATTGGCCCAGGCACCCAGATCGATCATCTTGCAGCGCTCGGAACAGAAGGGGCGGAATGGATTCTTGTCGTTCCATTCAACGGTTTTCTTGCAGGTGGGGCAGTCTACTTTCATAAAGCCTTTATCTGGGTTGGCGTTCTGTATATCAGGACGGGATCGTTGATTTACAGTATTGTTCCAGAACTGCTCTGAGCATTTCAATGTTTACCGGTTTCGCAACGAAGGAGTCCATGCCGGCCTTGCGGCAGAGTTCCTCGTCTTTTTCCATGGCACTGGCGGTTAGCGCAACCACTGGCACCGGGCGCCGGCCCTGGTCTTTTTCCCACTGGCGCAACTGTCGCGTGGCTTCGAAACCGTCGACCCGGGGCATCACGCAGTCCATGAAAATCAGATCGAACGGATGCCACTGCCAGAGGCTGGAGGCCGCCTCTCCGTCGTTTGCGGTCATCACATCGCAACCCAGTTTTTCCAGCAGCCGCTGGGTCAGGGTCCGGTTAACAGGGTTATCTTCCACCAGCAGAACCTTCATGCGCCCGCAGGACAGTTCCTGGCGTCGGCTGCCGTCACTGATGGTCTGCAGGGAAAAGCGTGTAAGAAAGCGCCGTTCCTTTTTTGCCGCATCGGCAAACAGCTGATGAAGGATGGGGGTCAGGCAGGATTCCCGCAGCGATTTGCTCAAAAAGGCGTCGGCGCCGGCCTGCCGGAAATGCTCCGCGTCGCCCCGCTGGGGGTTTGACGACAGAATCAGCAGACGGGTGTGTTCCCACTGGGGGTTGCCGCGAATCTGACGGCATAGAAGATCGCTGTCCATATCGGGCACAAAACCATCCAGAACAATGGCATCGAACGCGGCGCCGGCGTCGGCGGCCTGCCTCAGGGATGTCAGCGCTTCCCCTGCGGATTTGACGGCTTCAATACCCAGGTCGTGCCGCGATAGCATTTCCAGGGTGATTTTCCGGGACAGCTCATAAGAGTCCACCACCAGAATACGTTTGCCGCGAATCATGCTGGTATCCGGCCGGGGCCGGGTGCCACTTTCCGGCGCCACGGTAAGTGACAGTTCCACCCAGAAGGTGGAGCCCTCGCCAGGGCGGCTTTCCAGATCCATCGTGCCGTCCATCAGGCGCACCAGCTGGCGTGAAATCGTCAGGCCCAACCCTGCGCCCGGTAACTGCCGCTGAAAGCGTTGGCCAAGCTGCACATAGGGCTCGTAGACCAGTTCGACGTCTTCCGGGCTGATACCGACTCCCGTATCTTCAACGGACATTCTCAGGCGGACCTTGTCCTCGCGGCGCCCCAGCACTTCAATGCTGATCAGCACATGGCCGGAATCCGTGAACTTGATGGCATTGGAGGTGAGGTTCAGAAGCACCTGACGCAGACGCACCGGGTCACCTTCCATGGCCCATGGCAGGTCCTCGTCGATTCGCAGTTCCAGCGCCAGGCCTTTTTCACGGGCGCGGGCGCCCAGCATGTGCACCAGATCATTTAGAGTATCCCGCAGATCGAAGGGGATATGCTCCAAAACCAGCTTGCCGGCTTCCATGCTGGAGATATCCAGCAGATCATTGATGATCGATGACAGGCCTTCGGATGCATTCAGCAGTGTGTGTACATACTCTTTCTGATCGGAATCCAGGGGTGTGTCCGACAGCAGGTTGGCGTAGCCCAGCACTGACTGCAAAGGGATGCGTAATTCGTGGCTGACGTTGGCCAGGAACTGGTTCTTGGCATGATTGGCGCGAACGGCTTCATCCCGTTCATCCTGTGACTGGGCCGAGGTCTGGCGCAGCGACCGGGTGTCTTCAAGAAGCTGCAGGCGCATGGTGTTCAGGGCCTGCTCAAGCTCGCTCAGCTCATCGCTGCGCTTCGGCGGCTTGCGCTTTAGCTGGAGCGGCTCAATCAGCGCATCCAGATTCAGGCGGGCGGCATAGTCGGCGATGGTCTCAAGGTGCCTGGATAGCGTGAATCTTACGATCAGCAGCAAGCCCAGGGTGCCCAGCATTACAAAAAGCGACTGGAACAGCAGGGTCAGCAGCGCCCGGTCCAGGATATCCGCATAGACGGTCTCAATGGATGAGGTCAGGGTCAGCGTCCCCATGGGTTGCTGGTTCTGCGCGGATGAGCGGTTGAAGATCAGGGGGAAGGTCTGGCTGATCACCCGGCCTTCGGGGTAGGTGCCGGTGCTGAATTCCTCGCCATTGGCGGTGATGATGCGGGCATGCTGGATGGCGGGAATAGCCCGCATATCGTCCAGACTGTTGGCCACTTCGGAATAATTCATCAGCCAGAGGTTGTTGCTCATGCTGCCAGCGACCAACTCCGCCGCTTTTTCCTGGGTGCTTTGCAGTTCGGCGGTTCGCCGGTCAACCTCCCCAATCATCTGAACCCCGGTCGCCGCCAGCGACAGCAGCACGCTGAACAGCAGCACGTACACCAGTAGCCTGGCTGCCAGTGGCCGAACGCCTATTCGTCTGTTAAACCGCATCGGAGGCAAGGCACGTTTCCCTGTGTCGTCGATATACTAGTTGCAAAGTCTAACAGACGGTCAGCACCAGAACACGTGTGATGGATTCCGTCTGGACAAAGCGGAAGCGAACATTCAGGTCATACAGGTGAGCGCCGTATATCCGCTCCTCGTCCCGGCCCCGCCGGAAAGAGGGGCGGGGGTCGTAGCTGACCACATCGTTAATCAGGGCTTTCAGGTCCGGGTACTTCTCCGCCGGCAGGTCGGCAAGCTGCTGCTCGGCTTCCGGCAGAAATTCCACGTTCAGTTTCTCAGTGGGAGCGGAGTCCGCCCAGCCCAGGCTGGCTTCCGGAACCGAGTCGGCGAACGGGAGGTAGGGTTTTATGTCCAGAATCGGCGTGCCGTCGATCAGATCGTGGTCACTGATGTTCAGCACCAGATTGCCGCCTTCGTCCCGGCCCAGCCCCTGGTTGCGCACTACAGACAGCCCCAGGCTGTTTGGTCGGAAGGGCGAGCGGCTTGAGAAAACTCCCATCTTGCGATTGCCCCCCAGACGGGGCGGTCGCACAACAGGCCGCCATTCCGCCCGCACGGCTTCATGGAACTGGAAAATCAGCCACAGATGGCTGCAGGTCTCGAGCCCCCTGAACGCGTCTTCACGGTCAAAAGGTGCGGCAATCACCAACTGGGCATGGGCATGGCGGGTCAGGCCTGGCTGGCGCGGCACGCCGAACTTGTCTTTGAAGCAGGATCGCGCCGTGGCGATGGGCGTCAGTGTCAGTGCCTCAGCGGCGGGCCGCGAAGGATGTCGGCTCATAATAGGGTCGCGTAAGATGTTATTAATAGGGGCGATCGATACTGCCGGACCAGGCAATACTGCCAGAAAAATAGAGCTCTATCCTCAGGATCAGCGAGCCACGATCCTTGAAGCTTTCCTCCCGGGGGAACTCGACAGCCGGAATGATCTCGGCGAAAAGCCAGTCGCTATGGAGCCGGTAGCGCCAGGTAAGGTCCGCGAACACCGATGTGTGACGCCAGCCTGGCTGGCTCTCGCCAAGAATGCCAACCCTGGGGTTGATAGTGGCACGGTTGTTCAGGCGCTTGTAGACGCCCATAACCTGGGAGAACTCGAACTTTCTTTCCGTGTGCAGCCATTCGATTTCGGAAGCCGACAGCCCCTGCCAGCCTTTACCAAGATCACGCCCGGCGCCAAAGGAGCTACGCGCGCCCCAGCCATCCTGATGGAAATAGTACAGGCGCTGCTTGACGGCAAAGGACCAGGGCGAGCTGGCGCTCTGCCACTGTTTGCCTGCGGTTACGCGCCAGAAGGCATCGGCCGGAATCCGTAACCGCACGCCCACATCATTGCTCAGATTGATGGCATCACCTACGTTAGACAGCAGGCGAAAGGCGCCGGTTGCCTGGGTTTCGCTGCGTTCATCGGCGGTCAGCTGGCGGATCCGGCGGCGTTCGGCAATGGGGATCAGTTCGTCACTCTCGCTTTCAATCACCAGCCGAAGCTTTCGCTCTACCGTGGGGATGTCCAGACGAAACCGGGCCTCTGGATCAAACTGCGCCGGGTCGCCGTATTCCGATTCCGTCGCAAACCCGATGCGCAGGTAGCTTTCATTATTGGGCAACGCCTGCTGGCTTCCCGATAGCGCGCGGTCGGCCCACTCACCCAGCGACTGAATTCGCTGGCCCTGGGTTCTTTCCTGGCGGATCACCCAGTTGGAAAAACTCATCCAGTAGGAATCTCTGGGCTCGCGCCAGTATTCCTCGGGTTCAAAGTTATAGAACGAAGGCGGAAGATTTTCCGGAAGCAGCAGGCTGCTGGCCGCTTTGACAGGCTCCTGGTCGCCCCGGGCCGCGGCCGGGCCCAGCGCTATAACGAGGGTGACAAGGGCAGTCAGGGCGATGGTTGCGCGAGGGGTAAAAACACTCGATGCCAATTAGGTCGTCCGTTGAAACTCGTCCATGAACCGGGCGTGAAGGCTTGCCACCCGGGCTTTCGTCTGTTCAGTACCGGCGGCATTATCGATGACATAGTCCGCTTTCTTCAGGCGCTCTTCCCTGGGCATTTGCGCCTCTATGATTCTGCGCACCTGATCTGCCGTATTGTCGTCCCTGGACACGGTTCTTTCAATCTGAACCTCAACAGGCACATCCACCACGACAATTTTATCCACCAGCTGGTGCTGGTCCGTTTCCAGAAGCAGAGGAGAAACCAGCAGAGTGTAGGGCAGTTCATAGTCCCGGGGATGGAGCCGGGCGATGATGGCTTCCCGGATCAGCGGGTGAAGCAGGCGTTCGAGCCACTTTCTTTCACTTTCATCCTGAAAAATCAGCGTTCGCAGTTCCGCCCGGTTTAGCGAACCGTCTTCAAGCAGAATATGCCCACCAAAGTGTTCTGATATAGCCGCCAGAGCGGGTTTGCCGGGCTCCACAACGTCCCGGGCCACGTCGTCCGCGTCTACCCAGTGAACCCCGTGCTCCGCAAACTGGCGCACGACGGTAGATTTACCCGAGCCGATACCGCCGGTGAGTCCAACAACCCTCATCGCTCTTTTCATCAAAGCCCCAGATAGCCATACCAGGCGGCCAGTATCTCCGGCCCGAACCACAGGCAAAGCAGGCCCGCGGCCGCCAGATAGGGGCCAAATGGAATTGGCACTTCCCGACCATGCTTGCGGAAGGCAATCAGGCTGATCCCCACGACTGCGCCCACAACGGAGGAAAGCAGAATGACTGCAGGCAATAGCTCCCATCCCAGCCAGGCGCCCAGGGCGGCCAGAAGCTTGAAATCCCCGTGCCCCATACCTTCCTTGCCGGTCACCAGCTTGAACAGCCAATACACTGACCAGAGTGCGAGATAGCCGGCTACCGCGCCCCAGAAAGCGCTGTTGAAATCGGTGAAAGTGTTGAAATAGTTCAGAATCAAGCCAAGCCACATCAAGGGCAAGGTCATACTGTCCGGGAGTAGCTGGGTGTCGAAATCGATCACCGTCAGGCCAATCAGCGTCCAGACCAGTAACAGCGCCCAGAGCGCGGCATAGCTGGGGCCGATGGCCAGAATGGTGACCACAGAGAAGATTGCTGTGACGGCCTCAATGATCGGATAACGGGGCGAAATGCCGGTCTTGCAGGAGGAGCACTTGCCCTTGAGGACCAGGTAGCTGATTACGGGAATATTTTCCCAGGGCTTTATCTTATGGCCGCAGGAAGGGCAGGTGGATGCAGGGGAGGAGAGCGTGACATTTTGAGGCGGCTTGCGGCTCTCCTCTGGCAGTTCCAGAAACTCCTCACACTGGCAGCGCCAGTCCTGCTCCATCATTTTGGGCAGACGCAGGATCACTACGTTGAGGAAACTGCCGACGCAGAGGGAAACAAAAGCAACCGCCGTGACCAGAAGCCACGGCGTTGAGAGTAGCGTGTCGAACATTGGCATCCCGTCAGACGACCTGACCCATCTGGAAGATTGGGAGGTACATGCCCACGATCAAACCGCCGACCAGTACGCCAAGCACAGCCATGATCATGGGTTCCATCAATGCTGTCAGGTTGTCGACCATGTCGTCGACAACCGACTCGTAGTGGTCGGCAACCTTTTCCAGCATTTCATCCAGGTTACCGGACTCCTCACCGATGGAAGTGAGCTGGACGGCCATAACCGGGAAAACGCCGGTGGTTTTCATGGAGGCCTGAAGCTGTGTGCCGCTGGAAACGTCGTCACGGATTTTCATAACGGCATCGCGATAGATGGCATTACCGGTGGCGCCTGCCACGGATTCAAGGGCATCCACGAGAGGAACGCCCGAGGCGAAGGTGGTAGAAAGCACGCGGCCGAACTTGGCAACGGCGGATTTGTCCAGAATTTCGCCGACCACTGGCAATTTGAGTACATACTTGTCAACGAGATCTGAGAACTTCTGGGACTTCTTTTTTGCCTCTTTAAAAAGAAAAATGAAGCCCACTATGCCCAGAAGAACTGCGAACCACCATTTCTGCACCCATTCTGATATCCCAATAATGAACTGTGTAAATACCGGCAAATCGGCCCCAAAGCCCTGGAAAAGACTCTCGAACTGCGGAACGACTTTAATCAGCAGAATGGCGGTCACGACAATAGCGACAACCACAACAGCAATAGGGTAAGTCATTGCTTTCTTGACTTTTTTCTTAAGAATTTCTGTCTTCTCTAAATACATCGCAATCCGATCCAGCATCTGCTCCAGCGCACCAGCCTTTTCACCGGAATCCACCAGGTTGCAGTAAAGATCGTCAAAGTGCTTCGGATGACGCCTGAGTGCACCCGCAAAACTGGTGCCTGAAGCCACGTCGTTCCTGACGGCCGAAATCAACTCTCGCAGACCCTGGTTTTCAAGCCCATCAGTGACAATGTCAAAGCTCTGGACCAAGGGAACGCCGGCCTTCATCATCGTTGCCATCTGGCGTGTAAACATCGCGATGTCGAAAGGCGTGATTTTCTTGCTACCACCGAACAGGGGTTTGGGCTTTTTCTTGACTTTATCCGGAACAATGCCCTGTTTTCGTAACTGGGCTTTTACCAACGCCAAGTTTGTTCCCGACACCTCGCCCTTGGACTTGTTGCCCTTTCGGTCTTTACCTTCCCAGACAAACGCCTGAAGTTTTTCTGCTTTCTGAGCCATACTTCTTAATCCTTCGTCACGCGGTTGGCTTCCTCGAGACTGGTCACACCTTCAACCACTTTTCGAAGGGCGGACTTTCTCAAGTTGCGGAAGCCTTCGGCCTCGGCCTGTTTTGCAATTTTTATGGAGCTGGCCTCTTCCATAATCATGCTGGCCAGGTTCTCGGTAATCTTGACCACTTCGTAAATTCCGACGCGGCCTTTATACCCTCCATTGCATTTATCACAGCCCTTGGGGCGGTACAACGTGAAGCCTGTATCAATTTGTTCCTGTGTGAACCCTTCCTTCAAAAGCAGCTCCTGAGGGACATCTGCACCTTCTTTACACGCATTGCAGAGTCGACGGCCAAGACGCTGGGCAATAATCAGGCTAACCGACGTGGCGATGTTAAAGGCAGGAACACCCATGTTCATCATACGAGTCAGCGTTTCGGCGGCACTATTGGTGTGCAGGGTAGAAAGGACCAGGTGGCCGGTTTGCGCGGCCTTGATGGCAATGTTAGCGGTTTCCAGGTCCCGGATCTCACCCACCATGATCACGTCCGGGTCTTGCCGTAGGAAAGCACGAAGAGCTTCTGCGAATCCCAATCCAACCTTGGTGTTAACGTTCACCTGGTTGATGCCTTCCAGGTTGATTTCCGCCGGGTCTTCGGCCGTGGAAATATTCAGCTCCGGTGTGTTCAGGATGTTCAGGCCGGTGTAAAGAGAAACCGTTTTACCGGAGCCGGTGGGCCCGGTAACCAGAATCATACCCTGGGGCTGCACCAATGCGTCCATGAACAGTTGCTTCTGGTCGTCCTCATAGCCCAGCGCATCGATGCCCATTTTTGCCTGGCTGGGGTCGAGGATACGAAGCACGATTTTCTCACCCCAGAGTGTAGGCAGTGTATTAACCCGGAAGTCGATCGCCTTGGTCTTGGACAGCTTCATCTTGATCCGGCCGTCCTGGGGAACGCGTCGCTCTGAAATGTCCAACTGGGACATGATCTTTATGCGGGCTGCGATCTTGGGGGCCAGCTTTATGGAAGGTCGCGACATCTCTTTCAGGATGCCGTCAGTCCGATAGCGAACACGATACGCCTTCTCATAAGGCTCAAAGTGGACGTCCGACGCTCCACCCCGGATTGCGTCAAGCAGCATTTTGTTCACGAATTTGACGATCGGGGCATCGTCCACATCGCTGGCGGCAACCACCGCGTTGTCATCGTCCTGATCGCCGCCTTCGGTCTCGACGCCCTCAAGGTCAGCATCGTCCAGGTCACCCATGGTGGTGTCCTGGGATTCAAGGAACTTGTCGATGGCATCCCGCAACTTCGCGTCATCTACTAACACGGCATCCGTGCTGAGGCCGGTGTTGAACTTAATCTCGTCAAGCGCCTGAATATTGGTCGGGTCAGATACCGCAATGAACAGACGGTTACCTCGTTTGTAGAGAGGAAGCGCGTTGTGTTTGCGGATCAGTTTCTCGTCTACCGCCTTTTCCGGCATCATTTCCGGCATGAACGAGCTCAGGTCGAGCACTGAAACGCCGAACTCCATCGCCGCTGAAAAAGCCAGCCCACTGCTGTTGGCCAGATTGTTCTGAACCAGATAAGTAATCAGCGGAATGCGGTTCTGGGATGCCTGGATGAAGGCGTCTTTTGCGGTGGCCTCTTCCAGCAACCCGTCGTCGACAAATCGCCGGGCCAGGCCGGTGAGCGTTACGTTGTTCTTGTCAGTAGCCATAGGTGTTTAACAATGCTGCCTAAGTTGCTGAAATCGTGTTTTGAAATATTACCAGAGTTTAGATGGAAGGCCTGCGTTTGGAAAGCGATCAGGATTTTCGTTCACTGCAGAAAAAACTATTGAAGCAGGGAGGCGCGAGAACCTGTGACCGTTAAGAAGGGGTAGAGGGTGACAAAAAACGTCACCGGCTGACCATCATCGGCACATTTGTCCGGCGCAATGTAAGTCTTGTTCATAGGCGCGTCCATGGTATGTGGTTGATAATACGATGTAAGTTAGTGGAGGGTCCGAGTTGGCACGGCAGATGCTTTAGTCCATGCAGGCTGCTCCTTCAGGAGTATGACTTACAAGAATCTGGAGATAACACATGAAAAAAGTTCAACAGGGTTTTACTCTTATCGAACTGATGATCGTTGTTGCGATCATTGGTATTCTTGCGGCGGTTGCTATTCCGGCTTATCAGGACTATACGATTCGTGCGCAGGTATCTGAAGGTCTGAGTCTCGCTTCAGGCGCCAAAACAGCTTTGGCAGAGTTTTACAACCAAACTGGTCGTTTCCCCAGTGCTAACGGTTCGTTGGGACTCTCTGCAGCCGCTAATATTGACGGTTCGTATGTCAGTTCGGTTGATGCCGGAAGCGCCGGTGGAAATGGCGTTATTCAAGTCACATACGGCAACAACGTGAACACACAGATCCTCAATGACGTGTTGGAAGTCTCTGCTGTCACTTCTGCGGGAAGCATCCAGTGGGTATGCCGTTCAACTTCTCTAGAAGATAAGTACCTGCCTACAAACTGCCGGTAATCAAATCGGAGTCTGAACAGAAGGCCCGCTCAGCGGGCCTTTTTTTTGCTCAAAGTTGAAGTTCTCGGCGATGTCGTCGAGAGGTAAATCCGCCGATCAGGCCGCCACACACCGAAACAGCTGTGGATCTTGGAGCATAAAAAAATAGCCCCTATAAGATCTCTATGTAGCTCTTCTTGTGCTGTTTCATGATTTGAGATTTCGAGAGAGTAGAGATTATGAAGACATCCAAAGGTTTTACTTTGATTGAGCTTATGATCGTGGTTGCAATCATTGGTATTCTCACCGCAGTTGCAGTCCCAGTTTACCAGGAATTCACTATCCGATCTCAGGTGTCTGAGGGGCTTAGCCTTGCTGCTGGGGCGAAAGTTGCAATGTCTGAGTATTATGAGCAGCGTGGTAACTTTCCGGCTTCTAATGCTTCGCTGGGTTTGCCCATTGCTTCTGAAATTGACGGCACTTACGTGTCATCGGTGGATGCCGGGAGCGCGGGTGGAACTGGAGTAGTTCTAGTAACGTACGGAAACAACGTTAATTCCCAGGTTTTAGGTGATACTCTTGAAGTGTCAGCGGTTACATCTGTTGGAAGTATTAAGTGGGTTTGCCGGTCGAGTTCTTTGCCGGCCAAATATTTGCCCACGAATTGCAGATGAGCGGCTAGGTAATTTTTGACTCGTATTTATATGTAGAGCAACATGCAACACTTTTTCAACAAGAGAAATTTGACGGCTTCCGTATGTTGGATACTCGTCTTGATCATTGGTTACACAGTATACTATCCGGGGCTATCTGGCCCATTTCTATTTGATGATTTTCCGAACCTTCGAGCGCTTGGCCTTAATGGTGGTGTGGCCGATTGGGAAACCCTTCAGTCCTATGTTTTCGGTGGATTTTCAGGCCCCACCGGCCGCCCAATATCCCTTCTTACGTTCTTGCTGAATTCGAATGTTTGGCCAGCCGACCCATCGGGGTTTAAGTACACCAACGTCCTGCTTCATCTTTTGAACGGCACGCTCCTTTTCGCTCTTACCCTGAAAATTATGCAAGTCGGTGTTTGCGTCACTTACCAGCGAGGTGTCTGGGTGGCCTTGCTGACCGCCGGATTGTGGCTGCTCCATCCTTATCTCACCTCAACAACGCTTTACGTGATTCAGCGCATGGCAATGCTTGCAACCACGTTCTGTTTTACCGGAATGTTGGTCTACCTCTATGGTCGTACAAGGATATGCGTCAATCCTTTAAAAGCTTATAGTTGCATGACGTTGGGGATCGGCGTGGGAACTGTATTGGCAACTTTCTCGAAAGAGAATGGCGCAGTTCTTGTGCTATTAATTTTGTGTCTTGAAGTAACGATAGTTTCTGCAAATCCTGAAATGCCGAGGCTTAACCGTCTATGGAAATGGGTTGCGCTGATCCTACCTTCTGTCGCGCTTGCAGTGCTGCTTTTAAAAGGTCCGTTTTTGGGAAATTGGTTTAACGATTACAGCAACAGAGATTTTTCACCATATGAACGGGTGATGACGCAATTCAGGGTGGTACTTTCTTATCTGCACAATTGGTTTGCACCGAGTTCGGCTGGCGGTCAGATTTTTTATGATGAGCTATCTGTCAGTCGCGGTTTTTTTTCCCCAATAACGACGTTTTTATCTGCTATAACGGTGATTGGATCGATAAGCTTCGCAGTCTTTATGCGTAAAAGCCGGCCAGTCGTGTCTTTTGTCATTCTCTTCTATTTTGCGTCTCTTTGTGTTGAGTCGACCACAATTGGCCTCGAAATGAAATTTGATCATCGTATTTACCTTGGGAGCGCGTTTCTTTTTCTCCCGCTTATTCTTTGGGGCGCTGACTATTTGCGACCTCCTTTTAAAACCATATTGAGCCTTATTCTGGTTGGAGTAATGGCTGCATTTACATACTCCGCATCCAATTTGTGGGGTGACTATCAGAAACTTACGATGGTTTGGGCTGTTAAAAAACCCGATTCAGTGCGCTCCCAGACCGAAGCCGCAAGTATGTTGTTCTCAAGCGGTCAAGGTTTAGAGGCGCGAAAATTGCTGGACGATGCCGCCGAGCGTATTCCAGGAGATTTTCGTTTAAGACTGACTCAGGTCCTGGTTCAGTGCATGACGGGCAGTGTCAAAGCGGAGGACATGGCTGAAGTTATGTCGCTCTCGGAGTCGGGACCTTATCGTTACACAGATTTTGGCCTCCTGAACAGCCTCTTGACCAGTGCGTCCTCAAATGAATGCAACGGGATATCAGATGATGATGTCGTTGCGATTACGCAAAAACTATTGAACAGCTCGTCCCACAAATCCCCTGAGTCGCTGGCATACGCTCACCTTCATTACTATCATGGATTAGCCCTACTACGGGTCGGTGCGAAAGAGAAGGCACTGGCAATGCTCAATAAGGCCCTGGAATCTCGGTCCTCGCTACACATGAGGATGAATATTGCTGCCTATAAGGCGAATGCAGGGCTTTACAAGCAGGCACTTGAAGACGCTCGTTATGTAAGGGAGCGGTTGCGTTTCGACGATCTGACTGGTCGAGCGGCCATAGAGTCGCCACCACTTGAACAAGTGGAGCACTTTATTCATGTGGTAAGAAGTGACATCTCAGTCAGCGAAGGTGCAGTCAAAGACTAAAGCTGCAGGTCCATACAAAAACATAAAAGGTGAATCTGCATATGGAAGTATCGATAGTTATACCGGCAAAAAATGAATCTGCGTCAATAAAGTTATTAGTAGAGGGGTTGCTGGCTCTACCTAACCTCAAAGAAATTATTGTTGTTGATGATGGCTCATCTGATGGCACAGGTGATATCGCTGAAAACCTTGGGGCGAGAGTGATTCGTCATCCGTACTCTAAAGGAAACGGTGCGGCTATCAAAAGTGGTGCGAGAGCCGCAGCAGGAGATGTAATCCTTTTCATGGATGGAGATGGACAGCACTCCCCAAATGATGCCTTTCGGTTATTGCAGAAGGTTGACCAAGGTTTCGATATGGTTGTGGGCGCCAGGCAAGCTGGATCACAGGCAAGTGTGGGGAGAGGTATTGCCAATAAACTTTACAACCGTATTGCAAGCTATATGACCGGACACAAAATCGAGGATTTGACTTCCGGATTTCGTGCCGTAAGGCGAGAAAAGTTTCTCGAGTTTCTCTACCTACTGCCAAATGGTTTTTCCTATCCCACAACTTCAACTATGGCGTTTTTCAGAGCAGGTTATACAGTAGGCTACGTGCCAATTGATGCCGCTAAGCGTGTCGGCAAGAGTCATATTAAACCGGTGCGGGATGGTGCTCGATTTCTTTTGATTATATTCAAAATTGGAACGCTTTATTCCCCCTTGAAAATGTTTGTGCCGATTGCGCTTTTCTTGTTTCTTTTAGGCGTTGGATATTATGGGTATACCTTCCATAATTTTGGAACTTTTACTAACATGAGTGCATTGCTATTTACTACATCACTTACTATTTTTTTGGTTGGGTTGGTCTCAGAGCAGATAACAGCATTGATGTATGCTGGAACTAATAAACCTTCAGGTAAACGCCGTTGAATAAAATGACGGATATTTTTGCAGCTGCCAGATTTTAACTATTTGATTAGGTAGTCTAATGATCCACGTTTTTCTTGGTACTAAAGCGCAGCTCATTAAAATGGCCCCTATTATGAAGATGCTTCAGGATCAAGGTGTCTCCTATAATTTTATACACTCAGGTCAACACCAGGAAACGATGAATGATATTCTTAATGATTTCTCGCTACCTGAGCCCGATTCATACGTTACTACCGGTTCAGATATAAAAGAAAAAATACAAGTTCCCAAATGGGCCTACCTTTGCGAGAAACGCACGCGTCGCTCGTCGGAGTGCTGGGCTGGCCGTGCGAAAGGCAGTAAAGATATAGTTTTAGTGCATGGCGACACTTTCTCGACTCTGATCGGGGCATTGGCCGCAAAACGGATGGGTTTTAAGTGCGGTCATATCGAGAGTGGACTCAGATCCTTTAATCTATTTCATCCATTTCCCGAGGAGCTTGTACGGCTTTCCACCTTCAGGTTGGCGGACATATTTTATTGTCCTGATGATGCTTCTGTCGCTAACCTAAAAGGTTATGATAAGAAGATTGTTCATACTCATGGAAATACCATGCTAGATGCAACAAAACTGGCAGCAAGGATGGCAAGTAAAAGTGCACGCTCAGATTTTGGAATTGTGTCAATTCATCGATACGAGAACATTTTCCGTTCTGCCCGTCTTGAATGGATCGTAGATCAAGTTATTCAGATTTCGCGTAAGCAGAAGATCTTATTCATAATGCACCCACCGACGGAACATCGCTTACGAAATGCCGGGCTTTTTAAACGTCTCCAAGCAGAACAAGGAATCGAGCTTCGGAAACGATTAAGCTATTTCGAGTTTACAGGCATTCTCGCGCAGGCGCAGTTTTTGGTCACTGATGGCGGCAGCAATCAAGAAGAAAGCAGTTACATCGGTTTGCCCTGCTTAGTTATGAGAAAGAGCACTGAGCGTCAGGAGGGCATTGGCAGAAATGTCGTCCTCTCCAATTATTCGGAGGAAAGAATTCGTGGTTTTTTTGATAACCTGGAAAGATATCGATCTGCGCCTTCTAATTCTCATATAAGCCCAGCAAAAATCATTGTTGATGATTTAAAGCCGTTTTACTAGCCCGTTTTGTCATATCGTTACAGACTGAAGCTGCTCGGCTCGTCCAACTATGATTCTTTCGAATCTCAATTAAACGTTTTTTCTTATCTTCTATCAATTTAGGGTTGTCTGAAAGCTCTTGCAGAAAATTAGAGATCTCCTCAGGATCTACGACCCAACCTAGCCCCTCTGAAGCAACTCTGCGCGCAGTTTCGTCGCCCGGACAGCACAATATCGGGAGCGCGAAACCAACAGACTCATAGACTTTTGTGGGAACTGCGAAGTCAAGGTAGCTGTGCTGATTGCGTACGAGTGCGAACAGGTCACTGTTTTTGTAGAGTCTGATGAGCTCTTTGCCTGAGTGATGAACGACTTGGACCCGATCATTTATATAGCTTCGGTACAGATCGCTCAATTTGATCCATTCTTTTTCTCGACAGCACACTGTCAATGAGACAGATGACTTCATGTTTTTCACTGCTGTTAAAAGCGGTCTGAGATCATACATGGGCGGCTCTATGCCACCTACATAGAAAAGGTTGATTTGGTCAGAACCGCCTGACTTGACTCCTGTGGCGTCATCAAAAATCTCGGATCCGGGTGGCAAGCCTTCCACCCGACTAAATTTATTGGTCCATGGCAGTTTCAGGCCCATCGCTTTTGATGGCAAGTACAGCAAGCTTAGATACTTCATTTGCCATAGCCAATCAAACCAATAAAGTGGAACTGTAATGGCACGTCCAAACCAGGGGAGCATTTCCCGGTACGAACCGTCTCTCCAGTATGCATCGCGGTAGAACATTGAAACTGGAATTTTGCTTTTGTTGCAGAATGTCAGGAAGCGGTGATCAAGCAGTGGATTCAGTGGCAGGCGATGACTCTCAGACATTGCGAATGGGATGGTCAGGTTTTCCGAATAAACGAAGTCGAATTTTTCACCAGCCTTTATGCGCGCCTTTGTATCTCGCATGATTGCGGACCGGGTCCTTTTATCCCCGGTAACCTCAGTGACCTTGACTCCCAACTGCCGAAAGGCTGTTAGCATCTTATAGGGACGAACCTGACTGCCGGAACTGCCGTTTTCAGTAATTGCGCGGGGGTGATGAAAGATGATGCTGAGGTGTGAAAAATCTGCTGCCATGAATGACCTTAGTTACGGTATTGCCTGTCCAGCTGTCCATATTAGTTATTGTTACACCAAGAGTCACCCCGATGGGAGCGCCCGGACGACCACTTGGGCTTGCGCCGATTACACTGGGTAGTCCGTTTAAATTGCTGCCTAGTGTTACTAGGAATGGAATTTCGTAGGTCGCATTAACGTCCCTTCGTTGGCGTAATGTTCCGATATCGCTGGTTTTGCTGAAGCTATTATCCCTAAAGGTTCGCTAAGCTTTTCGCGAATGACGTAAGATCGATAAGAGGGGATGGCGATCGCTGCCAATATTCCTACGCTGGCGATAAAAATCATTACTTCAATCAAGGTAAAGCCCTTGTTCTAATGGGGGGGGCATTTCTACTTTTGGTTTGAGGCTCAATCTGTCCTCCCAGTTTTTGACGCAAAACATGGAAATCAGCAATGCAATACAAATCGCTTCTTACGGAAGTCTCGGCAATCGCCGATAACGCTAGTGAAAAAGCGCATGAAATCTACATCACGGATTTTCAGATTGATTTTAAAGCCGACGAATCCCCAATCACTGCAGCAGACCTTGCTAGCCACAAAATCATCGTCGACGCCCTACGTGAGTTGACCCCAGACATCCCGGTCCTCTCCGAAGAAGACGCAGACATTCCCTGGGAACAACGCAAACAATGGCGCCGGTTCTGGCTCATTGACCCCATCGACGGCACCAAGGACTTCACTCAGCGAACCGGCGAATTCACCGTCAACATTGCATTGATTGAAGATGGTCAGCCAGTGCTTGGAGTGGTCACGGCTCCGGCACTGAATGAAGCCTACTGGGGCGCTATCGGCGCGGGCGCTTTTAAAAGGGATTCTGACGGCGAAATCCACCGGATTTCTGTGACAGAGCCAAAAGATACGGTTCTGGTTGTGGCCAGCAAAAACCATCTGAACGACGATACCAAGGCTTTCATCAATAAACTCGGCTCCCATGAACTTGTCCAGGCAGGCAGTTCCCTCAAATTCTGCCGGATTGCAGAAGGTCAGGCGCATATTTACCCGAGGCTGGGCCCAACCTGCGAGTGGGATACCGGCGCAGCACATGCGGTGCTCGCCGCAGCGGGTGGCAAGGTCGAAACTCTGGACGGCACTCCGTTGAAATACGGAAAGGAGGATGTCCTGAATCCGTTTTTCGTTGCCTCGGGTAGCTGGTATCGGCAGGACAGCCAGAAATAAAGGCCGCAAGGCGTGATCCATGTCTCCTCGGTTTGGGGTTACATCTTTGCCCCGGGTCGTTATACTTTGCATTGCTCAGGAAGGGCGCCCAATAAGTAAAAGCCATCAGGATCTTCAAGGACCGAAGACATGCCCCAGGCAAGTGGACTGCAGTTCACCGCCACCATTGGCGGACTCCCCCGGGATTTTTTCACCGTTGTCGGCTTCGAGCTGACGGAAAGTCTGTCGAGCCTGTTCCACGGCCGGCTGGACCTGGCCAGCACCTTTTCGCACATGTCAGCGTCTGACGTACTGGAACAACCGGTCGATCTGGTGGTGTGGCAGAACGGCGAGCCTATGCGCCGCTTCACCGGCGTGGTCAACGAATTCGCCCGGGGCGACATCGGCCACCGCCGCACCCGCTACGAAATCATCATCCAGCCGCCCTTATGGCGATTGGGCCTGATGCACAACAGCCGCATCTTCCAGACCCAGGCCACCGACGCCATCGTGCGCACCCTGCTGGAAGAACGGGGCATCATCGACACCACCTTCGACCTGAAACGCCCCCCCATCGAGCGGGAATACTGCGTTCAGCATCGGGAAAGCGACTTATCCTTTATCGAACGCCTCTCTGCCGAAGAGGGCTGGCACTATCGCTACAGCCACGGCGATGTAAATGGCGAAGAACAGCCCCAGTTGATCATCGCCGACCACCACGGCGACGCCCCCAAACTGGCGCCTTCCGAATACAACGCCAAAGCCGGCGGCAGCACCAGACAACCAGCCATCTTCCGATTCAGTTACCAGGAACGGGTAAGAGCCGCTTCCGTCGCCATGAAGGACTACACCTTCAAAAACCCCGCCTACGCCCTGATGCACGAACACCAGGCCGATAAACTGGATAGCCAGCGGGAAGACTACCAGCACTACGACTACCCCGGCCGCTTCAAGGCCGACGCCAGCGGCCAGCCCTTTACCGAATCGAGACTGGACGGACTAAGAAACGACGCGAGCACCGCCACCGGCAAAAGCAACCGCCCGGACTTCACCGTCGGCGCCAAAACGGAACTGACCGAACACGACAACCAACCCCTGAACCGGGAATGGCTGTTCACTGCTGTGACCCATAAGGGCGAACAGCCCCAGGCCCTGGAAGAAGAGGGCGGCAGTGGCCTCACCACTTACCACAACGACTTCCAGGCCATCCCCGCTGACCGTACCTGGCGACCCAGCCCGAATACCATAAACCGCCCACTCATGGATGGCCCCCAGATCGCCATCGTCACCGGTCCGGAGGGTGAAGAAATCCACTGCGACGAACACGGGCGAGTCAAAGTAAGGTTCCCGTGGGACCGCTACTCAAAGAATGATGAACACAGCAGCGTCTGGCTCAGAGTCAGCCAGGGCTGGGCCGGCGGCCAGTATGGCTTTATGGCTCTGCCCAGAATCGGCCACGAAGTCATCGTGTCTTTCCTGGACGGCGATCCCGATCAGCCGATCATCACGGGCAGAACCTACCACGGCACCAACACTCCGCCTTATGGACTGCCGGAACACAAGACTCGCACCACGCTGAAGACCCAGACCCACAAGGGCGAGGGCAGCAACGAACTGCGGTTTGAAGATGAAGCCGGCAAAGAACAGATCTACATCCACGCCCAGAAAGACCTGGACCTGCTGACGGAAAACAACCGCACCGAAGTTATCGGGAACGACAGCCACCGTACCGTCGAAAACAACGACTTCAGCCATATCAAGGGAAACCAGCACAGCACCGTGGATGGCGAGAAGCGCGAACTAACCGGCAAGGACCAAAGCTTCAGTGTTACCGGCACACTGCACTTGAAGGCCGGCAGTGCCTGGCTCAGTGACTCCGGCACCGAACTGCATATCAAGGCCGGCCAGAAGGCCGTTATTGAAGCGGGTGCAGAAATTACACTAAAGGCGGGTGGCAGCTTCGTGAAAATTGATCCCAGCGGCGTCGCCATGGGTGGCGCAGCAATCAAACTGAATGCGGGTGGTTCGCCGGGCAAGGGGAGTGGCCAGAAGGTTCAGGTGCCGGAGATGCCTGGGCTGGTAGAAAAAACGGGCGTTGTAAGCGTTCCGCCTGAAAAGTTACCGGACGCGCCCAAAAGGCTGATTGCAAAGGCGGATCAGATACGCGCTATCAAGAATGGAGCGAATCAGGGTAAGGGGATCTGCCAGGTTTGCTCAACAGAATCACGAGGTTCGGTCTGATGGGTAAGTTTGCCGATCTTCCCGGCACGGGGAATACGTTCATTCTTATTGACGGCGCGAAAGTAAATAACTTGCCCCAGGTTATTTATCGCGAAATTGAAGTGCCTAAGTGTGATGCGCTTTACCGGGGAACGGAACTCGCTGACCTATTGGAAATCTCGCCGTGGCTTGTCGAAGCAGGGGTGGGGAGCTGTCTCGCGATCAAATGTTTTGAAGAGTGGAAATCTCAGGGTGTGGCCATCGCAATGCAGTCTGACTGCCACTTTTCAGAGGTCATAGACCACCTGCGTGGACTGATTTTGGCGAGGGTGGTCACAGGGGATAAGGTTGTTTTCCGGTTCTATGATCCTGAGGTTTCGCGACACCTTTTGAAGCTGGATTCATCGGGTGAAGATGTGCGGCGGTTGATGGGGCCGTGCAATCTTTTTGTCATCCAGGATCGCCGTAGCGGGGAGTGGGAGTACTTCCACAATGATCAACCCCAGAGTGGGCGGCAGACAGAACTGTTCAATATTCGTGAGGAACATCAAGGCGCGATGGAGCGAGCCGCAGAAAAAACAGCCCTCAGAAAGCTTGAGCTTCATGCATGGAACTATTTTCCCCATTTAATTCAGCAAACTGATGCAAACGAGCAGCAGTGGGACGTCGTTGCCGCGTTAGTCAAAGCGGCGAAGGAGCGGGGGTTGAACAGCACCCGTGATATAGCTCTTTATATCAATACGATTGGCTGGCTTGGACAGCAGGCCTTTGATGACGGTGATGTGCAGAGCCTCTGGGAGGAAGACTCCTCAGCGCCAGGTAAAGCCATAGCTCGAATTGCAGAATTCGCCGAGAAAAAGTCAACGGAGGGACTGGTTCATGGGTAGTGCTAACAGCTCAGCGTTTCTGCAGGGTGATCAAGACATCGATTCAGCGGCGCAGGTTTGCCCGCTCCAGACCAAGACTGTCGCGCTATATCCTGTGCGCTGGGCGATCAGTCAGGAAGAGGTTGTTTTACCCTCCAATTTCCGTCCACCTAACGTTGCGCTTGGTCAAACTCATTACTGTGTTCGAAAACTGACGCCCGGTTGGGTTTACATGTTTTCCGAAATTTTCGAAACGCTGCTTGAATACCAAGTGAATGAGCAAGGCCTGATAACCGAAGTGCAGCCTGTTGTAAATTCGGTACTGCTCCCGGATGTTGATGCGCAAAGTGCGCTGCCGGCCATACATCATCCTGCAGAAGGGAAGGTGCTTCTGAAGTTTGTGCAACATCGATGGACTGCGCGTTTGCAAGAGCTTGTGCGAACAGATGCACAAGTCCGTGAAGAGCAAATGCAGCCGTTTAACTTGAGTGGCCTCCCGGAGAATCGCGAAGGTGTCAATCTCTGCGAAACGGAAGCCCTGAATGGCGTGGTTGAAGACTTTAGGCCAGAGCCAATGGATTTCGAGTGGAGCCGGACCGCCTTTGCAATAGGAATCAGTGAGTCGGACTTGCAGGGGCAGTGTAAAAAAGAAACTGAATTCTCTTACTGCGTTGCACTTGATGATGAAATCGGTATTACTTCCGAGTTAGGCCAGCTGCATGCCCTTCATGTAAACCTGATGATGAATTATGCGGAGGAGAACGCATATGCCTATACGACCTCCCAGATGGTGGACGCGCTTATCGCTCGTGAGGCCAGCAAGAAAGAATCAGATGAGGACCGAAAGGAAGTTACTGAAGAATTGAAAGAGCGAATACGTTCAGAGGAAAAAGACGCATTCGTTGAAAACTATCACAATCAGCTTGAAGAATATGACCAGTCTCGTGGATTGGTATTCATTGACTGGAAGCGCTGGATTGACTCCGAAAGGTTGGCGAGGAAATTGGAGTTCAACGACTGCTACTGCGCGGAAGGGTTCAAGGCAGTTGAGCAGGAACTGGCAGATATACTGGATGGCTATATCGGAGCGGAAAAGGGCAAGGAAGACGCCGAAAACTGGCTGGCTGCGGACGAAGGCGAAGCCGGCACGGTCGGCAACATGGTAAAAACCGCACTATTCCTGGCAGCTGCCACCAACGGTATCGCTCACAAACTGAGAGACCTGCCTGGCTTTGACTACGGCAGTCAGAAAATCGTGGATAGTATCTACGACATGCCTGCCTATGTGCGCGTGAGCACCGCAACGGAAACGCTTATGTTGGAGTTTGCTGCACCAGCCGCAAAAATGGGTGTGTGGGCAAAAGATCCCCAAACCTGGCCGCAGTGGAAAAAGTGGATCAATGCCGTCCAGAAACGCTATGGAATCGATCTTTATCGCCGGGAAGGTGTCACGCTTGATACCGCTGCGGATCTGCTTGTGGCAGTCAACCGCAAATCACTGGAGGACGCGTCCGGCCATAATCTTTCTGGACTTGCAATGACCCCTCTCGCCGCTGGCATGGCAGACGCAAGAATCCGGTCTCATCTGCGTGAGACTATGATCGACATGTTTCACCTGGCCCCGGACTTCAAGGACAACCCCTTTGGCTGGCTACACACTCGGCTGGACCCTATGGTCGAGCATATCAAACAGAACCGGGGCAAATTTATCGGCGCCGTGACCTTTTTCCACGCCGTCAATGTAGCGAGTCTTTTTTCCGGTCTGGATAAAACCCATCAGGACGTCATGCTCGGTGATAGAACAGTTGTTGATCGGTGGGGAGGCGTACTGTCAGGTCTATGGAACATTGGTGAAGGCGTAGTTAACCTCAGTGGGTTGCTGATAAAAGAAGAATACGCTAAAGCCTTGGGGGCAAACCTGTCGAATGCCGGGACCAAGCTATCGGTGGTTTTTAATGGATTCAGGTTTGTTAGTAAGGTTGCAGACGTTACAGCGGGTCTTGCGAGAGTCACCGTAAAGACTCTCCCTTATTTGGGCGTTTTAGTTTCAATAGGTCTGGAAGGTTGGGTAGGCTATAAAGCGCTAGGTACAGGGCATCACACAATGGTGGCTTTATCAGGCGTCCAGATTGGGCTGAGTATAGGCATCACCTACCTTGCTACTCTGGCGGTTGCTGGTGCCGTCAGTGGGGCTGGGGTGGCTGTTGTGCTTGTGTTAGGCGCGGTTCTGGTTGCAGTCTCCTTCATCATCAGCATAGTGCAGCTCTACATTGCCCGATCTCGTATCGAGGATTTCCTCTCACTGTCATTCTGGGGCAACGCGCCTGTGTTGCGTTACTGGGATGGGCAGACAAGGCCGTCAGGTGCGGAATTGCTGGAGTCGAGCAAGACCCTTGCCTCCCCGGGCGAGGGGAGAGAAGTCCGGGAGTATTTTGAAGCGGAACTGGATGCGTTCTACTACATGCTGTTTTCGCCTATTGTGCGGATAACCGAGCATATCGGAGTTCACTGGGATACAAACCGGGGCGAACATCAGATCATGTCGGAAATGACCTCTTTTGTGGTGTTTTTGCCGGGTTATAGCGAAGGAACTTGCAGGTATTCCATCAAGTTGTTCGAGGTGGAAACCAACTGGTTTGAGATAGATGACCCGAATGACATAACAGCCCTGTTCGATAGCATGACGAAGTTAGACGCTTCCACTGAGGGTGTTCTATTTAGGTTTGACCACTACAACCACAACAAGTGTGATCAGCTTGAGCTGCTCATCGAGTACGAGAAGGACGACCGGAAAGTCACGGGTGACACCGGGCTCCGTATCATTCTGAACGGTAACGATGTGGAGGAACTGGGTGTCGATGAAAGACTCGCCTTTGAAGTGTGATTTTCCGGAAACCGACCTCGAACAACAGCTGGAAAAGAAGTTATACCGCACTCATGGTGCACGACTCGCCAGCCCTCCAGCCCGGAAGGTGGAGGGGGTGTCCGATTCCTCCGAAAAAATGGAACACGGTTTCGCCTACATCGGTGAGCGGTTCATGGACACTCGAACGGCATTCTTATCACTTCGTTCGGGATTACCGGCCATCATCAATCTGTTCATGATTATTGCCATGGCATTGGGCTGGCTTATTAATCTGTTTTATTCAAAGGCACTGCTGGCTGTCTTGGTTGCTTTTGGGCCAGTTTGGGTGGCCGTCTATCTGTTCGAAATTTTCTTCCCGCTCACGTTGCCGGTACGGATCGACCGGAAAGAGGGATTCGTGTACGTCGGGCACCGGGGTACGTTCTACCGGATTCCTTGGAACGAGCTGGAAGTGACCTTTTCCTACAACTGGCAGTATCTAGGCTCTGGCGTCGTTTGGGAGCGACAGTATTACTGCCACCTCTTCATGCGGGATAAACACTATTTTTGTGGGAAGCCCCCTAAAATGCCTCTGCAGCGTAAGAAAATTTCTTCAGGGTTTAATGAAGAGCGGATGTACCAAAAATGGAATTTCATCGTCAGGTATTTTAGCGAAGGGGTCATTGAAGAGGACCTTAAGCATCTGGCTTGGATTAATTATGATTCATACAAAGAAGACCTGAGAAAAAAACCAATAGTAGTTTCAATTATTGAGTGTTTAGGGGTGGTTCTGTTTATTCCGAGTATTATTTGGTGGGAGTTTACTCCGTTCAAGTTTAAGTGGCCGAAGGAGATTGAGGCTATCTTCGGGAAAGCTAATTACTACTGACCTACCTATCATGCCCCGTCTCGCAGCCTTTCTTACCCTTTTGGCAGTACTAGCCCTCGCGCCTACCGCCCATTCTGAACAACCAAGCTTGGCGCTGGCCGACGTTTATGAAGAAGGCGTTGATCTCAAAGACTACTGGTTAAGCGAAAAATTGGACGGCGTGCGCGCCTACTGGGATGGCCAAAAGCTCTGGTCCCGTGGTGGCAACATCTATCAGGCACCGGCCTGGTTCACGGAAAACTTCCCGAATACGAAAATGGACGGCGAACTCTGGATGGGTCGTGGCCGATTCGCTGAGCTCTCCGGCGCCGTGCGACGCCGGGTGCCAGAGGACAACAATTGGCGCAGAATCCGCTTTATGGTGTTTGATCTGCCTGGAATGAATAAGCCTTTCACGGAGCGCATATCAGCTCTGAAGAATCTTCTGATTCCATCCCCATCCCCGTTCCTGCAGATGGTGGAACAACGACGAGTCGCCAGTCATGTCGAATTGATGGCGGCGCTGGATCAAGTGGCGGAAGCAGGTGGGGAAGGCCTGATGCTGAAACGAGGCGCCAGCTACCCCACAGTTGGCCGCTCCGACGACCTGTTGAAAGTAAAAAAATATCAGGATGCAGAAGCCGTCATCGTTGCCCACTTGCCAGGCGACGGTAAATTTGAGGGCTTGCTCGGATCCGTCCGCGTTGAATTGCCCGATGGACGGGAATTTCACATAGGCACTGGCTTCAGCGATGCCGAGCGGAAATCACCGCCGCCCATTGGGACAGTCATCACCTACAAGCACTACGGCTTCACCTCAACCGGCCTGCCGCGATTTGCCAGTTTCATGCGGGTTCGAAATGATGAGCCGGAAAACTACTAACCCAATGCCCCTTTACACCTGTGTTAAGTTAGAAGGTCATGATTGACCAACAAGTGGTGACAATGAACTGGTACGCACTCCAGCACAAACCCGCCCAGGGCGATCGCGCCGTGGCCCACCTCCAGAACCAGGGGGTCGCGTGCTTTTACCCGAAAATCACCGTGGAAAAAATCAGGGCAGGTAAGCGCACCAGAAAGCTCGAGCCCCTGTTTCCCGGCTACCTGTTCGTCAATCTCGAGCAGACCGACCCCATGTGGGCAAAACTCCGCTCAACCCGCGGAATCCTGCGTGTCGTCAGCTTTGCCAACAAACCTGCCGGCATTGCCGACGACATCATCCAGCACATCAAGGATGGCCTGGACACAGTCGCAGAGCAGGGTGGCATCAAACCCGGCCAATCCGTTCATCTGGAAGACGGTCCCTTCCGTGGAATCAGCGCCATATTCGAGGCCTACGACGGCGAAGAACGCGCTATCGTCCTGATCGATTTCATGCAAAAACAACAGAAAGTTACGGTCTCCGTCTCTGCACTCTCCAGTAGGTCGGATTAACAACGCGCAATCCGATATCTCTAAAAACTCAACCAAACAATATGCACCCCTGACTCTTTCACAAAACTTAACCCCGAAAACCACCCCAAAACCACGAACAATCCCTTTTTGTCATTTGCGTGACACCCTCGATGCCGTAGAATCTTCACACTCCTAATACTCGCAACACACTCAACCTGACAGGGATCAAGTCCGGGAACGACCTCGCCGTTGTATTCGTCCCTGCCTTATTCCTTTTGACAAGCAAGCCTATGACCTCAAAACACTGGACCCTGGTCGGTGGGGCGGTAGCGTGCCTGATCGTCTTAACTTTTGCCTCTGCAGCGACGGCCGCCCCGTGGATCGAACCCGGTGATCCCCGTGCACGCTTTGCCATCCAGAAACTGGCAGACCGGGGTCATTTGGACAGAGTTGCAACCACCTGGCCCGTCTCCTGGGCTAATGTTTATGGCGGCGTCGATCAGTCTTCATTGGCGAGGGATGAATCAGTCAACGGTGCCAATGCTTATCTGCGTTTTGAAATGGAGCGCAACGCGACACCGGGTTTTAGGGCAGAAGCTGCCATTTCTGGAACTACGGAACCCGCGTTCTTGCGCAGTTTCGCCGCGAAATCTGAGCACAAAGGGGAATTGGGGTTGGACTTACAATGGCAGGGCCGATACTGGGCCTTCGGCCTCAGCCCCTCGGCCGCTGCAAACCCGGAAGACGATGACACGCTTCGGTTCGATGGCAGCTACCTGGCCGCAACCGTCAATAACTGGGTCGTTGGCGCAGGGGCCATCGACCGCTGGTGGGGACCGGGCTGGCAGCACAGCCTTATTCTTTCAAACAATGCCAGGCCATTGCCCGCCGTCTGGTTGAACCGGAACGAAACAGCGGCCCCTGAAACCCAATGGCTGCAATGGGTCGGCCCCTGGCAGTTCAGCGTTTTTGCCGGCCAGCTCGAAAGCGACAGGGTGGTGCCAGATGCCAAACTGGTAGGCATGCGTTTCGCATTTCGTCCTCTGGAAGGCCTGGATATAGGCTTGTCCAGAATGTTAATGTTTGGCGGCGAGGGCCGCCCGGAGAATTTCTCAACACTCTGGGATATGTTGATCGGACGGGACAATTCCCAGGGTGGCGCGGCGAATGATCCGGGCAATCAGCTCGGCAGTGTTGATGTGCGCTACGGCTTTGCGTTGGGCGACCAGAGCATGGGCCTATACACCCAGATGATGGGTGAGGATGAAGCAGGCGCCTTCCCCGCACGAAAATCCTGGCTATTCGGCACAGACTGGACCAGCGCATTTTTCGCCCAAGACCAGCAGTGGTATCTGGAATACGCCAATACCCTCGCTGACGACATCCTCGGCGACCCCATGCCCAACATCACCTATGACCACTTCCGCTACCAGACAGGCTACCACTATTACGGCCGAAGCATGGGCGCAAGCATCGACGGCGACGCCGAAGCGCTCACTTTCGGGGTGTTCAACTTTTTCCCGGATGGCAGTAATCTAGGCGTCAACATCACAGCCGCACGCTTGAACAAGGATGGCGCCGTTGGAGCAAACGTCACCGATGCCGACGTGTTTGCCTATCTGCCAAAGCGAGACCAGAACATTGCTGTGCTGGAATCCAGCTATGGCACCCAGGTATTCGAAGGATGGTTGGACCTTAACGCCAGCTATACCAATAAAAAGCTTCAATTTGTCGGGGGCGAGAAAGGCCAGTGGGCACTTTCTGCATCCTGGCGTTACCGTTTCTGACATTCAGTAAATCAACCGGACATGTAGACTGTGACTCTGAAACAAAAACTGATCCTGGCATTCGCTTTCCTGCCCGTGCTTGCTGCCCATGCTCAATCCATAACGCCCGCACAGATCGAGCAATTCAGGTCTTTGCCCAAGGCCCAGCAGGAAGCTCTCGCAAGCCAATATGGCGTGGACCTGGAACAAATAACTGGCTCGGCGAGCCAATCCCGCCCGGAACAGCCAGCGCAGGACGTAGTGAAACCTCTGCAGGAGAGCGAGCAGAAGGCCCGCGAGGCGGCGGAGAAACAGGAAAAGAAAGACAAAGCTTTCGCGGAGAAAAATAACGGCCTGGAGCCTTACGGCTACGAGCTGTTTGCCGGTACACCCACCACCTTCGCACCGGTAACCGAAATCCCCGTACCGGCGGAATACACCATGGGGCCGGGCGATGTTTTGAAAGTCCAGCTGTGGGGCAACAAGAACCAGCAACTGGAACTGCCGGTATCCCGCGATGGCACCATTGATTTTCCCGAGCGTGGCCCGGTGTCCGTTGCGGGGCTGACCTTTCAGCAGACCCGGGATTACATTAATCAGCTGGTATCTGAACAATACATCGGTGTAAAAGCCGCCGTCTCGCTGGGGGAGCTGCGCAGTATTCGCGTGTTTGTGCTCGGGCAGGCCAGAACCCCTGGCTCCTATAGCGTAAGCTCACTGTCGACCATTACCAACGCGCTGTACGTTTCCGGGGGTATCAAAAAAACGGGCTCCCTCCGGAACGTGCAACACAAACGTGACGGCAAACTGGTCGGCACGTTGGATCTTTACGACCTGCTGCTTGACGGCGATACCTCGGACGACGCCCGCCTTCAGGCCGGCGACGTTATCTTTGTTCCCTCCGTCGGCCCCCGCGCAGGCATTGATGGAGAGGTCTACCGACCAGCGCTTTATGAGATCGAGCCCGGCACCAGTCTGGACGCGCTTGTTGAACTTGCGGGCGGCCTGACGCCCCAGGCCTACCCGCAGATCACACGCATCGAACGCACCAATGAAAACTTTCTACGCATCATTGCCGAAGCCGATCTGACTGAGAACTCCGGCAAGCAGGTCCGGGTGAAATCCGGGGACAGGGTTTCAGTGGCTTCCATCGCTGACGTAACCGGCCAGTATGTGGAAATCAAAGGCGCTGCTACCCGAACGGGTAAATTCGCCTGGGTGCCGGGCATGCGCGTCAGCTCCATCATCCGGAATCTGGATGCGGATCTGCTGGATTTTGCAGATACCAACTATGCGGCCATTGTGCGCACGGATCCTGAAACCAAAAGAATCTCCGTGGTGAACCTGCAGCTTCGCGAAGCTGTAGCTTCTCCCGGAAGCGCGGAAGACCTGATGCTGCAGGAAAAAGACCAGCTTCTGTTCTTCACAAACACAGGCAAAATTTCATTTAATCTTCCGGGAGGCCAGAAAGAGGGCCGACAGCAGCAAACCCAGGGCAGCCAGACGAACCGGCAGCCGGAAGCACAAAACCGTGACATCAGTCAGGACGAGAAAGAACAGAAAGCCCAGGAAGAGCTAAAGCGCAAAGCGGAGCAGTTCACCAGGGCGGCATTGTTTGATCCGGTGCTCAAGCGCCTGAAAGCGCAAGCGGGCCCTTACGCACCACAACAGACTCTCCGAATTTCCGGGCCCGTTCGTTACCCCGGTGAATATCCCTTGCCCGCGACAGGCACAGTGAAGAACGCAATTTTCGTAGCCGGCGGCCTGAACGATTCCGCCTCGATGCTTTCTGCAGAGCTTGCCCGCCGCTACACCGATGACAATGGTATCGAGCAGACCCGAATCATCCAGATCGACCTTGCCGCAGCCATGCTTGGCAATTCGGATGTGCGCCTTCAGAGCCGGGACAGGCTGCTGATCAAATCCATCCCGGCATTCGGAGCCAACCGCACCATCACGCTGGCAGGCGAAGTGCGCTATCCCGGCCAGTACACCTTCCGTCAGGGTGAGACCCTTCGTGATGTATTAGAGCGCGCCGGTGGCCTGACGGATAACGCCTTCCCCCGCGGCGCAGTATTCACCCGGGAAAAACTCCGCCAATTGGAAGCGCAACGCCTTCGTGAGGCGGAAGAGCGCCTTCAGGGCGATTTGCTCGGTGTGCAGCTCAAAGGCAATTCCTTTGGCGGCGAGAACGCCCAGCGTGTAGAGGAAGTACAGGGCCTGCTTGAAGACGTACAGAGCAGCCGCCCGGTTGGAAGAATGGTCATCGATCTTCAGGCCGTAGTGGCTGAAACGGATTACCAGGCCATACTCCTGCAGGATGGCGATACCTTGAACGTGCCAACCATCCCACAGGCGGTCAGCGTGTTCGGTGAAGTCCAGTTCCCAACCAGCCACCTTCATTCAGCAGGCCTGACCGTGGACGACTACCTGGAACGCAGCGGCGGCCCAACGCGTCAGGCGGATGAAGAACGGGTATACGTTGTGAAGGCAGACGGCTCAGTAATGTTGCCGGAGAAAAGCGCCTGGTTTGGTAGCCGTAGTCAGAAATTGCAGCCGGGCGACACTATCATCGTGCCGATTGATGTTGAGCGGCTGAACCAGCTGGAGCTCTGGAGTAATGTCAGCCAGATTGTCTATCAGATGGCGCTTGGTGCCGCGGCTGTGGGGAACTTGTGATGAACCAAGGTCCAGAACAGAATCATTACTCAGATGACGAGATCGACCTAAGGGCACTCTTTGCAACTCTCTGGAGAGGCAAGTGGACTATTCTTGCTACCACCTTCCTTTTTGCGGTGGCCGGGGTTGCCTACGCTCTCAGTAAACCGAATATCTATCAGGCAAGCGTGCTGCTTGCTCCAGCACAGGATGAAAGCGGCGGCAGCCTCGGCGGCCAGCTTGGCGGCCTGGCAAGTTTGGCTGGCATAAACATCGGTGGCGGCGGCGCTAACCAAACGGTCGTGGCCAAAGAAGTGCTCCAATCCCACGCTTTTCTTGCAAGCTTTATTCGCCGCCACAATCTTAAGATTCCACTTATGGCAGCCAAAGCTTGGGATACCGAAAAACAGAACTGGGTTATCGATAGAAAAATCTATAATCCCAATGCTGACGAATGGCAAACAGGAGAAGATGGTATAAGCTTAGAGCCCACAGCCTGGGATATGGTCAAAAAATTTAAGGAAGACCACTTAGCCATCTCCAATAATATTGAAACCGGTATGGTGACCATAAGCGTCAAAAGTAAGTCTCCACCTGCGGCTAAAAACTGGGCAGAATTGCTAGTAAACGATGTCAATGAACATATGCGCCGGAAAGACGTAAAAAAGGCCCAAGCTCGAATCGCCTATCTGGAAGCCAAACTTAACCAAACGGGTCTAGCCGACATGAAGCAGGTGTTCTACCAACTTATTGAGAGCGAAACTCGCACTGTAATGCTAGCTAGCGCTCATAATGAATACGTTTTTGAAACGATCGATCCACCTGTGGCGCCACAAGATAAGAGTGAGCCTAACCGTGCCTTTATATCGGTCATTTCCACCTTAGTGGGAGGTGTGTTCGGCGTCCTAATTGTATTTCTTCTTCGCGTTTTCAGGCGTAATTGATGATAATTTCCGCGAAAAACACCTTAATCAATAATTCTCACATATTTAAATAGCTGTGAGTGGTCTGTAATTTTAAACATTAAAAATAAGATACTGAATAAAGTGCATTAAATATAGCCAATCTATCGCCATCAAAATAATTAATTTTATTAATTATCGGCTATTAGGTGCTATTATTTTCTCGGTAGATGTAATAAATATTTTATTGGGTTTTAAAATAATTCACTAAATAAATAATGAGATAATTGAATTTTATATTATAATATTAAACAAACATTATTAAGTGTTTTGATGGGCATTCCATGAAAAATTTACGTATCGCAATAATCACTTATAACTGGCCGCCCCGCAATGCTATTGGAACGCATCGTCCCTATGCTTGGGCGCGTTATTGGTCTGAAGCTGGCGCAAGCGTAACTATTTTAACGGCCAATAAACAACTGTATGATGAACCACTTGACTTAGACCTCCCGCCTATCGAGGGAGTCAAAGTAATTGAAGTAATAGGATCTACGCGTCTCAAACTAATAAAAAAAGTCTTAAATTTTGATGCCGTTCGAACTTTAGCAAAAAAGATAAAAAACTGGGTAAATAAAAGAAGTATCATCTCAATTGATCCGCGGTTAAGTTGGCGTTACTCTGCAAGGCCAATAGCGGGGCGCTTGGCCCTTGACGTGGATTTGGTGGTCAGTACCTACGGCCCTGCTGCATCCCATTTGATTGGGTACGACATGAAAGTGGCAAATCCTGAGCTTTTTTGGGTAGCGGATTATCGGGATTTATGGAGTCAAAATCATCTAACGGTCATGTCGAGGCAAAACAAGGAGCTTTCCCGAGATACTGAAATGAATACAGTCGCTACGCGGGCAGATCTTCTTTCAGCAGTTTCTAAAGATATGGGAGTCAAGCTTCGTGACTTGACCGGCAAGGAAGTGCTGTATGTGCCCAATGGGTTTGATGTCAATGAAAATTCGCTTCTTGATAGGTTCTCTACCTTACCGGTAAAGCCCAGTGGCCCAATGCGAATTGTCTATACAGGAATGATATATGAAGGTCACCGAGATCCAACACCGCTTCTTAAAGCCCTCGTCGAACTTCATTCAGATGGTCTAATATCGACAGGTGAAGTCACAATTGATTTTTATGGTTCGAGGGCCGATTTGGCAGCCCGGCTTGCCGAAAACATGCAATACGCACCATTCATACGCTTGAAAGGTCATGTTTCCCGGGAGGAAGCGCTTCTTGCTCAGCGATCAGCTGGGATATTGTTATTGCTGGAAAGCACGGCGCCTGAAGCCCGAGGTGTTCTCACTGGAAAACTGTTCGAGTATATTGCTTCAGGAAAGCCAATTTTATGCATTGGCAGCCAGCCAGACTACGAAATTGGAGGAGTGCTCCGGCAAACGGGCACTGGCAGTGTAGTTGGGCCCAGCCAGTTCCCCTCATTAAAAGCTCTTGTGCTTGACACTTTACAAGGAAACGGACTTTACGATCAGTACAAACCTAATCTAACAGAGATATTAAAATATTCCCGAAGAACTCAAGCTATTGAATTTTTTGAGACTTTGCGTGAAAAATTAAAAGACCGCGAGGTCTAAATTTTGTATCGTTTTACGATAGCAAGCCGCAGCATTGAAGGTTGGCTTCTAGTCATAGGGGTTGCACTGCTGCCTGTCTATGTTTTTGACTCGGGTGGTATTCAGCCATCTCATGCTCTATTGGCAACCTTCTCCGTTGCTGTTCTTTGCAGGAAAGGGGTTCCTTCGAATTCATGGGCGATTCTGTTAGCGGCTATTTCAGTATACTCGTTTTTTGTTGAAAGCTTTTACGCAGTTTTTGATGGAAGTAACTCAATTATAAACGGGGTATATTTTTTCTATAACTTTATTCTTTCATGCGCGGTCTACACTTATTGTAGAGATTACGGGATGTCAATCCTTGTTCCAGGGATTTTAATCTCATGTGCAATAGTTTTAGGATCTACCGTTGCTTCTGGTGTTTCGCTATACTCTGGTGATGCTGGGCGTTCAACTGCGGTTTTTAATAACCCGAATCAGCTAGGTTATTTTTCTGTATGTCTTCTTTCCCTTGGATATTTAATGTACAGAAATTTCATAATCCGATATTTTTTTGCGGTTGCCATTTGTTTTATCGCTCTAATGCTCTCTATCTTCTCGCTTTCTAAGGCTGCGATGATTTCAAATTTTTTAGTGATATTTATAGCCCTTAAGCCCGCTTTAGATCCAAATAAAAAATCTTTTCGCGCGAAGCTTTATGTTAGTTTTTTTTGGTTGATTTTTGTGGCTTTTTTGCTGATAGCTGCTATTTACTTCTACGTCACAGGTTTAGCTGGCGACTTCGCTTTCGTCCAGCGCCTACAAGGTATGTTTTCCGAAGCTGATAGTTCACTCCTTGAAAGAGGGTATCTTGCGTTCCTTGACGCGAATGCATGGGCATTTGTGTTCGGCTTAGGTGACAGTCAGGCATCCAATATTGTTGGGCATGAGGTTCATTCGACGCTAGCCAGCGTCCTGAATAACTATGGAATAGTTGGCTTTCTTATATTTGGGTCTGCTCTTTTACTTTGGGCCATTAAGCTTCATTCAATTTACGGGTTTTGGGGCATGGCATGCATTGCTGGCCCGGCGATGCTTTATGGAATGACCCATAATGGAACCCGATTCACTATTTTCTGGATTCTTTTTTCAGCCTCTATGTCGACGGTCTCAAGAAATAAAATACAAAATTATAACTTGTTGTATTGATTCTTATAGTTTAATTTATTTTGTCTTTTATTTGATCGAATATATTTTAGTCCAACTTATTAATTTTTCATTTATTTAAAATAAGGGTTGCATCTATTAAGATAGTAATGCTTGCGAACACCGGCTGGTACATCAATAATTTTCGGCGATCGACAATTGACGCGTTTTTGGCGCGAGGTGACGACGTATTTGTTTTATGTCCTGAAAATAGCGGTGAGGCTTTTCTTAGAGATCTGCCAATAATTTTGGAGACGTTCAAGCTAGACGGTTCTGGCACGGATATATTTTCAGAACTGCGGTCCTTGCTTTCTATACATACTATTTTAAA
Source organism: Marinobacter halotolerans (assembly GCF_008795985.1). NCBI lineage: Bacteria > Pseudomonadati > Pseudomonadota > Gammaproteobacteria > Pseudomonadales > Marinobacteraceae > Marinobacter > Marinobacter halotolerans. The sequence goes on along the minus strand of NZ_VMHP01000001.1, from coordinate 205,553 downwards.
GGATATATGCCCTGATTTGGTTTTTTCCTTTAATCCTAAAACTAACCTATACGGGCTTCTCGCTTGTATTTTACTTCGCATTCGCTGCATCCCGAATGTATCAGGGACTGGGAGCGCCAGCCAGATACGCGGTTGGAAGGGCTTTTTATATCGCGTTACTGTCGATCTGGCATATAAAAGAGCAAGATCAATTTTTTTTCAAAATGAAGTTGATCTTGACCTATTTGAGAAACGCGGGTTATTGGACAAAGTGCCCCATCTCCTTCTTCCGGGATCTGGGGTAAATCTATCTCTGTTTAGGCCTTCTAACAATTATGAGTCCACTCCTTTCAGGTTTTTGTTGGCATGCCGGCTGATACGGGAAAAAGGAGTTCTTGAGTATCTTTCGGCGGCTGAGCAAGTGATTTCTAAGACCGACAGTCCGGTTGAGTTTTGGCTCGCGGGGGTGCCAGATCGGTCTGATAGATCAATAAAGGATTCGGAAATTAAGGAGTATGTAGATAAAAGAGTTGTTCGTTTTTTGGGCCAAATAAATGATATGCCAGTGACTATTTCGGAGGTAGATTGCGTAGTTTTGCCCACTTATTATCCAGAGGGTGTTCCGCGCTTTCTGTTGGAGGGGGCGGCAGCAGGAAAAGTTTTGATTACAACTGACCGTCCAGGCTGTCGGACTACAGTTTTGGAGGGTAAGAATGGGTTTTTTGTTTTACCGAGGTCTGTCACTTCTCTGGTTCATGTGATGGAAAAGGTTTTGGCACTTTCCGATGTCGAAGTTCAACGGATGGGTCATCAGTCTCGACAGCTTGCAGTGGAGAAGTTTGATGAGAGGCTGGTGATCGAGGCTTATGTCAATGCGGCTCAAAGTGAACCGTCGCAGTGAGTGATTGGGTGTGACTTTGTATGGTAGACAGAGAGTTGGAGCCTTCAGCTTGACTTTGGAACGATATGCAATTTGGTTATTTTCATGAATTTCAAAATTTAGACTTGAAGCGGCGATAAACATGGAATCAATAGGTTATATGGGCCTCTACTCAGGTATTATTGCGCTGGTTTCGATTCTCGTTCTAAAGCCGGTTGCCGTCAAGGTGCGTTTACTTGATTTGCCCGACCACCGCAAAGTGCATGTTGGAGACGTACCTCTGACTGGGGGGTTGAGCGTATTTTTTGGGGTGCTAGCGACTTGGGTTACTTTCATGCCTTTTTCGGGAGGGTATGGAATCTATCTGCTTGCGTCGGTGCTATTAGTTTCGCTAGGTGGAATAGACGATGCCCGTGATATTCCTGCTCGGTTCCGGCTATTCGCTCAGATTGGACTGGGTACCTTTTTAACGTACGGTTCTGGCGTTTCTTTGGTGCATATTGGCGACCTGTTTGGCTTGGGCGTGATTGAGTTAGGGTGGCTGGGGCCGATTGTAACTATTGCTGCGATTATTGGGGCTATAAACGCTTTCAATATGGTTGATGGTATCGATGGCCTAGCGGGGAGCATGAGTTTGGTTACGCTTTCCTCTTTATCGCTCTTGTTTTTTATTGCGGGGGGAGGTGGGCTGGAGCTGGCGCTTGCATTTTCGATTGCAGTCGCTCTTTTGCCTTATCTTGCCGCGAACCTCCGAATACCTCCTTTCAGGAGACGAATATTCATGGGGGACGCAGGCTCAATGTTTATAGGTTTTTCTGTGGTTTGGCTGTTGGTAAAAGGCACTCAGCCTGAAATCCAAGCGTTTCGTCCCGTGACCGCACTTTGGGTCATCGCTGTGCCACTTGTGGACATGATTGCTATCATGGTGCGCCGAGCCCGGAAAGGGCAGTCAGTAATGAAGCCGGATAGAGAACATTTGCATCATATCTTCCAGCGAGCTGGATTTTCTGATAGGGAAGCGCTTGTGGTAATTACCCTGTTTTCACTACTGTTCGCAGTCACTGGTCTGGCTGGGGAGTACTTCAAGATACCTGAGTGGATCATGTTTGCTCTTTTTCTCGGGGCATTTACGGTCTATGAGTGGGCTTTGAATCGTGTTTGGCGGTTGTTGGTTCTGTTCCGGAAGATAAAACTTTCTGATTAGTTAATGAGAGATTTTTAATGAGCAAGAAATTTGCACTAATTGGCGCTGCTGGCTACATAGCCCCTCGCCACATGAAAGCCATCAAAGACACTGGCAACGAGTTGGTGGCGGCACTGGATAAAAACGATTCAGTTGGCATTATTGATAGTTTTTTCCCTGATGCAGATTTTTTCACTGAGTTTGAACGCTTTGACCGCCATATCGATAAGCTTCACAGGGCGGGTGACCCCCAGGCAATAGACTTTATTTCCATCTGTTCCCCGAATTACCTCCACGACAGCCATATGCGGTTCGCCCTACGTTCAGGCGCCGACGCGATCTGTGAGAAGCCTTTAGTGCTGAACCCATGGAACATTGATGGTCTTCAGGAAATTGAGAAAGACACGGGGCAAAAGGTGAATACTATTCTCCAGCTCCGGGTGCATCCTTCCATTATTGAATTGCGCGAAAAAGTCCAGCGCGAACAGAAGTCAACCAAGCATGAGGTTGATTTGACCTACATAACCTCCCGCGGTCACTGGTACATGCAGTCCTGGAAGGGCGACGAGAAGAAGTCCGGCGGTATTGCGACGAATATTGGTGTTCACTTCTACGACATGCTGCACTTTATATTCGGCGAACTGCAGGAAAATGTAGTCCATCACAGTAGCGATACGATGGCCGCTGGTTACCTGGAGTATGAGAAGGCCAGGGTTCGCTGGTTCCTGTCTGTGGACTATAGGTTTGTTCCAGACAGTGCAAAAGCCGAGGGGCAGCGCACGTATCGTTCGATTACGGTGGATGGTGAAGAATTGGAATTCTCCGGTGGCTTTGCCGATCTTCACACGCGTAGTTATGAAGAGATTCTGGCTGGCCGCGGGTATGGGCTTGAGGCGAACCGCGTTGCTATCGAGACGGTTGCCAATATTCGCAATGCCACGCCGGTTGGCCCAGTCGGGAATTATCATCCGTTCCTGAAGAAGGTTTGATTATGCCGGTAACTATTCATCCCAGTGCCATTGTAGATGACGGAGCCCAGATTGGCGAAGGGTCCCGGGTGTGGCACTTTGTTCACGTTTGCAGTGGCGCCCGGATAGGCAAGAACGTTTCGATGGGGCAGGGTGTTTTTGTCGGGAACCGGGTGACCGTGGGCGACAACTGCAAGATTCAGAACAACGTTTCGGTATACGATAATGTGCATCTGGAAGAGGGTGTGTTCTGTGGCCCCAGCATGGTGTTTACCAATGTCTATAACCCCAGGTCACTGATTGAACGTAAAGATGAGTACCGGGATACGCTGGTTAAACGCGGTGCTACGCTGGGTGCCAACTGCACGATCGTTTGCGGTGTGACTGTCGGCGAATTCTCCTTTATTGGTGCTGGTGCGGTGGTGAATAAGGATGTACCCGCTTACGCTCTTATGGTTGGTGTTCCTGCGCGGCAGATTGGCTGGATGAGCGAGTTCGGTGAGCAACTGGATCTGCCACTTAAGGGTAAGGGCGAGGCAGTCTGTGCACATACCGGGGCCAGGTACCTGTTGATTGACGGCGAATTGTCGCGTGCCTGATTTAATGTAATTCAGAAAGGTAAAACCTGTATGCAGTTTGTGGATCTGGCGGCCCAGCAGGCCAGAATAAAAGACAGAATCGATACCAATATCCAGAAGGTACTTGCCCATGGCAGGTATATCCTCGGCCCCGAGGTGGCAGAGCTGGAAGAAAAGCTGGCTACCTTCTGCGGTGCCAGACACTGCATTACCGTGGCTAATGGCACCGATGCGCTACAGATTGCCCAGATGGCGATTGGTGTTGGCCCGGGGGATGAGGTGATTGTTCCCGGATTCAGCTACATTGCAACCGCAGAAACCCCTGCCGTATTGGGCGCCAGGCCTGTCTACGTCGACATAGACCCGAAAACCTACAATCTGAACCCGGAAAAGCTCGAGAGCGCCATTACGCCGCGCACGAAAGCCATTATTCCGGTCTCCCTTTATGGCCAATGCGCCGACTTCGACACTATCAACACCATCGCCCAAAAGCACGGCCTTACAGTGATTGAAGATGGCGCCCAGAGTTTCGGTGCCAGCTACAATGGCAGGAAATCCTGCAATCTGAGCACAATCGGCTGCACTAGCTTCTTTCCCAGTAAACCTCTGGGATGTTACGGGGATGGCGGCGCAATTTTTACCAACGATGACGAGCTGGCCACTATTCTGCGACAAATCGCCCGCCATGGTCAGGACAGGCGGTATCACCATGTCCGTGTTGGGGTGAACAGTCGGCTGGACACATTGCAGGCCGCCATTATGCTGCCCAAACTGGATATTCTGGAAGAAGAAGTTCAGTTGCGTAACCGGGTCGCTGATACCTACGCGCAGTTGCTGAAAGACGCCGGTGTTGATACGGCGCCCTATGTTGCAGCCCACAATGTCTCGGCTTGGGCGCAATATACGATGCGGGTAAGCAACCGGGATGAGGTTCAGGAAAGGCTGAGTAAAGCAGGAGTTCCGACGGCGGTGCACTATCCCATTCCGCTGAACAAACAGCCAGCGGTTGAGGATGCTTCAGTGAATCTGCCAGTTGGTGACGAGATGGCGGAAACCGTGATTAGTTTGCCAATGCACCCCTATCTTGCTGAAAGTGATCTGGCCAGAGTTGTTGAAGCTCTTCGCGGGCTTTAGGCTTAAATGCACATTCTTTTTCTTCCTTCCTGGTATCCCGCTAGCCCTGAAGACGTTCAGGGCGTGTTTTTCCGCGATCAGGCTTTGGCGCTGTCCAATTACGGCCACCAGGTTGGTGTGGTTGCGCCGAAATTCCGCTCTCTGAAAACGTTGTTTGGAAAGGCTGAACCGTTGGCACAATCAACACCATCCTACGAATTGGATGCAGGCATTCCAACGTACCGGAAAAGCCTGCTTGCGGCATTGCCACGCGTGCCTTACGGCAATTACTGGCTGTTCAGGCGTGCCGCGCGCCAGTTGTTGAAGCGCTACATTGATCAGCACGGTAAACCGGATGTTTTGCATGCCCATTGTGTGATTTTTGGCGGGGCAGTAGCCGTAGTCCTGGGGCGGGAGCATGGTATCCCGGTGGTGCTGACGGAGCACAGCAGTGGGTTTGCGCGAAACCGTTACGCCCATTGGCAATTAGATCTGGCGCAAAAGGGGTTTGCAGGCGCGTGCCCGCTGATCGCGGTGAGCCCGGCGCTGGGTGATGTACTCGGTGAGTGTTTTCCTCTCAGTCAAGGGCAATGGCATTGGGTACCTAACGTCGTTTCAGATCGCTTCAATACTCGCAAAAGCCGCAGCGAAAAGAAAAGCTCGACCATTTTTCTTAATCTTGCCCTGATGACAGAAAACAAGGGCCAGTCCGATCTGGTAGAAGCCTTTCAGGACGTTGCCCGGAGCAATCCTGGTGCGGAGCTTTGGCTTGCAGGTGATGGACCTTCCCGTGCAGCGCTTGAAAAGCAGGCGGGTGAGCTTGGCATTTCCGGGAGCGTGCGCTTTTTAGGAATGATCCAGCCAGAGAAGGTCCCCGCACTACTCGAACAGGCTGATGTGATGGTGATTTCCAGTCACTACGAGACGTTCGGTGTGGTCGCTGCAGAAGCCTTGATGGCAGGATTACCCGTGATCGCAACCCGATGCGGTGGGCCGGAATGTATCCTTGAACGGGGAGACGGACTGCTGGTGCCCGTTAAAGATCCCGGCGCACTGGCTGCTGCCATGCTGCAAATGTCGGAGACCATTGATGCGTTCGATTCTGGCACGATTGCTACCCGCGCACATGTCCGGTTTTCTGGTGCTGCCGTGGCGCGGCAGCTTACTGATAAATACAGTCAGGCGATAAACTCCTTTCAAGATAAACTCGAGAGCGCGTAAGCGCTTTAACCTGGTGTCTATAATGTTTGAAGATAAAGTTCTTATGATCACTGGCGGCACGGGATCATTCGGTCAGACAGTGCTTAAACGGTTTCTGGATACGAATATCCGTGAAATACGAATTTTCAGTCGGGACGAAAAAAAACAAGAGGACATGAGGCTTGCCTTATCAAACGACAAGGTCAAGTTTTACATTGGTGACGTAAGGTCACATGACAGCATTAAACAGGCGATGGTAGGTGTTGATTACGTTTTCCACGCAGCCGCTCTCAAACAGGTGCCCTCCTGTGAGTTCCACCCAATGGAAGCTGTGAGGACTAACGTTCTTGGCACTGAGAATGTCCTCAATGCGGCCATTGAAAGCAATGTAAAGCGGGTTGTCGTTTTGAGTACCGACAAGGCGGTTTACCCGATCAATGCGATGGGTATTTCCAAAGCCATGGCCGAGAAGCTGATGGTGGCTAAGTCACGCCTTGTGCCTGAGGGCGGGCCGGTTCTGTGTGCCACCAGATACGGGAATGTTATGGCGTCGAGGGGGTCCGTTATTCCTTTGTTCCTGAAGCAGATCAAGAACGATGAGCCTTTAACTGTAACAGATCCCGGTATGACCCGGTTTCTGATGTCGCTGGAAGATTCGCTGGATCTGGTTTTGCATGCGTTTGAGAACGCGGCGCAGGGGGATATTTTTGTACAGAAAGCGCCGGCGTCGACAGTTCAGGACCTTGCGCAGGCACTGAAAGAGCTGTTTGGTGCAGACAATGCCATCAAGATCATTGGCACCAGGCATGGTGAGAAGCTTTATGAGTCGCTCATTTCCAGAGAGGAAATGGCAAAATCAGAGGATATGGGGCGATATTACCGGATCCTGGCCGATAACCGTGATTTGAACTACCGGAAGTATTTTGTGGAGGGCGAGGAAAAAATATCCCAGTCGGAAGATTATACATCTCATAACACAACTCGTCTGACCGTTCCTGAGGTAAAAAGCCTGGTTGGTAAGCTGGAGTATGTTAAGGAGCAACTCCATGCTTAAGGTTATGACGCTGGTTGGCACACGCCCTGAACTGATCAAAATGAGCCGCGTGATCGCCGAACTGGATAAACAGGTTAACCATATCCTGGTACATTCGGGGCAAAATTATGATTTTGAACTGAACCAGGTATTTTTTGACGACCTGGAGATCCGCAAACCGGATTACTTTCTGGGGGCTGCCGGCGATACTGCTGCCAAAACCATTGCAGAGGTGATTGCAAAGGCGGATGAAGTTTTTGCAGCTGAAAAGCCGGATGCGCTGTTGCTATATGGTGACACCAATTCCTGTATGGCCGTGATCGCGGCGAAACGCAGGAAAATACCTGTTTTCCATATGGAGGCTGGCAACCGGTGCTTTGATGAGCGGGTGCCCGAGGAGCTGAACCGAAAAGTCTTAGACCATTTGAGTGATATCAATATGGTTTTGACAGAGCATGCCCGCCGATATCTGATTGCTGAGGGAATTCGTCCTGAAACAATTCTGAAAACCGGCTCCCACATGCACGAAGTTCTCAATTACTACATGCCCAAGATTCAGCAATCGGACGTGTTGGAGCGAAGTGGCCTTGAGGCTGGAAGATTTTTTATCGTAAGCGCTCACAGGGAGGAGAATGTTGACTCTCAGGATAACTTGAAGGAGCTGATCGAGTCACTTAGAGCACTTGCCGACAAGTACCAATTGCCGGTAATTGTGTCCACGCACCCCAGGACCAGGCAACGCCTGGATGCCCTCGGCGTTGACCTGACCCATTCATTGATTCGATTTGTTAAACCTTTTGGCTTTCTTGATTATCTGCGGTTACAGATGGGGGCGTTCTGTGTGTTGTCGGACAGTGGCACCATCACGGAGGAAGCCTCTTTACTTAATCTGCCAGCGATAACGATACGCAACACTCACGAGCGGCCGGAAGGAATGGATGAAGGCACGCTGATTATGAGCGGTTTGAGTAAAGGCTCGATTCTTGATGCGGTGAAAGTGGTTACCAGCCAGCATGATCCGTCAGAAAGGGCTTTTCGATTGGTGAGCGATTACGAGGGTGGTGCTGTTTCTAAACAGGTTGTGCGGGTGGTCTTGAGCTATACGGATTACGTCAACCGTACAGTATGGCGCAAGTGTTGATTCAGGTGGCCGAATTTTATGGAATTTAATCCAAAGGTGTCGATTGTCATACCGGTATATAACGGGGCCAATTTTCTGGCAGAGGCCATCGAGTCTGCGCTCGGTCAGACCTACGATAATCTCGAAGTACTGGTTATCAATGATGGTTCTGACGACGAGGGTAAAACCGAGAGTATCGCCAGGAGTTATGGCGATTCTATTCAATACTTCAGCAAGGAAAATGGGGGGGTCTCAACCGCACTCAATATGGCCATTGAGAAGATGAGCGGTGATTATCTTTCCTGGCTAAGCCACGACGACCTGTATTCACCCGATAAGGTCGCCAGGCAGGTCGAGGTCTTGCGTAATCTTGACCAATCATCCAGGCATGTCGTCTATAGTGATTACAGTCTTTTTAACGTCGATACGAATGTAGATCAAAGGGTAAAGCTGGAGGGAACGAATCCGCTGGGGTTTCGGTGTCGTCTGTTGGTGAACAGCGATATTCACGGTTGTACCATGCTGATCCCGGCGGAGGCCTTCCGTGCTTGTGGTGTATTTAATCCACAGTTAAAAGCCACTCAGGACTACGACATGTGGTTCAGGCTGGGTGGGACATACACTGCGGTCCACGTACCGGAAAGTCTTGTGACGGGGCGAGTGCATAGCGAGCAGTTAGGCACGCGTATCCCTTGGCGCGTCTCAGAGAATATCACGATGAGAAAGCAATGGATTGATGAAATAGAGCCTGCTGAGGTAATGGCGTTTTTTGGAAAATCAGAGCCTGTTGCTTTTGCGGAAATAGGAAAAGTGTTTGCGAAAAAGGGCTATTTCAGCCTGGCGGCCAGATGTCTGGGAAGGTCTGTTGCTGTGCTGAAAGTTTTGGACGCTCCGCGGATTACGGCTTGTTTTGTGTCAGGCTATTCATATGGTGCAGCGGTTTTGGTCTACCGGTCATTGAAACGGCTAGTTTGAGAAATCTGCCGAACATAACAGGTGATCAACTCTTTTGAATATTAAAGATATTATCGGATTTGCGATTGGGCCAATCGGCGCTGCCATTCTGGGCCTTGCAACCACGCCACTGATCACCTGGGCTTTCTCTCCTGAGGACGTTGGAAGGTTTGGTGTTTTCCAGACGGTGTTGTCTCTGGTGTTGGTCGTTTCCGTTTTTGGCCTCGATCAGGCCTATACCCGAGAGTATCACCTGGAGGATGACAAGGCCCGCCTCTTCAAAAACAGTGTGCTTCCCGGTTTCTGGTTGCTGTTGATTCTATCCGCAGGCGTCATGTCATTCAGTGAACTCATTTCCGAATTCCTGTTTGGTATTGAAAGCGATGTTGTGATTTTTCTGACTGTCGGCGCTGTTGTTCTCAATTATTTTTCGCGTTTTCTATCTTTGATTCTGAGAATGCAGGAAAGGGGGCTGGCATTCTCGATGAGCCAGATAATACCCAAGCTCGTTCTGCTTGCGATTGTATTGGCTTTTATCGCGTTACCATTTAAAAAAACGTTAATTCATCTTTTTTCTGCGTCAGTGTTCTCGATGGTTGTCGTTCTGCTCGTTTTTGGCTGGAATACACGCAGAGAGTTGAAAGAGAGTCTTAAGGCTTCGCTGGACAGCGCTCTTCTGAGGCGATTGTTCCGCTATGGCCTGCCGCTGGTGGTGGCTGGCCTGGCATTTCAGGCAATAAGCGCCGTTACCATATTTTCTCTTAGAACCCTGTCGACGTTTTCGGAGTTGGCAACCTATTCTGTCGCCCTGCGATTTTCTGCTGCAGCGGTCCTGGTTCAATCGATATTTTCCATCATATGGGCCCCGCTGGTTTTCAAGTGGGATTCCAGTAATGTTGATATGAGCCGCGTGGGTTATGTCGCTCAGTCTGTGCTTGCGGCCATATGCCTGTTTGCGGCCGTAACCGGTTGTCTGTCGTGGCTGGTGGATTATCTGCTTCCTGAAGATTATCTGCAGGTAAAATATCTCATCGTCTGCGCCATGGTACAGCCTCTTTTGTACACACTATCGATTGTGACCAGTGTGGGCATAGGTTTACGGAGAAAGAATTCCTTATCTCTGGGTACTGCTGTCATCGCCCTTGTAGCAAATGTCTTGCTTTGCTGGCTTTTAACTCCCCGATTTGGTGCGACAGGTGCTGTAATTTCAAATACTCTGTCCTTTTCACTTCTGTTTGTTTTGAATACGGAGGCTTCGGCGTTTATCTGGAGAGGGTTTCCGAGAACGAAGATGTATATCTGTCTTTCAATGATGGTTGGAGTGGCGATCCTGACCGCGGTTATCGGGCCCGAGTTGGGGGCTGTCATCTGGATCGTCTGGTTACTGCTGGGCATTGCGAGCATGGTTCTGTTCAGAAAAGAGATCACAAATGTTTATGTCCAGGCTCGTATGCGCATGATCAAGGCGTAGGCGGGCCAGACGTTTTTCTTTAGTTTTTGGTTTACATTGGGATTTGAGAGGTTTGGTTATGCGTGTTCTCGTGCTTGGAGCCACCGGCATGCTTGGGAGTGCAGTGCTGAAGGTGCTGTCTGATGACGCTCGTTACGAAGCCTGGGGTTCGGCGCGCGATTCCCGGAAAACGTCTCTATTACCGGTTGAAACCACTAAGAAAGTTATAGCTGGCATAAATGTTCTGGACGCAGACAGCCTGGCCTTTGTATTCCGAAAAGTTAAGCCTGATGCCGTTATCAACTGCATTGGATTGATCAAGCAGGTGTCTGACGCGAATAACCCGCTGGTTGCGTTGCCAATCAATTCAATGTTGCCTCACCGAATTGCAGACCTTTGCGAGTTGAGCGGAAGCCGGCTGATTCATGTGAGCACAGACTGCGTATTTTCCGGGAAGAGGGGAAACTACAGCGAGTCAGACATTTCAGATGCTGGAGATCTTTACGGTAAATCCAAATACATCGGTGAAGTGACAGAGAGGGCAAGTGCCGTCACGCTTCGCACGTCGATTATTGGCCATGAACTGGATTCCAGATATGCTCTTCTGGAATGGTTTTTGGCGCAGACTGGCTCTGTCAAAGGGTTTTCAAAAGCTATTTTCTCCGGCTTGCCGACCGATGAAATGGCTAGAGTCATCAAGGATTTCGTTTTGCCAAGACCTGAATTAAGTGGTCTCTACCACGTTTCTTCAGAGCCGATCTCGAAATATGATCTGCTAGAACTTGTTGCCGAGCAGTACGGGAAAAACATCCAGATTATTAAAGATGACGATGTGGTTATAGATCGTTCTTTGTCCAGCGACAGGTTTTATGGTGCAACGGGTTATAGAGCCCCAGAGTGGAAACATCTGATTGAAAACATGCGGCATTTCCATTCTACGTCGGGCGCGGCACTTCATTCAGCCACGCTATGAAGATAGCCTATCTGATTGGTGAAGATCTGGAAGGTCATCCCGGGCTCAAGCAAAAGATTCTTGGGCAGATTGAGTCCTGGCGCTCGTTAGGGCACGAAGTTATTCCCGTCTATCATGCCATTAATCATCATGAGTCGGATGGGGGGGCGAAGTCTGAATTTCGTGGCCTCAGGATTCCGGGGGCGCGGCATTTCGAGATTTTTCAGCGCCTTGCCCGTCAATACCGTAGCGCTTTCAGTCAGTTGCATTCGATACAGCCGGATCTTGTCTACACTCGTTACCTTTTCCCGGCCCCTGGCGTTCGAAAGCTTCTGACGTTTGCGAAAACCACAGTGGTTGAAATTAATTCTGATGATAAATCGGAGTACCTGGGCAGGGGGCGCCTAACGGGCATATACAACGCCTTTGCGCGAAGGTTCTCCCTTGGTTGTGCCGATGGATTTGTGTTTGTCTCTGGCGAATTGGCTGTTTCGCATAGTTTCAGTTTTCTTGATAAGCCGCACATTATTCTGGCAAATGGTATTGATCCGTCAGTGATACCGTTTGTGCGGGAAACCAGTAATAAGGTGCCAAATCTGGTATTCGTTGGTTCACCGAGCCAGTCCTGGCATGGCGTGGACAAAATACGGCAGATGGCGATGCGCCGCAGGGATGTGGTTTTCCACATCGTCGGCCCATCGGTGGACGAGTGCGCAAGGTTTTTTGGAAGAGATCTGAAGAATGTCGTCAGTCATGGATACCTGGATAGCGAGAGTTTGAGCGATCTCTTATGTGGAATGGATTTCGGCATTGGGACACTGGCTCTTCACAGAAATAAAATGAACGAGGCTTGCCCGCTGAAAGTAAGGCAATACCTGGCTCACGGGCTTCCTGTTATCGCCGGCTACACAGATACCGATATCGGTGACGGTGCCTCGTTTTTTCTGAATCTTGGGAATTATGAGAAGAACGTTGAAGAGGGTATGGATTCGATTGGCGATTTTATTGATTCCGGATTTCAAAATGCTGAATTGCGTTTGAAGGCGAGGGCGTTTGCGGAAGAACATCTGGCGAACAGGAATAAAGAGCTGGATCGCTTGAAATTCCTTGAGTCATTTGTTGGATCATGAGGATTCTGATCGCAACGAGTTCCGCGCCATTCGGCCGGGGTGAGAGCTTTGTGATCGCTGAAGCCAATGAGATGGCTCGTTCCGGAAATGATGTTTCCATCTTCCCCACCGTGGTAAGGCGCGGTAGCCCGAATAACTTCCGGCTTCATGATCGCTGTAGGCTGATTTCAGCAAGGGGTTTGACGGCACGAACCATTCTTGTGTTTCTGAAATATGTTCTGTTCCGTCCCTTTCTTACGCTCAGGATACTTCGCGGGGTAATCTCTAAAAGCCGCACTAACACGCTAAAAAATTGGGTCATTGTTCCCAGGGCATTTTGGCTGGCTGATTATATTTCTGCTAATACCGTCGACCACATCCACGCCCACTGGCTGACGACGCCTGCAACCCTTGCAATGATCGTGAGTGATATCACCGGTATTGGGTGGAGTGCCTCTGCGCATCGGGGTGATATTGTTGCCGGAAACCTTCTGGCAGAAAAATTTGAGAAGGCCACTTTTATCAGGTTTATATCGGAAAGTGGCAAAGGTTTGGCGAAAGAACGTGCGCCCCTTGATTCAGGCAAAGCACGGGTTCTTCATCTGGGCGTAGGTGTTCCGTCCGCGGAGACGCGAAGCCTGAAAGCGGACCGTAAAGAAAACGAGGGGCTGAAGATTCTGTGTCCCGCGAATCTGGTGCCGGTAAAGGGCCATGAGTTTCTATTCAGATCATTGGCGAGATTGAGAGCTCAATCCGGGTTCGAGGTGATTATTGCGGGTGAAGGGGAGTTGAAGGATTCTCTTCAGTCCATGGCTGCTGAACTGGGTATCAACCATTTTGTTCGGTTTGCAGGTCATGTTCCCCACGACACTCTGCTTCGCTGGTATGCCGATTCGGAGATCGATATCGTTGTGCTACCCAGCCAGGATCTGGGTGGTGGCGTGCATGAGGGTATCCCCGTGAGCCTGATGGAAGCAATGTCTTTCCGGATCCCCGTAATTTCGACGAACACCGGCGGAATTCCCGAGCTTCTTGTCGGTGAACAGGGTGAGGCGTTTGGGGGGATGGTGGATCCGCAGGATGTGGGGGCTCTCGCAGAGCTGCTAGATGAGCTCATCGAATCACCCGAGCAGCGTTTTCGCCTTGGCCAAAAGGGGTTTGAGAGAGTCGCTGTGGCATTTAACCGTGAAGAGTCGGTTGCCAGTTTAATAAAGCTTATACAACTTCAGGATCGTTGTGCTCTATGAAAATATTGACCGTTGTCGGTGCCCGTCCTCAGTTTATCAAGGCAAGTGTGGTCTCGCGTGCCATACAACAGAGCGATCAGGTTGAAGAGACCATTCTCCACACCGGTCAGCATTTTGACGAGAATATGTCCGACATTTTCTTCAATCAACTGGGGATTCCAAAGCCGGATATTCGACTGGACATCCATGGCAGCAGCCACGGAGAGATGACCGGTCGTATGCTGATCGAGATCGAGCAGGCCCTGATCGCAAACCGGCCGGACCGGGTGATGGTCTACGGGGATACCAACTCCACTCTGGCCGGCGCTCTTGCTGCGGCAAAGATGCATATCCCGGTGGCGCATGTTGAGGCAGGCCTGCGAAGCTTCAATATGCGGATGCCGGAGGAAATTAACCGTATTCTGACGGATCAGGTCAGTGACCTTCTGTTCTGTCCGACTTCGACTGCAATCCAGAATCTGCGCAATGAAGGGTTTGATCAGAAAAACGTTGACTGTATTCAGGTCGGCGATGTGATGCAGGACGCTGCGCTGATGTTTGCCAGGAAATCCATGTGCCCCCAGTCGTCCGAAGGATGGCCAGAAAAGTTTGTATTGGGCACGCTTCATCGTGCGGAGAATACCGATGACCGGGCACGGCTTGCCGGCATCGTGCAGGCACTGAATCGCATTCATTCGGAAATTGCCCCTGTCGTCCTGCCACTACATCCCCGGACGCGCAAACTGATCCAGCAACAGGGGCTGGAGCTTAACGTGCGTGTAATTGACCCGGTGGGTTACCTGGAGATGATCTGGCTTATTCGCCACAGCGAGCTGGTCATGACTGATAGTGGCGGCTTGCAGAAGGAAGCTTTTTTCTTTGGTAAAGCCTGTGTGACACTTCGCGATCAGACGGAATGGGTCGAATTGATAGAAGCGGGCGCAAACGAACTGGTCGGCGCAGACCAGCGGGGAATTTTCGATGCCGTTGCGCGTAATCTTGGCCGTGAAGTCAGGGATACTGAGCATCTGTACGGGGGTGGGGAAGCCTCTCAGAGGATCGTGGAAGAGCTGGTTAAGGCCCATTTGTGAGCAGAACGGTCTGGATTATTAATCAGTACGCGTCTACTCCTCAGTATGGTTATGCGGGACGCCACTACTATCTGGGCCAGGAACTGGCAAAGCAGGGCTACAGGGTATATCTGATCACCTCCTCTTCTCATCATTTGCTGCGGGAGAAACCTTCTTTTGATTCGGCGTTCCGATTTGAGGGAGAAGGGGGATTTACCGTTGTCTGGGTAAACATGCCAGATTATTCAGAAGCGCACAGTAAAATAAGGGCACTGGGTTGGCTTCTTTTCTCCTGGCGCATCATCAAGCTCTCAAAGTTTATTAAAGATTCCCCGGACGTAATTGTATGCTCGTCCCCCTCCCTTCTGTCTTTCCTGGGTGCAAAGAAACTGTCAAAAAGGTTTAAAGCCCGGCTGGTTTTTGAAGTGCGAGATATCTGGCCGCTTACGTTGACTGAAATAGGGGGGCATCGGCCATCCCATCCATTTATTCGTCTTATGCAATGGGTTGAGGATAAGGCTTATCGAGATTCGGACGTAGTAATATCGAATCTGAAGAACTCTGTGCACCACATGATCAGCAGAGGGATGGATCCCAGAAAGTTTTTCTGGATCCCGAACGGATTTTCTCTCCTGGAAGTGAGTCAAAAAGCGGCACTTAATTCCCTGGCCCTTGAACAGATTCCCTCAGGCAAATTTCTTGTGGGTTATACTGGCGCAATCGGGACTGCCAATGCACTGGATACGTTAATCGCGGCAGCAGAACGACTGAAAGAATATTCTGAGATTGCTTTCGTGCTTGTTGGCGCGGGTAAGGAAAAGCGCGTTCTAAAGCAACTGGTTATCCGCAAAAATCTCAAAAACGTCTACTTTGTTGATCCCATCCCCAAGATAGAAATTCAGGCAATGCTTGCGAAATTTGATGCCTGTTATATTGGCCTGACAAAAGACCCGATATTCAGGTTTGGGGTGTCACCAAACAAGCTTTTCGACTATCTATACTCCGGCAAGCCGATTATCTATGCCGTCGATTCCGACGATTATAAGCCGGTCGAAGAGGCGGAAGCGGGTTTGCAGGTGCCGGCTCAGGACGAGGCAAAGTTGTCAGAAGCCGTGTTGAAACTGTATGAAATGTCCGCTGAGCAAAGGCAGACACTGGGCAACAACGGGCGAAAGTTAGCACTGGATCAATATGAATACAGTCAGCTAGCTCACCAGTTTGCCGATGTTTTATTTCCTGAGGATCCGTTATGAAAGTTCTGTTAACAGGAGCTACAGGATTTGTTGGTAGAGAGTTGGCTTCCGCTCTTATGGAAGAACCGGGCGTCGCTCTGACGAGTGCTGTCCGAAGGTCAACCTCCTCAGTACCGGGGACCATTTTTCTAGCGGGCGAACTGAATGAACAGACCGACTGGGCCTCTGCGCTTGTGGGCCAGGATGTTGTGATTCATGCAGCGGCTAGGGCCCATGTCATGAAGGATGAAGTGGCCGACCCTTTAGCTGAGTACCGGCGGGTTAATGTTCAGGGCACTCTGAACCTGGCGAAGCAGTCTGTAGCTGCAGGCGTGAAGCGATTCATTTTTGTTAGCTCTATAAAAGTTAATGGTGAGCAGACGCTGCCTGGGAGGCGGTTTACCGCTGACGACCAGCCAGCACCTGAGGATGCCTATGGCTTATCAAAACTGGAAGCAGAAAAAGCACTTCAGGCGCTCGTAGAAGAAAACAGTATGGAGCTTGTGATTATTCGTCCTCCCCTTGTTTATGGGCCCGGCGTGAAAGGCAACTTCGCAACTTTAGTTAAGCTCGTTGATAGAGGTATACCTTTGCCTTTTGGGTCTGTTCATAACAAGCGGTCTCTTATTGCATTAACGAACCTTGTGGATCTGGTTATTACCTGTCTGGATCACCCCGCCGCCGCCAATCAGGTTTTTCTGGCGAGCGATGGGCAGGACCTGTCAACGACCGAACTATTGAGAGGCGTCGCGTACGCAATGGGCAAACCCGCGCGACTGGTGTCCATTCCTTCAAAACTGCTGATGATCGGTGCAGGCATTTTAGGAAAAAAAGAAATGGCACAACGTGTTCTGGGATCTTTGCAGGTAGACATAACCAAGACATGTGATCTTCTTGGTTGGCGCCCTCCGCTCGGGTCTCAGGATGGGCTCAGGCGTTGTTTTGCTGAGGAGAGGCGTGAGTGATTCGATTGCTGGACGTTTTATTTTCGTTAGCGGGATTACTGCTTGGGTTTCCTGTGCTGATGGTTCTTTTTTTGGTCGGACTTTTTGACACTGGCTCTCCGGTTTTTAGTCAGGAGCGGGTAGGGCGAAGCAAAAAGCCATTTACTCTGGTTAAATTCCGGACCATGAGAAAAGACACCGCTTCAGTCGCCAGCCATCTAGCGAGCGGAGATGCTATTACACCTTTCGGGCGTTTTCTGCGAAAAACCAAACTGGATGAGTTGCCCCAGCTATGGAATGTTCTGAAGGGCGAGATGAGCCTGGTAGGGCCGCGGCCTTGCCTTTTCAGTCAGGAAGATCTGATTTCCGAGAGGGAGAAGCGCGGGGTATTGACCGCTCGGCCTGGGATTACCGGCCTGGCCCAGGTTAACGATATCGACATGTCGACGCCGCTACTTCTGGCGGAGACTGACCAGAAAATGCTGGAAAACCTGACGGTGGCTGCTTACTTTAAATACATTCTGATGACAGTTTTTGGCAAGGGTCGTGGTGACAGGGTGCCCGGCAAATAATGCGGGGGAGATGACCGTTGTCCGGACTCTATTTCCAACATTAACGTGGAGGTTTGTTCTTGAGCGACGATCGACGCGGGAGCAATAATTACATTATTAGAAAGTTCCTGGACCTGCCCCGTTATCAGAAGCGGCTGGTGTCCGTGCTTTCGGACGCTTTTTTCCTGTTTTTTGCGATCTGGGCCGCTTATGCGCTTCGCCTGGAGCAATACCTCTGGGCGCCTTCGCAGAAGCAACTGATGGTTGCGGTTGTGACCGTCGTTTTCACTATCTTTCTATTTATTCGATTGGGTCTCTATCGTGCGGTGATCCGGTTTCTTGGGGATAGGGCCTTCCTTACCATCATATATGGTGTCATTGCTTCCAGTGTTTCTTTTATTGTTTTGGGCTACCTGTTCCAGGCGTTTCTTCCTCGTTCCGTACCTGTAATTTATGGCGCCATAGCGTTCCTGTTTGTTAGCGGCAGCCGCCTTGGCGTGCGAATGATTGTGAACCGTCCCAAGCATCTAGCAAAAGAGGCGGTAGCCATTGTAGGAGCCGGTGAAACGGGTATGCAGTTGGCTTCAGCGCTGGAGCAGGGGGCGGATTTTCGGCCCGTGGTTTTTGTGACCCTGGATCCTGCAGGTCACAAGTCAATGATCAATGGACTGCCGGTGGTCAGTATTGATCGAATTGCCTCGCACATGCAGAAGCACCACGTGCAAAGGATACTGCTGGCGCTGGATGAGACTTCGCAGGTTGACCGAAAGAAACTGATGAAGAACCTCGAGCCGCTTGCCCTCCCCGTGCAAACTGTTCCGTCCATGTCGGAATTGGTGGCTGGCCAGGCGCGAATTATCGATATCCGTGATCTGGAGCTTGAGGATCTTCTGGGACGGGATCCGGTCCGGCCAGACTCCGCAGTGGTTGCCGAAAGCCTATATCAGAAGTCAGTCATGGTGACCGGTTCCGGAGGGTCAATTGGTTCTGAACTGTCCCGCCAGATTATTCGGCATCGCCCGCATACCCTGGTCTTGTTTGATCAGTCTGAGTTTTCGCTCTACGCCATTGAGCGGGAGCTGAGTTCCATAAATCAGGCGGAAGGGCTTGGGGTAAAGCTTCATCCATTACTTGGTAATGTTTGCAATCGTCAGCGTTGCGAGGCTGCCATGGTTGCCTTCGGTGTGGACACGGTATACCACGCTGCCGCCTACAAACACGTGCCGCTGGTAGAACACAATGTGATAGAAGGTGTTCAGAATAACGTGTTCGGCACCTGGCACGCAGCTGAGGCTGCCATTGCCGCTGGCGTCGAGCGCTTTGTGTTGATTTCCACGGACAAGGCGGTGCGCCCCACAAGCGTGATGGGTGCCAGTAAGCGGATGGCCGAGTTGGTATTGCAGGCCTTGGCGCAGCGACAGGAAAAGACGGTTTTTTCCATGGTGCGCTTCGGGAATGTACTGGGGTCTTCCGGTTCTGTGGTGCCGTTGTTCCGTGACCAGATCCGTGCAGGCGGCCCGGTCACTGTGACCCATCCTGAAATCATCCGGTATTTTATGACCATTCCGGAGGCAAGCCAGTTAGTGCTTCAGGCAGGCAGTATTGGCCTTGGGGGTGAGGTGTTTGTGCTGGACATGGGCGAGCCCGTAAAAATCGCGGATTTGGCACGTAAGATGATTCATCTCATGGGGCTGGCTGAAAAAACGGCGGATGATTCCGATGGCGATATCGAAGTGGTTTTTACTGGCTTGCGTCCAGGTGAGAAGCTTTTTGAAGAATTATTGATTGGCGACGACCCTCGGGGCACCTCCCACCCCCGCATTATGATGGCGCGTGAGGCCTCGCTGCCATGGGATCGGGTTGAGGAGCTACTCAATCAGCTACAAGGCGCCAGCGAATCTTTTGATTGCGATACCATTATCGAAGTACTGAAAAAGGCCAACACCGGCTACGCCCCCAGCGGCGACCTTGAAGACCTGGTCTGGCGCAACGGGCAGTCGGCAGCGGTGCTGGAAGAAAGCCAGGACGAGAAGGTGCGGCGGTTGTCGGTGTAGGCGCAGTTGGCGCTTTCTCAGGTAGCGACGGAGTGAACAACACAAGGATGTACTCAGTGATCAACATAAAACACCACGGAGCGGTGTCAGGCGTAACCGGTTCCTGCCATGAACTGGTGGCCGGCGATGCCGGTATCCTTATCGATTGCGGCCTGTTCCAGGGCGAAGAAGCCGGGCAGGGCGCAAGCGCATCCGACCTTTCCATTGATTTCCCGATTGGCCATATCGAGGCCCTGGTCGTTACCCATGTGCACATCGACCATGTGGGGCGGATTCCCTATCTTCTGGCGGCGGGGTTTGAAGGGCCGATTATCTGTTCGGAGCCCTCGGCTATTATGCTGCCGGAAATTCTTGAGGATGCCCTGAAGATCGGCTTCACACGGGATCGTGAACTGATCGAGCGGGTGTTGGGGCTGATTCGCTCCCGCCTGGTGCCGATACCCTATGGCCAGTGGCATCGGGTGTTTGATCATGGGGATGCGTCCCTTTCCGTACGTCTACAGCGGGCCGGGCACATCCTGGGTTCCGCTTACGTGGAGTGCGAGGCGGAAAGCACCGGGGAGTTCGAGCGGGTTGTGTTCAGCGGCGATCTCGGGGCGCCGCATTCGCCCTTGTTGCCTGCGCCGGTGTCGCCAGAAAGGGCTGATCGGGTGGTTATAGAAAGCACCTACGGTGACAAGGATCATGAAAGCCGGGAAGACAGGCGTTACCGGTTGAAGGCCATTCTGGAGAATGCGCTGGCGGACGGCGGTACGGTCTTGATCCCGGCGTTCAGTATCGGGCGGACTCAGGAATTGCTGTATGAGATTGAGAGTCTGATTCATGAATTCGGCAGCGAGGACGTTGCCCCGGATTTGCCCTGGCAGGATCTCGAGATTGTTGTGGACTCCCCACTGGCCGCCACCTTCACCAGAATCTACCGCGACCTGAAACCCTTCTGGGATGCGGAGGCGACGGAGTTGGTAAAGCGGGGCAGGCACCCCTTATCGTTTGAGCAACTCACGGTGATCAACAGCCATGAGGATCACCTGAACGCTGTGGATTACCTGACGCGTTCCCATCGCCCCTGTGTGGTATTGGCCGGCTCCGGCATGTGTGCCGGCGGCCGGGTGGTGAACTACCTGAAAGCGATGCTGGGGGATAAGCGCAACGATGTGCTGTTTGTGGGCTACCAGGCCAAAGGCACGCCGGGCCGGGATATTCTGAACTACGGGCCCCGTGGCGGCTGGGTGGAGCTGGGTGGCGAGCGATATGACATCCGCGCCCGTGTTCACAAGGTCGGTGGCTATTCCGCCCATGCGGGGCAATCGGATCTGATCCGGTTTGTAACCGGTATAAAGCCAACCCCGTCGGAAATTCGGATTGTGCATGGTGATTCTGATGCCAAAGAATCCCTCAAGAGCCAATTTCATTCTGTCGGGCTTACAGGGATAATGATTCCCGGTATAGCCTGAACCCGTTTATTTGCCTGTAAAGGATTGTGTGAATCATGAAAAAGATCGCCGTAGTCGGCCTCGGATATGTCGGTTTGCCCCTGGCCGCGGCATTCGGGGAAAAGCGCGAGATTGTCGGCTTTGATATTAATGCGAAGCGAATTGCCGAACTGAAGGACGGTTTTGATTTTACCCGTGAGGTTTCCCGGGAGGAATTGTCTGTTTCAAAGGGGCTTTCTTTTACGGATTCGCTGGAAGGCATACGGGATTGCCAGATTTATATCATTACCGTGCCGACACCCATTGATGAATTCAAATCCCCGGACCTTACCCCGTTGGTGAAAGCCAGTGAGAGTGTGGGCAAAGTTCTCATGTCTGGCGATATCGTTATTTATGAGTCCACGGTTTACCCCGGGGCAACAGAAGAGGTGTGTATTCCTGTTCTGGAAAAAGTGTCGGGCCTGACGTTCAATAAAGATTTTTATGCGGGCTACAGCCCGGAGCGAATTAATCCGGGTGATAAAGAGCACCGGGTGACGTCTATTAAAAAAGTGACTTCGGGTTCGACGCCGGAGATTGCGGATGAAGTGGATGCACTTTATGCCAGCGTGATTACCGCCGGCACCCACAAGGCCAGTTCTATTAAAGTGGCGGAAGCGGCCAAAGTGATTGAGAACACCCAGCGCGATCTGAACATTGCGTTGATGAACGAGCTTTCAATGATTTTCTCGCGATTGAAGATCGATACTCATGAAGTCATCGCGGCGGCGTCTACCAAATGGAATTTCCTGCCGTTTAAACCCGGGCTGGTGGGTGGTCACTGTATCGGTGTTGATCCTTATTACCTTACTCACAAGGCCCAGGCCATCGGCTACCATCCTGAAATTATTCTGGCGGGCCGCCGGGTGAATGATGGCATGGGGCCTTACGCTGCATCCGAACTTGTGAAAGCCATGATCAAAGCGGGCCATACCGTGGCCAATGCCAAAGTGCTTATTATGGGGTTCACATTTAAAGAGAATTGTCCGGATCTTCGTAATACCCGTGTGATTGATGTGGTTAAAGAACTGAAGGAGTTCGGATGCCATGTCGATATTACCGATTGCTGGGCAAGTAGCGAAGAAGCGGAAGAGGAATATGGTATATCCCTTGACCAGGATCCGAAGGCCGGTTTTTATGATGCGCTATTGCTGGCGGTTCCACATCGTGAATATGCCGCGAAGACGTCTGCAGAGTTGCGTTCGTTTATGAAGCCCGAGGGCGTTCTGTTTGATCTGAAAGGTGTGCTGCCATTAGGCGAGGCGGATCTCCGATTGTAAATAATCTGCCCTGGATTTAAGAAAGGCCGGCTTTTTAAAGTCGGCCTTTTTTTATGGATTAAACAGCATTAAGTCGAAATTTTTGCTATAGATACATCGTTACATTATGATTGTTTTCGACTTCCGGTCATTTTCATCAAGCAGTGATTTATCACGCACTTATTTCATAAAATGTAAAACGTAAATAAAGGGTTTTGTTATCCATGGCAAAGATCAACGACTATTATCAGAAAAAGCAGCTTATGGAAAAGCTCTCGGAAGAACTGGCGCAGTTGGAGCAGGATCAGGCGCTGAAAAGTGAACTGGAGTTCGAAAACAAAGTTCGCGATTTGATGAAAGAATACAAAAAGGCGCCGAAGGATGTGCTGCAGATTCTGTCTGCCATCGATCCTACGATTGCCGGTACAAAGGCGAACTCGGCTGGCGGAAGCCGCGCGAAGCGTCCGATGAAGACGTACAAGAACCCGCACACCGGTGAAGTGGTTCAGACCCGTGGTGGCAACCATAAGACGCTGAACGAGTGGCGCAAGAAGCACGGCAAGGAAGCGGTTCAGGGTTGGCAGCAGGATTGATCGCCCGTCGTTGACCTGGTGTCGGATTACGGCCCTTTGGGCCTAATCCGACCTACATATACTCTTCCCCGAATACCACCACCCGGTTCCTGCCTCCTGCCTTGCCCGCGTACAACGCCTGATCCGCTTGCTGTAACCACTGCATATAGTTTTCAGGCCCATCGGTCAGCGGTGCGATGCCGATGCTGACGGTGTACTGGATATCCGCCACAGTGGTTTTGACCGTACTTTTCTCGATGGTTTCGCGGATGCGTTCGCAGATGGTTTTTGCGCCTTCGGCGTCGGTCTCCGGGAGGATGATGCCGAATTCCTCGCCGCCGTAGCGGCCGGGTATGTCCGATTGCCTCAGGCTTTTTCTGACCACATCAGCGGTGTATTTGATGACTTCATCGCCGGCCAGGTGCCCGTGGGTATCGTTCACGGGTTTGAAGTGGTCTATGTCGAACATCACCAGGCAGGTGGGGTGGCCGTAGCGTCGGTTGCGCTCGTATTCGGCATCAATCAGGTTTTCCCAGGTGCCGCGGTTCAACAGGCCGGTCAGGCGGTCGGTCATACTGAGTTTTTCCAGCTGCTCGTTGGCTTTCTCTAGGGCCCGTTTGCTGGTGGCGATGTCGGTGACGTCGTAAACCATCAGGCAGACTTTTTCCACCTGGCCATTGGTGCCGGAAAGCGGGCTGATGGTCAGGTTCTGGAACATGAATTCTTCAGTGTCGGTGATTGGCCGTGTATTGCGGAATTTAAACAGGTAAGGCCGCTGCTCCCAGGAGGTAAACGCCCGGGTGTTGAGCATTGCCACTGAATCCACCTTGCGGGTCAGCCAGGCCCGGGGGATGTCGGGGAACACATCGAACAGTACCCGGTCCCGGATCTTGCTGGCGGAGATACCGCTGTGGTGTTCCATGAACCCGTTCCAGGCCTGCACGCGGAAGTCCAGGTCGATGATGACCAGGCCCACTTCCACGGATTCCAGCATGTCCACCAGCCAGTGGAAGGACGTTGCGTCTGTTTCGTCAATGGTCATGATCAGTCCACCAGGTAGTGCAGTCGTTGTTCCAGGAAGGGCACCGAGTCTTCGGTGAGCAGAATCAGCATGTCGCAACTGATATCGGTATTTTCCAGCTCATAGCTGATCTCGATGCACAGTAATTTCTCCTGCCTGGTGCGGTGGTACTCCAGCAGATCCCCGACCTTGCGGTGCTGGCCAAGGACGGTGGGGTGGCCCAGGCGAAGCTTGATGTCCAGCTGGTCGCTGATGCCGTTGATGAAGGCGCCGAACAGGATGCTGGACATGTCCATCAGCACTTCTACCTCAAGGTTCCCGGTGTTGCTCTCGTCGTAAAGAAGCAGTTTGGCCATTTCCTCGAAGTTGGCGTCGGCGAACAGCAGCATGGCCTCGCCGGCAATACCGGCGCCGATAAAGCCCTGGCACACCGCAGAGTACGGGGTGTCGGTATCCGCAGCTGAGATGGCCATGCTTAGCTCGCTGGTGGTGATCATTTCCACCCTTGGAATGGGCTGTTTGACGAAGACCTTTAACAGCCGTGCCAACAGGTCCGAGGAGCGCCCCATGGCAACGTTGGAGATTTCCTGAAGATAGTCTGGCAGGTTGATCTGGGCGGAGACCGCTTCGCCTGCGGGCTGGGTGCCTTCCTTTTCAAACTCTTCGGGCTGCAGAAAGCCGTATTCGCGCAGTATGCGGGCAACCTCGTCCATGTCAGTTGGTTTCTTGATGAAGTCGATGGCGCCAAGTTTCTTAACGCGTTCCCGGGCTTCCGGCTGAATGTCTCCTGAAACCACGATGGTCAGCACGGGCAGATCCTGTTCGCGGATGACCTTGAGCACCTCGTAACCGTCCATTTCCGGCATGTTCAGGTCAAGGAACAGCAGTTCGGATTGTGTATCCCGGAGTTTTTCCAGACCATTGAGGCCATCAAAGGCAAAGGTGACGTCAGCTTTCCAGTTTTTTGGCAGGGCGCGAGCCATCTGTTTGCGCGCCATGGAGGAGTCATCGCAGATGAGAACGCGGATGGTCATGGGTGCTCCGTTTATTATTTTCTTCAGTATAGCAGTGAGATACCGGAATTCTATGGCCTGTGAACTGCCTCACTCTATTGGCCGGTCTGCTCGAGTTACTATGACAATGCGGCAATAACAAGATGTTACAAACAGAGACACAATACGATGAGACAGGATGCACATTGGTATGTTGTCCCCTTGACCCTCTGCCTGGGAATGCTTTCCACCTGGGCAACGGCTGAGCTGAAGCCTATCACCGACGGTGAGATGAGGCAGGTTCAGGGGCAGGCGCTCATGACCGTAAACAACATAGATGGCGTTACCCATGATTTCACGCGCGTGACCATGGGCATGGATGTAAAAACCCGTCTCAATGTTGATAACGCCATTATCGGTGGTGATGATGCGGGCGCGGATCTGGACGTGTCTGATCTGGCGCTGGGCCATTACGTTCGTGATGAAAACCGCACCCAGATTGATGGCCAGACCTACAACGTGGATGACGTCGTGCGTTTTCAGGGCGCGCAGCCGTATTTCGAGCTGGCAAGGCGCGACGGTGAACTGTCTGGCTTCCGTATGGGGTTTGGTGAAGCGCGGGGCACGCTCTCCGGTAATTTCGCCAGCTTCAGCGGTAACCTGGGTATCAAGCTTGAACAGGCCGATGGCACTGTCGTAGACGCCACCCTGTTTGACGATGCGGGTGTTGCCACCAACCATCGTGCCTCCCAGATTGGCATCGCTGGCGCCGATGGCACTTCCTGCGCCAGTGCGGATCAGTGCGTTCCCCTTACCAACATCCGGTCCATGGATATCGGTGTTGATAACGACGATGGCACAGTGGGTTTCACCAACGACCTGTTCATGGCGTTCCAGCAGGAATCGGTGGATTGGCAGCAGCTCAATGGTACCGGCTCGATTCGGGGCCCGCAGGGCGTGTTCATGAACCTGCCCACCAGCATGACCCTGGATATGACGACCTTGCAGAACGGCGTTGACCGCGAGCGCACCCATTACGTGGATCGCGGTACAGGCATGTTCTGATAGACTGCGCAGCAATCCAATTGATTCTGCGCAGGAGTCCTGAACGGTGATCCGCTCTTTTTACTGGCACGACTACGAAACCTTCGGGGTCGACCCCATCCACGATCGGCCCTGTCAGTTTGCCGGCGTTCGCACCGATGCCGACCTGAACATTATTGAAGACCCCCTCATTATCTATTGCCGCCCTGCGGACGACTACCTGCCATCTCCCGAGGCCTGCCTGATCACCGGAATCACCCCTCAGAAAGCGCTGGCGGAAGGCTTTCCGGAGGCGGAATTTATTGCCCAGATCAACGAAGCTTTCAGTCAGCCCGGCACATGTGCCGTGGGTTACAACAGCCTGCGGTTTGACGATGAAGTGACCCGCCATACCTTGTACCGCAATTTGCGGGACCCCTACGCACGGGAATGGCAGAACGGCAATTCCCGCTGGGATATTATCGACATGGTGCGGCTGACCTACGCGCTTCGGCCTGAAGGTATCAACTGGCCCACGAAAGAAGACGGCAGCCCCAGTTTTCGTCTGGAAGAGCTGACGGCGGCCAACGGCATCGCCCATGAAAGCGCCCACGATGCCATGTCGGATGTGGAAGCCACCATCGCCATGGCGCGGCTGATCAAGGAAAAGCAGCCAAAGCTGTTTGATTTCGTGCTGCAGAACAAGGACAAGCATTCCGCCCGGGCGATGCTGGATACCGCGACTATGAAACCGGTATTCCACGTATCAGCGAAATACCCTGCAACACGGGGCTGCTGCGCCATGGTGGCGCCGGTAGCCGAGCACCCTACCAATAAGAACCTGGTGATTGTTTACGACCTGCGGGAAGACCCAACCGAACTGATCCAGGCTACACCGGAGCAGATCCGGGAGCGGGTATTTACCTCCCAGGCAGAGCTGGGGGAAGGCACAAGCCGATTTGCGCTCAAGGGCATACAGCTGAACAAGTGCCCGGTACTGGCGCCGTCTGCCATGCTCAAATCCATACCGGAACAACGTTTGACGTCACTTGAGTTGGACGGCGAGCGCCTGCGCCGCAACCTTTCACTGTTGCGGGAGGCAGCGGATCTTCCTGCCCGAATAGCTCAAGCCTTTGATCAGCCCCATGAGGGCGACCTCACTGACCCGGACGAGCAGCTGTACGCCGGTGGTTTTATCAGCAAATCGGACCGGGAAACACTGAATTGGCTGCTACAGCAACCCCTGGAAACGCTGGGCGAGCAAGAGGTTCAGTTTGAGGACGACCGCCTTGCTGAACTGGTGTTCCGCTACCGGGCCCGGAATTATCCCGATACTCTGATGGGTGAGGAAATGGAGCGCTGGGAACAGTTCCGCAGCCAGCGGCTGATGAATCCGAAGAAGGGGTGGCGCTCACTTGAGGCCTATGCCCAGGAGTTGCAGCGATTGGCGGCTGATCCGGAGCTTACGGCGGAGAAGCGGCATATTCTGGAGGAGTTGCATTTGTATGGGGAGTCTTTGATTCCATACGTGTGACGGGGAGTTGGGTTTGTCGGATTACGGCCCGTTGGGCCTAATCCGACCTACATGCAGCATTCATGGCACCCGTAGGTCGGATTAGCAAAGCGTAATCCGACAACATCCCCTATCTCCGCTTCTGAAAATAAACCGACAACCCCTGCCCCATCAGACTCTGCACCTCGCTCCCCAGCGCCTCTGCCTGTATTTGCTTCTGCACCGGCCCGATGGCCAGACTGTGGCCATCGGTGTCCCGGGCTTTCACCAGCTTCCAATCCACTTCATTGCTGACCATGGCCATCAGTTCCTGCAATTGGCCGGTATCCTGGGGGCGGAACCAACGGTCGCGGCAGCCGCCCAGGCTGTAGAAATCCGGGTCGGCAACCAGCTCCTGCCAGGTGGTCTCATTGCGGTTGGTCAGAACCATGCGGCGCAGTTGGCGAAGCGTCTGGCGATTCGGGGCCAGCTTGTGTTCAGCAATCAGCCGGCGAATCTGTTTGTCAGCGGAGGACTGTTCGGCGATGGCGGTGTGCATATGCACAACAGCACCGGAGACAGAGGCTTCATTGACCAGCGCGGCGAGGGACAGATCCGTCATTGCCGGCGAGGGCAGGCGGCCGATCTCGATCCAGTGTACCTGGTGGCCATCTGCGACAAACTGCTGGGCGATGGACCAGGGCCAGAATACGATATTGGCAACGTCCAGGTCCTCTGCCATGCGGGCGGCGCTGGCGATATTGGCGAGGGATTCATCCACTGCAATGACTTCAACATCGCTCAGATAATGGGCAAGCTCCAGAGCCCTTTGGCCGGACTGGGCACCGCATACCATAATTCGCAGGGTGTCCGGGCAGTGGTCCGCGGACAGTCCAAGCTCCTGGGTAAATGCATCCTTAAGGCTGCTCTGGGAGCGGTAGGAAAGCGTTGACCAGCTGGGCCAGGCCTGCGGCACGTCGGCTTTATCCAGGCTCAGTTCTTCGGCTTTTTCACTGAAGTTCTGTTTGATGGCTTCTTCCGAGGCGCGATTGTAGTAGCTGGCGGCCATTACCGGTTGCAGGCCAACGGGCCAGTCAACCATGTTCCAACGCCCGAGCTGAACCGCGAATGTCTGCTGAAAGAGTGCACCGTACATGGCACTGATGATCAGCGAGCCGATCATTTCATCCTGCCCCTCTCCCAGGGCCAGTTGCGCGGTGATGCTGCTGTTGATGGCCGACACCAGCCTTTCTTCATCGTCCTCCGCATCCAGGGCATAGCCGGTGCGGTCCGCGTAAAGCGCGAGTGCCAGGGCCAGAGGCTGGAGTTCATCACGAAGCTCGACGGTCTGTGCAACCTCCGCCACGATAGCGCGGCGAAGCAGGGTGGCCAGCTCTTCCACTGCCGGATCCGGCATCAGGGTTTTTCCCAGGGCCAGAATCAGTAGTTCGTCCTCGCTGGCGGCGTCCAGGGCAATCTGGGCGTCGGGATTATCGAGGTCATATTGCTGGCGAATGATGGCGCCGGCGAACCGTGCAATGTCCTGGTGGGGCAGGCCATCATGACGCAGCAGAGCGATGGCATCCCGCGCCAGAGTCTCGTCGGCCTTGTGCACCTCAAGGTGCCCGGCGCAGGCCAGCATGCCGCTGTAGACGGACGGCCATTCCAGGCCGGTTTCCAGCAGTTTGCGATAATGCAGATAAGCAACGTCGAACTGACCCTGCAGGCGTCGGGAGTGGGCAATGCCGCAGAAAGCGGCGGCGGATTGCCGGTCGACTTCCAGAGCCTGAATGAAGTACTGCTCCGCCAGAGCCGGCCGTTCGGTTTTCAGCGCCCAGTAGCCCAGGTTGCAGTACTGCTGTGTCTGGCCCGGCTGATGATTGAGGCTGGCCGTGAACAGGGCATGGGCCCGCTCAAGCTGGCCGTTGTCCATCTCGACCCGGCCAAGCAATCCTAGTGCACCAGCGTTATCTGGCTCAAGCGCCAGCGCCTGGGTCAGGTATGACTGGCATTCACGCCGGGACTTCAGCCGTTGTATATGGCTTAGCCCGTTGCTGTTGGATTCTCCGTAGGCCAGATGGGCCTGAAGAATCAGTCGGGCAGCGGGAGCCTCTGCGGATTCGGATACCTGGAACTGATGCTTGGCTTGCATGGAACACCTCTTAAAACCTGCCGCGGCAGTCACTGCGATCAAAAAGTAGGTCGGATTCGCCAAAGGCGTAATCCGACATCACCCTGTCTGCCTTATTAACCCTGCAGTAGCTGCAGCACCTGCTGAGGCCTGGCATTCGCCTGGGCAAGAACCGAGAGCCCGGCCTGCTGGAGCACCTGGGTGCGGGCGAGTTCAGCGGATTCTTTCGCAAAGTCTGCGTCACGGATTCGCGAGCGTGCTGCAGAGAGATTTTCTGAAGCAGTGCTCAAGTTAGCAATTGTGGTTTCAAAGCGGTTCTGGACCGCACCAAGTTCAGAGCGAAGGCTGTTTATCTTCTCAAGTGCGTAATCGACGGTAGTTATTGTATTGGCCGATTCCTCACGGGTAAGCACGTTCATATCATTAACCACTGAGTCAATTTGAGCCTGAGGACCTGCAGTCAAACCCAGCTCTGTAAAATCGGTGTTGGTTCCACCTGTACCTGCGATGGTTATCGTGTTGCCAATGTCAGTAATTAACTCAATACCCGGCTCGTATGTTGTTGTGCCGCTGCCGAGAATTGCGCCATCTCCCAAGACATTGGTGGTGGCGTCATCCTGAACATCTATAGCTCCTCCGTTGGAGTCAGTCAGAACAATATTGGAGTCCGTTGAATCGGGCGATGCGGTAATACCTGTTTGGCCAGCGCGTTCATTTATTTTCGCGATTGCTGTTGTCAGGGTGTCGGTGTCGGTTATTTCCACGCCTGTTCCATTAATGGTGATTGTCGCGGGACTATTTGCTGTTGTTGGCGCAATGAAGGCGCCAGTGTCTACAACAGTTTCGCCGGCTTTTTCGGCGGTTACTTCAGAATCAGGACTGACCAGGTTTATCTGGTTGATCACATCTTGGCCGGAGGTAGCGTTGGAAAGGTCAACTTCGATACCGTTGATCGTAAGCGAACCACCGGCTGTAAAATTGGCGATATTGCCCTGGTTGAATGTTGAACCGGACGCAACTGAGGCGCCGAGTTGCGCACCGCGCGAATCAACTCCGTCGACTAAAATCGTCTGATTGGCGTTCGCGCCCACCTGGAAGCTGAAATCAGCCAGACTTCCGTCAAGAATGTTTCGGCCGTTGAACTGTGTTGTGCTGGCTATCCGATTGATTTCGGCGATGAGCGCCGAGACTTCCTGATTCAGTGCTTTTCGGTCTGAAGCGGAATTAGTGTCGTTGGCAGACTGCACGGCCAGCTCGCGGATGCGTTGAAGGGCGTTGGTTGATTCCCCAAGCGCACCCTCCGCAACTTGCGAAAAGGAAATACCGTCATTTGCGTTTCGTACTGCCTGATTGAGGCCGTTGATTTGTGCAGTAAATCGCTCAGATATTGCCAAGCCGGCCGCGTCATCTTTGGCGGAATTGATTCGTAAGCCGGAAGACAATCGCTCGAGCGCAACGTTAGCGTCCCCTTGCGAGGCATTGAGATTCCGCTGGGCGTTCAGTGATGCAATGTTGGTGTTGATGATCTGGGGCATGTCTATTCTCCCTACTCAGAGGCGCCGAAAGCCCGGTATCCGAAATTCAATGGAAACCTTTGCCGGCAGAAATTCGTTAATTTGCCGTTTTGCAGAGAGCGAAGCGAAGGGCGTGCCAGCTTTCCAAACTATGGTTTAGGGTGTTGTTTTAAAATGAAAATGCGTTCGACGGTTTGAGTCAGTGCGGACGCGACGGGCAAATAACCGTCGTTCAGAAAGGCACCGAATTGCCGGTTTTACATTCCTTTACAAAAACGACAGATATTTTTCTAAAGGAACAGGATGTGGGGCCGTTACTTGGACTAACAGGGCGGCGCTCCCAAACAGAAAACGGGCGCCTGACCTTTTCCATGAAATAACGACATAAGTCGAAGGAGAAGCAATATGGCTCTCGGTATCAACACTAACGTTGCGTCACTGTCTGCTCAGAATCAGCTGCAGAAATCCCAGGATCTGAGCAATCAGGCGCTTGAGCGCCTGTCATCCGGTCTTCGCATAAACTCCGCCAAAGACGACGCGGCTGGCCTTGCGATTTCTACTCGTTTTCAGTCTCAGATTCGTGGTTTGGATGTTGCTCAACGCAACGCTAATGACGGTATTTCCTTGGCGCAAACTGCGGAAGGCGCCTTGGACGAAATTACGAATATCGCTCAGCGAATCCGAGATTTGTCTGTTCAATCTGCCAACGACACAAACTCAGCATCAGATCGGTCGGCGCTCAATGCTGAAGTTCAGGAGCTTATTTCAGAGGCTGACAGAATTGCCGAAACCACTCAATTTAACAACCTGAATATTTTGAATGGCGATCTCACGTCATTGAGCTTTCAGGTAGGCGCAAATGCCAATCAGACAATTTCAGTATCCGGGATTGATGTGCGTGGTACTTCGCTGGGGCAAACTACGTTAACCAGCGATGTGACAAATTTCGGTGATGCTGTTCGCCAAGAGGCTATCGCTACAACGTCTCTTACCGTAAATGGAGCAACGTTCGTTGGAGGCACGAATTTTGACTCCGTTGAAGAGCTTGCAGCGGAGATCAATAAAGCCGATTTCGCTGGCAATGCGCAAGTCACAGCAACACAAGCTGATACTACCTCAGCAGACTTGGGCGCTTACGCTGCCGCAGCTGCAGGTTCCATTACCATTAACGGCACTGCGATAGCTCTTAATGACGGAGTAACCGGGTTTGCGCTAGGTGCTGCTATAAGCGCCATAAATGATAAGTCGCTGGCGACAGGAGTAGTCGCTGTTGAAAACGAAGCTGGCACCGGAATTTTGCTTGAGGACACGAGTGGTAATTCGTTTACTGTGGCTGTTGATGACGCGGCTCGGTTCGGAAGCATTACTGATGCGGCTAACAACACGTTTGAAGCTGGTCTGGTTTTGAGCGTAGAAGGCGGGGACGAGTCATTGCTGAACGTTAGTGGCACGGCCTCTGCTGCAGGTGTGCTTGGTCTCGCAGGATCGTCGGTTGGAAGGAGTCTTGATGGTGTTGATATTAGTGATCGGCCGGGCGCCAACCAAGCTATCCAAACGATCGATGGTGTTTTGAACCAAATAAATAGTATCAGAGGCGAGCTTGGTGCAGTTCAAAACCGCTTCGAGTCAACCATTGCCAACCTGGCAACAACCTCAGAAAATCTGAGCGCCGCCAACAGCCGGATCCTGGATGCAGACTTCGCGGCCGAAACAGCCAAGCTGTCCAAGGCACAGGTTCTGCAGCAGGCAGGTATCTCGGTACTGGCCCAGGCGAATGCACGCCCACAGCAGGTTCTTTCCCTCCTGCAGTAATTGGGGAAAGCGGCTGAGCCGGAGTCTTAGTGGGCTCCGGCCCTTTGCCGCATAAGGATAGCGAGGTGAGCTATGAATGACGTTAACCTGAATGGCGCGGATTTAAAGCTGGTACGCACCAGCGATAAAGCTCCGGTTCGGGCAATTTCGTCAGCTCAGGCAGAGGGCAGGAACGCCTCAGCCCAGGTTGCTGCTTCGGACCAGAATACCGTTACATCAAAAGTTGCTGCAGCAGATCAGCTCTCGAAAGCTGAGAAGCTTGAGACTCGAAACGACGCTCAGCGCGAGCAACTGGATGAAGCCGTCTCCCAACTGAACGATTTCGTTCAGAGCGTTCAGAGGGATCTGCAGTTCGAGGTGAATGACGATCTTGGAGGAACCGTCGTAAGGGTGGTCGATCAATCGACCAAAGAATTGATTCGACAAATCCCGGATGAGGTGGCGGTAAGGTTGGCAGAGAACTTGCAGCAGAACGAACCGCTGACTTTATTTAACATCAAGGTGTAAGGCTTTGCCGCTTTTAGCCTGATGGATCAACGAAGACAGCACCGCCGCACCCGAAAGGGTCCGGCGGTGTTCTTCTTTATGGCTATACTGGTTTAACACGCGGTTACAAATCAGTTGGGCAATAGGGCAAAGTTTTGCCGCTTTCGGCCGATAAATGAAATAGAACGGATAGATAACGAATTTCGCCCCCTGAAGGAGGCATCGCAATGGCAAGTATCTCATCGCTGGGTATTGGTTCCGGAGTTCTCAACTCGGATCTTGTGGATCAATTGGTCCAGGCCGAGCGTGCGCCCACAGATAACCGGCTCACTCGAAAAACTGAGCAGACCCAGGCGCTGATTTCGGCGTATGGAAAGCTCCGTAGTGCGGTGACGGAATTGCGCTTGCCGATGCGGCAACTGAGTGCGCCGGATAACCTGAAGGCCTTCTCTGCGAATTCCTCCAATGAAGACATTGCCGTATCTGTGGACAGCACCAAGGCAAACCGTGGTACGTACAGCGTTGAAGTAACCAGCCTGGCTGGCGCGCAGGCTCTGGCATCCCGGGATGTGTTTGCTGACCGCGATGCGACCAGCGTGGGCCGTGGCGTTCTTACGCTGAACGTGGGTGATAAAACAACCAACCTGACTATTGATGGAAGCAACGACACTCTTCAGGGTCTGGCGAATGCTATTAATGACTCCGATGCCGGTGTTTCCGCGGGTGTAATCGACACCGGCAACGGGTTCCAGCTGGTTCTGTCTGCGGACGAGACGGGCACTGCCAACGCTGTCAGTATTTCAGTATCCGGTGATTCGGCGGGCACGAATACCGATAATCAGGGACTATCACGGTTTGCCTTCAATACCGGTATGGATGCGGACTCAGGTCTTCAGCAGACGATCGCCGCCACGGATGCCGTGATGAAAATCAATGGAGTGGAAGTCACTCGCTCCACCAACAGCTTCGAGAACGTGATCGATGGGCTGACTTTCGATATTGCGGCTACCGGCACCTCCACTATCAAGGTTGAGCAGGATTTGGGAGCAGTCTCCGACCGGGTTCAGGGGTTCGTCGACAAGTTTAATTCCCTGCAGTCAACCATCGATAGTCTGGCCGGTTTCAACGCGGAGGCCGGCGTAGGCGGTTTGCTGAATGGTGACAGTACCGTGCGTGGTATTCAGAACCAGCTGCGCCAGATTCTGACCCGTGTGGTTCCTGGCCTGGAAAACGCCAACGTTCGAAGCCTGGCGGACGTGGGTATTACGACCAACTTTGAAACCGGCGGGCTCGAGTTTGATCGGGTCAGGTTTGAAGAACAGCTAAAAAACAACCCGGACGACGTAACCGCATTGTTTGCGGAGCAGGGTCGCGCAACAGACAGCCAGGTTGAGTTTGTCCGCAGCGGCCTTAATACACGTCCGGGTAACTACGATATCAATATTACCCAGGCCGCTTCCCGCGGAAGTTTGCTTGCAGGTGGCTCGTTGGCAGCCGGCGTTACCATTGACGGCACCAACGACGAACTGACGTTGCGGGTTGATGGCGAAACGTCGGTGAGTCTGCAGCTAACCCAGCAAACTTACACTTCGGCACAGGATTTGGTGGACGAAATCCAGTCCCAGCTGAACAGCAATAATGCGTTGAACGCCGCTGGCACGTCCGTGCAGGTTGGGCTGGATGTGAATGGTAATCTGAGCTTCACGTCTGAGACTTATGGCAGTGAGTCGCAGGTTTCGCTGACTTCCGCTGAGAATGCCGCTACTTTTGGTCTGGGTTCGGTGACCAGTACGGCAGGTCTCGATGTGGCGGGCACGATTGGCGGCCGCACGGCAGAAGGCGATGGGCAGGTTCTGTTCCTGGGCAGCGGCAATGGCGGTGCGTCGGGCCTGCAGGTTCGCATCACTGGTGACAATACCGGCAGCCGCGGTTCGATAAGGTTCATTGAAGGTGTTGCTGAGCAGACCGTAAATCTCGTGACAAACTTCGTGGGTGCAGACGGCGCTCTTGAGTCCCGCACTGAAAGCCTGAACCGCGATCTTGAGCAGATCCAGGAAAACAGGGTTCGGCTTGAGGAACGAATTACTTCATACCGCGAGCGGCTGGTGAGTCAGTTTAGCGCAGCCGATTCGCTGATTTCCCAATTGAACAGCACCCGCGACTACGTTACCCAGCAATTGGCGGCACTGGCACCACGGAATAATCGCGACAATTAATAATTGTTGCCTGAATAGTGAACGAAGAGGTTGATTATGAATGGTTTACAGGCATACCAACGCGTCAATACCCAGACCAGCATTACCGATGCGGACCCTCACAAGCTTATCCAGCTTTTGTACAACGGAGCCATTGAGCGCATCAATATGGCCAAAGCTCGGATGCAGGCAAAGGACATTGAGGCTAAAGGCCGCTTGATTACCAAAGCGATTGAAATCATTGGTGGGCTCCGCAGTTTTCTGGACTTTGAAAAGGGCGGTGACCTTGCCCTGCGTCTTGAGTCGCTCTACGACTATATGGAACGCACACTGTTCGAAGCCAACCGTCACAATGATCTGAAGAAGCTGGACGAAGTAGCTAACCTGCTGCGCTCAATCAAAGATGGTTGGGATGGTATTCGTGAAGAGGCGGTCTCCCAGCAACAGGCTGTCTGACGCGTTTTGTTGGTAATCAAAACCCTTTCCGTTCTGCGCCGGATTCGCTATCTGGCGCTGTTTGTCTGTCTGGCCTTCGCGCCGGTTGCGGTGGCTTCCGATGAGGTTGTCACCTTTGCCATTCCCGATGTCTGGCCCTGGGCTTACGAGGATGATAAAGGCGTCCCGCGGGGCAGCCTGGTCGAGATTGTGCACCGGCTGTCGGAGTTGGCGGATGTGCCGGTCAGTTTCCGTTTGCGTCCATTGAGGCGCGCCCTGGTTGAACTCGAAGCCGGTGCCGTAAATTTCAGTCTGTTGTTTGAAAGCCCCGTCCTTGATGCCCGTGCCGTCAACGTTGGGCAGGTGCTTCAGATCAGCATTATGCTGGCAGCTCCAGTCAATACTAACTACCCCCTGACACTGGAAGCCCTGGAAGGGCAGCGGATTGGCTATATACGCGGCACCTATCTTGGCGAAGCCTTCCGCAAGGATACCGGGGTTAATAAAGTGCCGGTGGCTTTGATCACCCAGGCGGTGGAAATGCTCTCACTTGGTCGACTTTCAGCCGTGCTGGCAAGTGATCACGCAATCCTGAAGGCTCTTCATGCAATGGATCTGTCACCGGGGGTGTTGCGCTACAGAAATCATGTGCCGGGCCAGCGCGGTGCTCTTTACATGTCCCGGGAGTCTTCCCGTCCGGAGGTTGCCGAGAAGTTCCGCCAGGCTATTGTCACGATGAAAAAGAATAACGAGCTGGAGAGAATTTTCTTCGGTGAAGGCGGCCGCCGGCAACTTGATGGCTCGGCGAGTACCGCGCCGCGCGCCGCCCAATAGCCATTCAGTAAGCTCTCCCGTACAATATCCTCCTTCTTTTGTAACATCCATTCTGTTCAGTCTGGAGCACAGGCATGTCTGATATTAAAAAAGTGGTGCTGGCCTATTCCGGTGGCCTGGATACCTCGGTCATCGTTCGTTGGCTGCAAGACACCTACGATTGTGAAGTCGTTACCTTCACCGCCGACATCGGCCAGGGCGAGGAAGTTGAGCCCGCCCGCGAAAAAGCGAAAAAGCTGGGTGTAAAAGAAATCTACATTGAAGATCTGCGCGAGGAGTTCGTTCGGGACTATGTATTCCCCATGTTCCGCGCAAACACCATCTATGAAGGCGAGTACCTGCTGGGCACCTCGATCGCCCGCCCGCTGATTTCCCGCCGCCTGATCGAAATTGCCAATGAAACCGGCGCTGATGCCATTTCCCACGGCGCAACCGGTAAGGGCAATGATCAGGTCCGCTTCGAGCTTGGTGCCTATGCGCTCAAGCCGGGCGTTAAGGTGATCGCGCCCTGGCGCGAATGGGATCTGAACTCCCGCGAGAAGCTGCTGGCCTACTGCGATGAGCGCGATATCCCGGTGGAAAAGAAGAAAGGCAAGTCGCCTTACTCCATGGACGCTAACCTGCTTCACATCTCTTACGAAGGCATCAACCTGGAAGATCCCTGGGCAGAAGCCGAGGAGGACATGTGGCGTTGGAGTGTGTCACCGGAAAACGCACCGGATACGCCGACCTACGTTGAGCTGACCTATCGCAAGGGCGATATCGTGGCGGTTGACGACCAGGAGATGAGGCCCCATGAGGTGCTGGAGCATCTGAACAAGGTAGCGGGTGCCAACGGCATTGGCCGTCTGGATATCGTTGAGAACCGCTATGTGGGCATGAAGTCCCGGGGCTGCTATGAAACACCCGGTGGCACCATCATGCTGCGGGGGCACCGCGCTATCGAGTCCATCACCCTGGACCGCGAAGTGGCTCACCTCAAAGACAGCATCATGCCGCGCTACGCGGAAGTGATCTACAACGGCTACTGGTGGTCACCGGAGCGGGAAGCGCTGCAGGCGCTGATCGACCAGACCCAGACCTATGTCAACGGTACGGTTCGCCTGAAACTCTACAAGGGCAATGTGGATGTGGTCGGCCGGAAGTCTGATGACTCCCTGTTCGATGAAAAGATCGCCACCTTCGAGGAAGACGAGGGCGCTTATGACCAGAAGGACGCCGAAGGCTTTATCAAGCTGAACGCTCTGCGTCTTCGGATTGCGGCCAGCAAGGGCAGGAAGCTCTGAGCTGCATTACCCTGAAACAGGCATAAAAAAAGCCAGCTCAGTGAGCTGGCTTAAAAACAAGGAAAGAACGAAAGTGCCTGAAAAATTCGTTTATCCGGCGGACTAAACATCCCCATATGGCGGCGGAGGTACTACTCGGCTCCTCCACCATGGGGGATACTGCTTCAATCCACAATTTCAGAATAGGCCTTTCGCTCAGGGAAGTCTGTTTGTGATCTGTGTAGCAGTGTTACCGAGTGTGTAGAGAAAGCTTCCTCACGCTCCCTGCGTAATCTCGGGAAACGTCTCCGTAAAACGGCGGGTCTCATACGCATCCACCAGCCCCTGAACCGACGCCCGCTCCATTTCCTGCACCGAAGGTGTACCCTTCTGGGCATCTGCCCGGCAAAGAACCATGCCAGCCTCTACTGAGAGATAACCTTCGGTGGTTTTGAAAGCCTTGTGGTTAATGCCATCGAACACCCGGCGAAAGGCGGTGGTTGAGCAGTAATCGCTGTTGGGGAAATGGGCAATAATAGCGAACTGGTTGTCGCCTACACGGCACAGGGAGTCCATGGGCCGGATCAGGTGGCTCAGGCGGCGGGCAATGCCTACTGCCAGTTCGCTGATCACAGCCGGGGAGTGCTTGCGTTTGAGCGCCTGCCAATTGCGGATGCCACACAGTACGTAAGCTGTGGCGCCGCCACGGGATTCTGCCTGGCGCAGACATTTGCCCAGTTTTTCGCGGCCATAGCGGTTGTTGCAGAGGCCGGTTTCCAGATCAATGATGTTGGTGGATTCCAGCTCGCGGTTGTTTTCAATCAGCAGGGAATTGGCTTTCAGCAGCGTATTCTGGCGGTCGGCCATGCGGTCGGCGGCATAAATGCGCGGAATCAGCTGTTTGGTCATGTCGGACTTGTAGATGAAGTCGTCCACACCCCGGTCAAAGGCCTCCGACAGGGCTGCCACGCTTTCCCTTGCGGTCAGCAGAATCACATAGGTGTAATGGTTGTTCTGCTCATCCTGCTGGCGCACCTGGTCGGTGAGTTCCAGACCGTCCATCTCTGGCATCAGCCAGTCGGCAATCAGCACGCTGACGGGGCGCTGTTCGATAAAATCCAGAGCCGCCGGCGCATTGTTGGCGATGCGTACATCACGGTAACCGGCATTACGCAGGGTGCGGCCGACCACCATGCTGCTGAATTTGGCGTCGTCTACCACGAGGATGGGAAGATCAAGATTTGGCATATGTTATTCTCTGGACCTTGGATAATCAGAAGGGCAGCATTATAGCGTTTTGTGTTTGCCCTGACGTGGATAAATGTAAAAAGTGAGAATCCATCATGCCTTCTTTTGACATAGTGTCTGAAATTGATATGCACGAAGTAACCAATGCGGTGGACCAGGCGAAGCGTGAGCTGGGAAATCGCTGGGACTTCAAGAACGTGGAAGCCGACATCGAGCTGGACGATAAGGGCATTACCATCAGTGCCGAACAGGAATTCCAGCTGGAACAGCTGATGGACATGCTGCGGATGGCCTTCGCCAAACGCAATATCGACGCCCGCGCACTGGCCGAGGACGGCGAGAGCAAATCCGGCAAGCTGGTCAAACAGCACCTGTTGCTGAAACAGGGTATCGAGACCGATATGGCGAAGAAGATTGTCAAGATGATCAAGGACGGCAAACTGAAGGTTCAGGCCAGCATTGAAGGGGATAAAGTGCGGGTAAAAGGCAAGAAGCGGGATGACCTGCAGACCGCCATTGCCCTGCTGAAAGAGGCCGAGCTGGATATCCCGCTGCAATTCAACAATTTTCGCGACTGACCCGGGAGCTGCATCATCTTCAACGGCCTGAATGGGACCCTGCTTCGGGAAACCCTGTACACCTATACCCGCTGGCAGGTGATCGCGCTGCTGTTTTTGGGCTTTTCGGCAGGTCTGCCTTTTTTGCTGGTGTTCTCCACCCTGAACGCAAGGCTGGCGGATGTTGGCGTGGAAACGGCCACTATCGGGTTTTTCAGCTGGCTTGGCATTACCTACTCCATCAAGGTGTTCTGGGCGCCGGTTGTTGATCGACTGAAACTGCCCATCCTGGACAGGCTGCTGGGCAAGCGCCGAAGCTGGATCCTTCTGGCCCAGGCCGGAATAGCCACCGGTCTGTATCTGATGGCCCAGGTCGATGCTATTTCCGCCCCTGAAATGATGGCCTGGTGCGGATTGCTTGTGGCTTTCTCGTCTGCCACCCAGGATGTCGCTATTGACGCTTACCGCATCGAGATCGCCGATGAGCGTCTGCAGGCTGCATTGGCCGCCACCTACATATTTGGTTATCGGTTGGCTTTGCTGGTAGCTGGGGCCGGCGCGCTTTATCTGGCGGAGTTCTGGTCCTGGCAGGTGTCCTACGAAGTCATGGCCCTGCTGGTGGGCGTGGGTATGCTGACGGTCCTGATTGTTCGCGAACCGTCGGTCAATCACTTTGCCGCCGCCCAGGATATTGCCGACAAGATCCGCCACGAGGCTGGCAAGCGGGCCCACCTGGATCCGCGGCTCGCGCGATTGATCGGCTGGTTCTATGCCGCGGTTGCCGGCCCCTTTCTGGACTTTTTCCGTCGTTACAAAGAATTGGCGATTGTGATCCTGATGATGGTGGCGGTGTATCGCATTTCGGACATTGCGATGGGTGTGATGGCAAACCCTTTCTACCTCGACTTCATGGGCTTCTCCAAGACCGAGGTGGCCGATGTCACCAAGATCTTTGGCTTCTTCATGACCATTGCGGGCTCACTGGCCGGCGGTGTTCTGGTAGTGCGTTACGGCGTTCGAAAGATACTGCTGGCGGGTGCCGTAATGACCGCGGCGACTAACCTTCTATTCGTGGTGCTGGCGCAATACCCGCCGAATCTGGCAACGCTGGCGTTGGTGGTCAGCGCAGATAACCTGAGTGGCGGCGTGGCTAACGTGGCGTTGATCGCCTGGCTGTCCAGCATGACCAGCGCATCTTTCACCGCGACTCAGTATGCCTTGTTCAGCTCGCTGATGACCTTGCCGGGGAAATTCCTGGGCGGCTTTTCCGGCATAGTGGTGGCAGGGTATGGCTACGCCGAATTCTTCCTGATTGCGGGCCTGATGGGTGTTCCTGCCATCCTGCTGGCTATGTTTATGATCAAACAAGGTGATCGCCTGGATGCGCTGGCGCCGCGGGCTTCGGAAACTACCGAGGCATCGGAGTCTGGTCCTGTAGCCTGATGATTCTGTGGCTGGCCCGGCCCCAGGCCGATCATGCCTTACAGGTTTACGCTGGGCGATTGATGATCGACCATCGTAGGTCGGATTAGGCAACGCCGTAATCCGACAAATCAACTCACTCGGTGCACAAACCATGACCGAACCCACCAAAGACCAGAAAATCTGGCAGGTCGTCGCCTCAATCCCTGCGGGTTGCGTGGCGAGCTACGGCCAGGTCGCCGACATGGCCGGGCTTGGCCGGCAGGCCCGATACATCGGCAGAGCTCTGGGTAAACTCCCGGCCGGCCATTCGATACCCTGGTACCGGGTGATCCGGAGCGACGGTCAGATAGCCTTTCCCATTGGTAGTGAAAAACATGAGGTGCAGGCGCAGAGTTTGCGGGAGGAGGGTGTTGAGGTGATCGGCGGCCGGGTGTCTATGAGGCGGTTTGGGTGGCGGCCTTAGGGTTATGCGTCGGATTACGGCCCGTTGGGCGTAATCCGACCTACAGGGAGTCTGTCTTTTACACGTAGGTCGGATTAGGCGAAGCCGTAATCCGACAAACACGCCCTGACGTCTACTCGTTCCCAACTCCTTCCAAAATCGACTCATCAATTCCCCAATCCACCGGCAAAACCCCATCCCTCACAAAACTGTGAAAACTCGAATAGGGCCAATCCGCAGCTCTGGTGACATACCCATGTTTCACCGGATTGAAGTGTATGTAGTCAACGTGCAGGTTGAAATCTCTCTGGTCACGGATGGTGTGCTCCCAGTAACGCTTTTGCCAGAGGGATTTCGGGTTCTGAGCTGCGGGGGCGGCCCTGAAGCTCTTTGTCACGTCAGTTTTGATAAGTCGCCAGCGGGTTGAGTAGTTGGAGTCACCCGTTGGCAAAGTCCAGATGCAATGTATGTGGTCGGGCATTATGACTATGGCGTCTATGGTGAAAGGGTGGCGATGGATTACATGGCGGAAGGTGGTTCTGAGGCATTGAACTGCGGCAGGTTTATTGAAGATGGGAGCTCGATTGGAAGTGACTACAGTGAAAAAGTAGGTGCCGCCGGCCAGGCGGCTTCTGCGGTAGTTCATCTCATACGTCCTTGTATGGGTGGTTTGGTTTTTTGGCTCGAATATTTGTCGGATTACGGCTTTGCCTAATCCGACCTACGGGTGTTGATGCAAAGCTGGGAGAAGGCCTGAGATCGACGTGGGGGTGGGAGGGTGTTTTCTGCAGGAACAAAGTTGTCTGAGCGAAGCGAGTACTTTTTCCAAAGAAAATATCCTCCCACCCCCGCGTCAGCCCCCAGGGTCTGAGGGCCAGGCAGGCAACAATTAGAGCCGAAGGGCGCCGTCGACTTCGATCATGCGGCCGGACATGTAGTCGTTTTCGAAGATGAACGCGGCGGCGGAGGCGATTTCCTCTGGCTTGCCCATCCGCTTGAGAGGAATGCCCGCCGTCATCTTCTCCAGGGCTTCTGGTTTCATGGATGCGGTCATCTCGGTTTCGATAAAGCCCGGTGCGATGCCCATGCAGCGAATGCCGTAACGCGCCAGCTCTTTCGCCCAGACAGGCACTAACGCAGAGACACCGGCTTTCGCCGCGGAATAGTTGCTCTGGCCCATGTTTCCGGCACGGGAAATGGACGCGATGTTGAT
This sequence comes from Marinobacter halotolerans, assembly GCF_008795985.1. NCBI lineage: Bacteria > Pseudomonadati > Pseudomonadota > Gammaproteobacteria > Pseudomonadales > Marinobacteraceae > Marinobacter > Marinobacter halotolerans. Next base: position 162,569 of record NZ_VMHP01000001.1, on the reverse strand, counting down.
GATCACGCCCTGGTCGCCGTTCTTGATCATCTGGGTAGAAGCTTCGCGCCCACAGAGGAACACTCCGGTCAGGTTCACATCGATGACGGACTGCCACTGGGCCAGCTCCATGCGCTTCTCCACCTGACCGTCTTTCACCTTGACCATCAGCCCGTCACGCAGGATGCCGGCGTTGTTGATCAGCCCGTTGAGCTGGCCGAAGTCTTTAACAATGGCTTCAAACGTGGATTCAACGTCTGCTTCCTTTGCCACGTTGCAGACATAGGTTTTTGCGTCACCACCGGCTTTCTTGCAGGCTTCGGCGGCCTCGTTCAGTTTCTCCGGCATCAGGTCAATCAGCGCCAGCCGCGCGCCTTTGGCGGCGAGGAATTCGGCCATTGCACGACCCAGCCCCTGGCCGCCGCCGGTAATCGCAATCACGGAATCTTGAAGTTTCATGTTTTGCCCTAAGGTTAGTTGGAAGTGAAAGCGGCGATTATACCAGAGAGCACGAGAGGTTTTGCTCGCCGCTTGCGGTCCAGAACAACCTGAATCCGGAGGCTCCGTTGGGCGTTTTTCTTTTCTTATTCATCGTCATGCCCATTGTGGAAATGACGATTCTGATCAAGGTGGGCACCATGATCGGGGCCCTGAACACCGTGGGCCTTGTTCTGTTGACCGCCGTTATCGGTGCGGCGCTTTTGCGCCAACAGGGCCTTTCAACCCTTCTGAAGGCTAACCAGCGGCTGAACAGCGGCGAGCTTCCGGCCCAGGAAGTGGCCGAGGGCCTGATTCTGGCTGTTGGCGGCGCGCTGCTGCTCACGCCGGGGTTTGTCACGGATACCATTGGTTTCCTGTGCCTGATTCCCGGTTCCCGTCACTGGCTGGCAGGTCAGGCGCTAAAACGCATGGTCGTGGCGGGGCAGTCGGGCAGTTTTTCCTTTCGCGCCGGTTCCGGCCCCTTCGGCCCGGGTCAGGGACCTTTCGGGCCCGGCCAGGATCCGTTTCGGTCTGACCGGGACGACATCATCGAAGGCGAGTACCGCGATGAAACAGAGCGCGACCGCCAGCGCCTAGACCGGGACGACAGAAACGACCCGAAACCGTAAAAATTTTTTATCGCGGGTGTTGAAAACCCATCTGCGAACCCCACATAGGTTTCACAAGATCGCTGTGGGCCAATAATCGCCTTAAAACAGATGGTTAAGGTCCCAGTTTTTACGCAACCATCATTGCCAAACCTAACTTGATAATGGAGATACCGAGCAATGAAAATCCGTCCGTTACACGACCGTGTCGTCGTGCGTCGTAAGGAAGAAGAAGAGAAAACTGCAGGCGGCATCGTGCTGCCGGGCAACGCCAAAGAAAAGCCGTCACAGGGTGAAGTCATCGCTGTAGGCAACGGTCGTATTCTCGATAACGGCGAAACTCGCGCATTGGCGGTCAAGGCAGGCGATAAAGTGGTCTTTGGTCAGTATGCCGGTAACACCGTAAAGATCGACGGTGAAGACCTGCTTATCATGAGCGAGAGCGACATTTTCGGCGTTCTCGAGTAAGGCTCGCTGACGCAACAATCCGATCAGTTTTTTGACATTGGGTTAAACGAACAGGAATAGAAGACATGGCAGCTAAAGACGTTAGATTCGGTGATGACGCCCGTAAACGTATGGTCCGGGGCGTTAACGTTCTGGCAGACGCAGTAAAAGTAACCCTCGGCCCCAAAGGCCGCAATGTGGTTCTGGACAAATCCTTCGGCGCGCCGACCGTCACCAAAGACGGTGTTTCCGTGGCCAAGGAAATCGAACTGAAAGACAAGTTCGAGAACATGGGCGCGCAGATGGTTAAGGAAGTTGCTTCCCAGACCAATGATACCGCTGGTGACGGCACCACCACTGCGACCGTTCTGGCGCAGTCCATCGTTCGTGAAGGCATCAAGGCCGTTTCCGCCGGCATGAACCCCATGGACCTGAAGCGTGGTATCGACAAGGCGACCATCGCAGCCGTTCAGGCCATCCGTGACCTGTCCAAGCCCTGCGACGACAACCGTAACATCGCCCAGGTCGGCACCATTTCCGCCAACGGCGACGAAACCATCGGCAAGCTGATTGCTGACGCGATGGGCAAAGTCGGTAAGGAAGGCGTCATCACCGTTGAAGAAGGCCGTGGCCTGGAAGACGAGCTGGACGTGGTTGAAGGCATGCAGTTCGACCGTGGCTTCCTGTCGCCTTACTTCATCAACAACCAGGACAGCATGTCTGTTGAACTGGATGACCCGTACATCCTGCTGGTAGACAAGAAGATTTCCAATATCCGCGAACTTCTGCCGGTACTGGAAAGCGTTGCCAAAGCTGGCAAGCCGCTGCAGATCATTGCTGAAGATATCGAAGGCGAAGCGCTGGCAACTCTGGTTGTCAACAACATGCGCGGCATTGTGAAAGTGAGCGCGGTGAAAGCGCCTGGCTTCGGTGATCGTCGCAAGGAAATGCTGCAGGACATCGCGATTCTGTCTGGCGGCACTGTGATTTCCGAGGAAGTTGGTCTTTCCCTGGAAAACACCACGATTGACGATCTTGGCACCGCCAAGCGCGTGAACGTGACCAAGGAAAACACCACCATCATCGGCGGCGCTGGTGCCAACAAGGACATCGAAGCGCGCGTTGAGCAGATCCGCAAGCAGATCGAAGACAGCTCCTCGGATTACGACAAAGAGAAGCTTCAGGAACGCGTAGCCAAGCTGGCTGGCGGCGTAGCCGTCATCAAGGTAGGCGCCGGTTCTGAAGTGGAAATGAAAGAGAAGAAGGCGCGCGTTGAAGACGCACTGCACTCGACTCGTGCCGCCGTTGAAGAGGGCGTTGTTCCCGGTGGCGGTGTGACCCTGATCCGTGCGATTGCTGCACTGGACAAGGTTGACGCGATCAACGAAGAGCAGCGCGCCGGTGTGGCCATTCTGCGCCGTGCCATGGAAGCGCCTCTGCGCCAGATCGTAACCAACGCCGGTGGTGAAGCCTCCGTTGTGGTTAACAAGATCCTGGAAGGCACTGGTTCCTTCGGCTACAACGCGGCTACTGAAGAGTTCGGCGACATGCTGGAAATGGGTATTCTTGACCCGGCTAAAGTCACCCGTTCTGCACTGCAGGCGGCGGCTTCTGTGGCTTCCCTGATCATCACCACCGAGGCGATGATTGCGGACGAGCCTGAAGAAGAAGGCGCTGGCGGCGGTATGCCAGACATGGGCGGCATGGGTGGAATGGGAGGCATGGGCGGCATGATGTAAATGCCCCCAGGCTCCTGAAGGCCCTAAAAGCCCTTTAAAACCCCGCGTCGGTTCACACCGGCGCGGGGTTTTTGTTTTTTTGTCATGAACTTGGCAAATGGCTTTGCTAGACTCGGCAACCGACGCATGATCTTAGTGACTTGAATGACCGAATCGCCCCCAAAATCGTTTCTCAGACCCGGCAAGCTGTTTTTGCTTACGTTGGCCGGTGTGCTGATCTATCTGGGCGCTCTTGTAACCCTGGTTCCCGCAGGCTGGCTCTGGCAGCAGGCGAGTGGGCAGGTGTCGTTGCCACCGGAAGTGCAGATCCGCCAGATTAACGGCCAACTTTGGGAAGGGGCTGCCGGGCTGGTGGTCGCAGGTTTTCCTGCCCGGCTGGACTGGTCGATCGGTTCGCCTTCCCTGTCCTCGCTGACATTGCCCCTGGATTTCACCTTAGCCACTGCCGGCTCCTCGCTACGTGGCAATGTCAAAGTCGGATGGCAGGGCGACGGCCAGGCCAGTGCCGCCGGCAGAGTAGACGTATCAGAGTTCGAACCGTTGATTCGCCGCGCCGGGGGCGCCGTGATTGAGGGCGATGTCGTCGTTGAAGATCTCGACCTGGCCTGGAGTGATGGGGCGTTGACCCGGGCAAACGGGCTTGGTCGCTGGGCCGGAGGTATGGTGACCTGGCCCATGGGTAACGGGCAGGGTACTGCCGAGTTTCCTGCCATGCTGGCAACACTGACCAGCACTGCCGATGGCGTTGCGTTGACGGTTTCTGAAGAGGGCGGGGAAGGTCCCGCCGCCGAAGCCGGCATCCGCTGGAACGGGATGCTGGATCTGCGGGTCTACAAGCGGATGGTGGATCTGGCCGGGCAACCCTGGTCGGAATCTGCGGAGCCGGGAGATGTTGTTCTCAGGGTCAGACAGCCGCTGATTCCGGGGGGCGCTTTGCGATGAAAGCTCTTTCATTGGCCGCTCAAAGGCGTATCGCCCGGCTGCTGGCGAATCTGTTACTGATACTCCTGGTTATTTATGGCGCCTATACACTGGCCCAGGCAACCTGGATGATTGCCTGGAAAGAGCGGCCCATTGCTCTGGCTCCCGGTAAACCGGAGCTGGACGGGGCATCGGCAAAGCTGAAACCCATGGCCGCCCATGAAATGTTCGGCCGGCCGGCCGGTCAGGTGCAGGTGGCCGAGGCGGTTAAACGCTCCGCGCCGGAAACCCGTCTGAATCTATCGCTCCAGGGCGTGATGGTCGCACAGCGCCCGGAAGACTCTGGTGCTATAGTTGCCGGAAGCAATGGCGTCACCGAGCATTACCGCGTGGGCGATACGCTGCCGGGCAACGCCGAGTTGGCCGAGGTGGAACCCAATCGCATATTGATCCGTCGCAATGGCCAATACGAGAGCCTGAGTTTTGACGATACACTGCCAACCGACCTGATTGAGGATGTTGAGGCGCCCGGCGATGGTTCGGATGGCCTGGTTGAAACGGCGCAGAACATTCTTGCCGAACAGGGGCTGAGTGCGCTCGCCGCCTACGGCCTTCAGCCCGCGGGTGACGGCTCCGGCTATGTCTATGATGGCTCCAATGCCATGCTGAACGCGGTGGGGCTGCAGGCCGGCGATGTAATTACTGCCATTAACGGTCAGAGCCTTGGTGATTTTGAGCAGGATAAAGCCTTGCTGGAAAGCTGGCGCTCGGAAGCACAGATAGATATCGACATTGAGCGTGACGGTGCCATTCTTACCGTCAGCTATGCCATTCCAGAACAGTGGCGCTGAATGCATTAACAAAACAGGACAATGACGCCAGATGCTTAACCACAAATCCAGACTATTCCAGACCCTGATGATGGCATTGCTGCTGCCGTTGATGTCGCTTGCTCATGCCCAGCAGGAGGAAACCTGGAGACTGAACCTGAAAGACGCCGATATACGGGCGTTTGTGTCCCAGGTGGCGGATATTACCGGTTACAGCTTTGTGGTGGACCCACGGGTAAAGGGCAAAGTCACGGTGCTCTCCAGCGCGCCCATGAACAGGGCCGAGATTTACGATCTGTTTCTGGCGGTGCTTCAGGTGCATGGTTTTACCGCCATCCCGGGAGAGGAAGTGATTAAAGTGGTTCAGCAGGTGGATGCCAAGCAGTCCGCCGAATCCCTCGAGCGGTTTGAAGAAGTTCCCTCGGAACAGCTTATTACGCGGGTTATTCCCGTGGAAAACGGTAATGCCCTGGAGATGGTGCCGATTTTGCGTCCGTTGGTAGCGAAATACGGTCATCTGGCCGGTGTAGCCGGGGCCAACGCACTGATTATCAGCGACCATGCGTCAAACATCAGAAGAATTGCAGACATCGTCCGGGAGCTGGATAGCCCGCCTGACTATCAGGTGGAAGTTATCCAGCTTCAGGAGGCCTGGGTTGGCGATATGGTTGAGCTGATCCGGGAGCTTGCGCCTGACGAACTGGGCGAGGGTGGCAACCGGGGCGCAGGTCGGGATTACAGTGTCACCGCCGACGAGCGTAGCAACCGGCTGATTCTGCGTGGTGACGAAACCTTCCGACAGAAGATGCGGAACCTGATCACCAAGCTTGACCAGCCTTCAGCGACCGGTGGTACCACAAAGGTGTTCCGCCTTAAGCACGCGGATGCCGAAAACCTGACCGAGCTTCTAAAAGGTGTTATGGGTGAGGTGGTTGCAGAGGCATCCGGCGGTGGGGCCGGGGGCGGTTCAGCGTCTGGCGGAGCTGCTGGCAACGGATTTGCCGTCTTCGCAGATGCCGGGCTCAATGCTCTGGTGGTTCGCGGCGAGCCTTCGATTATTGAAGAAGCGGACAAGATCATCTCCGCGCTGGATATCCGCCGTGCGCAGGTGATGATTGAAGCCGCCATTGTGGAAATCAGCGATGAGTTGGGGCAGGACCTTGGCGTTCAGGTTGCTGTGGGTGATGAATCCGGCAGCTCCACGCCGGTCGCCGGCACCAACTTCGGCAACGTCGGCCGCAGCCTGGGGGACGTGCTGGGCGCGATCCTGTCAGAGACAGTGCTGGCGCCAGCGGTGGGTGGCATTACCGTAGGCGCCGGCCAGCGTAACGAGAACGGCGTGTCCTGGGGTGTGCTGTTGCAGGCGCTGTCTACGTCCGCCGCCGCCAATCTGTTGTCCACACCCAGCATTATCACCCTCGACAATGAGGAAGCGGAAATCGTTGTGGGTCAGAACGTTCCCTTCAAGACCGGCGAGTCGACGGTTACCGGTGATGGCACTACCAATCCCTTCACCACCATTGAGCGCCGGGACATCGGTCTGACCTTGAAAGTCACGCCGACCATTAGCGCTGATGGGCTGGTTCGTCTGGTCGTTGCCCAGAGTACGGAGAACATCGCTGATAGCATCGAATCGGCCTCGGATATCATCACCAACAAGCGCGAGATCAAGACGACTGTTCTGGCCGATGACGGCGAAACCATCGTGCTTGGGGGTCTGACAACCGATGACCTTCAGGTCAGCAAGAGCAAGGTGCCGCTGCTGGGCGACATTCCCTTTCTGGGCCGGCTGTTTTCGTCCGAGTCCGAGCGCCGGGTGAAGCGTAATCTGCTGGTTTTCCTGCGGCCCAAGATCCTGCTTAACAAGGAACAGTCCATTGCCGCCACGGACGACAAGTTCAATGACTTGTGGAAAGTGAATCTGGATGTGCGGGAAACACTGGGACTGCCGGATCGGGACGAGCCTCCGAGCAAGAACTCACTGTTCAGGCCCAACATCGAGGCGAAGTGACCGCCAGGTTATTAGAGGCGTTCAGGTTGTCAGCGGCGGCATGGGACAGTCGAGCTGATCGGCGATAAGCCGGATCAGTTCGTACTCTGTCGGCCTGATAGTGCCATCGGCCAGAATACAGTGGCACGCGGCGTCGATGATGGCCGGTTTCAGCAGCGGGGAGAGGGCGTTCAGTTCCGTCAGTGCTTCACGCAGACGCCGATGTGAAATCTGTTGCGCCAATTCGCCGGACCCACCCTTCTGTCTGCTGTTCGCAAATCCAGCCATGGTCTCTTCCAGCAGGGCCTGCTGCTGGTCCGGCCTGTCCGCTCCCAGCCTTGCCAGCAGGCTGAAAAGTACATTCAGATGGTGCTCCACGGCGCGGTAATTGCGGTGTCGCACCACCGGCACCCTGGCAGCGTCTTCCGCAAGGTGCTTTCGCAGAAAACCAATCATCGTCAGTTCGAACAGGCTGACCTTACGGTCGGCCCTGATCAGCGTTTCACAGGCATTCAACAGGTGCTCGCGCTCGTCGGGATCGAGCTTGCGCAGTGCCGGCATGGCCAGTTCAAGGGCCGGAAGGCGCACTCCCTGGCCGATTTCAGACAGTGACGGTAGCAGTTTGTCCAGCAGCGTCGGGTTGGGCGTGAACAGCGATTCGGTTTCCAGTTGCCCAAGATACGCCTGCTGATCTTCGTCCGACAGTTCATGAATAAGCAGTGCATAGCAAAGCTGAATGGCCCCCGCGCGGGTGTACAGCAGGTTGCGGAAGGTGGATGGCAGTCTGCCCAGCAGGGCGTGGGCATAGTCCTCACCGGCCCGGTTGATAGTGCCGACACTGTGCGACACAGGCTCCTTTGTGTGGTTCAACGGGGAGGTGGATCCAGACGAGCCCCCCGCAAAACCTGCGGTGCCCTCGGGCGTGGCCCGTTTCGTGGCACTGGTACCTTTGAGAGAAGAAGCTGGCTGGCTGTCACGGTGGCGGCTGCGCAGGCGCGCCATCATACCGGGCGCAATCGCCTCGATCCGTTCGGGAATGGGCGGATGTGAAGCCAGCAGAGACGATAGCTTCATGCGGGCGCTTTCACTGAAACACATGTGGTTCATGTCGCTGGCGTGGGTGGTGGTGTCCAGGTAGCCGCTCTTGATGCCAATCTTGAATAGGGCGCCGGCAATGCCGTCGGGATTGCGGGTGAACTGCACCGATGATGCATCCGCCAGCATTTCACGCTGGCGCGAGACGGCCGACTGGATCAACCTGCCAAAAAATACCCCGATGTAACCGATAACCAGCAGGGCAACGCCAATCAGTCCGAAGGCCGCCTGGCCCCGGCGATCTCGGGAGGAATAGCGCGATGAACCGGCAAAGGCCATCTGTGTCAGGAAGGTGCCGATCTGGCCGATCATCAGAATGCCCGCCAGAATGGCGATCAGCCGAACGTTAAGCCGCATGTCGCCGTTGAGAATGTGGCTGAATTCGTGTGCCACGACGCCCTGAAGCTCATCCCGGCTCAGTTGGGTGAGGGTGCCATGGGTTACCACCATCACGGCCTCGCCGGGGGTGTAGCCGGCCACAAAGGCATTGATGCCAGTTTCCTGGTCCATCACATACACGTCCGGCACGGAAATGCCGCTGGCGATGGCCATTTCTTCCACAATGTTGCGCAGCCGGCGTTCGTCGGAATCCCGGGTTGCCGGATCAACTGCTCGGGCGCCAACCATTTTCGCCACCCGATGGCCGCCACCGGCCAGGTCGACCCAGCGAACCAGCGAACCAATGCCGATAACCGCAATCACTGCCACGGCGGTGTAGAGCCCATGGGTGCTTTGAACCCAGTCCTGAAAGGCCAGATGGCTGGTTTCGCTGCGGGTGACGAAATAGCCAACCACGCACACCGCCAGGGTGATCAGGGTCACGGCAATAAGGAACAGAACAACAAGCAGGCTGGTGTTTCGCCGGGCATTGGCCTGGCGCTGAAAGAAGCCGGGATGAGCCATGTTAGCCTGCCTTTAAAACGACACTTTTGGTGCCTGACGGGCCTCGGGTGATTCAAGCTCCAGCTGTGCAGTTGGTTTGAATGCAAACATTCCGGAGATAATGTTGTTGGGGAACTGCTCGCGGAAGGTGTTGTACACCATGACGGTGTCATTGAACGCCTGGCGGGCGAAGGAGACGCGGTTTTCCGTGCTGGAGAGCTCTTCCATCAACTGCTGGATGGTTTCGTTGGCTTTCAGGTCCGGATAGTTTTCGGCCACGGCGTAAAAGTTGGCCAGAGCTTTGGTCAGCATGTTCTCGGCACCGCCCAGTTTCTGGATCTTGCCGCCGTCGGCTGGGTCGCGGGCCGCGTCTTTCTGCGCATCCACCGCGTTGTTCCGGGCCTGCATGACCTCGGTCAGGGTGTTTCGTTCGTGGCTAAGGTAGGCTTTGGCGGATTCAACCAGGTTGGGTATCAGGTCGTGGCGGCGTTGCAGTTGCACGTCGATCTGAGCAAAACCGTTCTTGAACTGGTTTCGAAGGGAGACCAGCTTGTTGTAGATATACACCAGGTAAAAGACAACAACGGCGATGACGATCAGGCCAATAACGGTGGTTCCCATAGCAGCTCCTTTCAGGGACATAGCAGGTGATGGTGTCAGCCAGAGCGGTCAGTGCCCCTCTGATTTTTCCGTAATGGAACGGTGGAAATTCTCAACAAACCGTTCAAATTCCGCGGGTTTGAGCGGCTTGCTGAAAAAATAGCCCTGGGCTAGCTGGCAGCCGCGTTGTGCCAGATAATACTCCTGTTCTGCCGTTTCCACGCCTTCGGCCACAACCGTCAGATTCAGGCTCTTGCCGAGGTCGATAATAGTATTGGCAATACGGGTGTCTTCCTCGTTGACCAGCAGGTCCCGGATGAACTGCTTGTCGATCTTAAGGTGTTGTACCGGCATCCGTTTGAGATAGGTGAGCGATGAGTAACCCGTGCCAAAATCGTCAACCGCAATGCTGATGCCCGCAGCGTGCAGGCGTTTGAGCTTGTCCACGGCCTCTTCGAGATTGGTCATGAAACTGGTTTCGGTAACTTCCAGTTCCAGGCGGCCGGCCGGAATATTGTGACGGCGAAGGGTATCCAGTATGTCTTCGACAATGCTTTCCTGTCGCAGCTGTACGGCAGACAGGTTGATGGCGATCCGCAGCGGCATGCCGTTGGTAGCCCAGCGCGAGGCCTGAGCGCAGGCCTGGTCCAGTACCCATTCACCAATTTCCACGATCCGCCCGTTCATCTCCGCAACCGGAATAAAGTCATCCGGCGGTACCAACCCCCGCTCCGGGTGCTCCCAGCGAATCAGTGCTTCGGCACCGATAATGCGGTGGGTCGCAAGATTCACCTGGGGCTGGTACACCAGATGGAACTGATTCTGGGCAAGTGCGCCCGACAGGTCTTTTTCAAGCTGTTTGCGCTCACGGATCTCCTGGTCAACGCTGGCAACGAAGAACTGGAAGTAGTTATGGCCATTTTCTTTTGCAAGCGCCATGGTCTGCTCGGCGCTCTGTAGCAGGCGATCGGCTTTATTGGCGTCTCCCGGAAAGAGGGCGATGCCCAGGGTGACCGTCATTGATACCGTCTGGTCTTCGAAGACCATGGGTTGGCTGAGGCAACCCAGGATGCGGTCGCCGGTGTCGGCCGCCTGGAAGCCATCGCGTAGCCCCTTCTCGACCACCACAAACTGATCGCTGCCCAGTCTTGCGAAGGTGAAGCGGTTGCCTGTCAGGGTCTGGGTCAAGCGGTCGGCTACGGTTTGCAGTATCAGGTCGCCAGTGCGGAAGCCACACTGTTCGTTGATGGATTTGAAATCATCAATGCCACAGCAGATCAGTGACAGGACGGTGTTCTCTTTCTGGGCTTCTTCGATATCGGCCTGCAACAGACCCATAAAAGTGTCGCGGCTGGGCAGTCCGGTAAGCTGGTCATAGCGAGCCAGCCGGTTGACCCGATCTTCCGCCTCGCGGTGGCGGGTCTGGCTGTCGCCGATGGCCACCAGCAGATTGTTTGTGGCATTGACCCAGAGCCCCAGCTCGTCGTCCTTGTGCCCCGGGGGTAGTTCAATCAGGTTGTCATCGGGACGGTCGGGGTCAACCTGCTTTACCGATTCAACAATGCGCAGCAGAGGGCGTGTCAGTAACAAGTGAAAGACTACGAACAGCACCATCCCTAGGATAACCGCGGTGGCAATACCCGAGGCAAAGGTGACAATGGCTCGATCCAGCCAGGTGTCGGCGATGGGGCCGGTGTCATAGTGAATGTCGAGAAAGCCGTAAACACTGCCGGGGTCGGCTTCACGGGTCAGTTCGGTGCGGTAGGTGCGATCAGCGTCGAAAATGGCATCGGTCAGCGGTCGCAGGGGCATTTTACGGAGCGGGCGTTCGCGCATACCCAGGGGCTCGCCATCCGGATGGGTAATTCGGGCAAGGTGGATGGATTCCTGGGCAAACAGTCCGTCCACTACCTGTTGCGCAAGATCGCTGTCGATGCTGAACACCGCCTGGGTGGAGGCATCCTCCACCAGCGCCATCGTCTGCCGGGCCTGTGCGTCCAGGGCCCCGGACACCCGGCTGGCGTCCAGAATGACCTGCACCGCGCTTACCAGCACACCACTGAGCAGGGCAACAGCAAGTACCCACCGAAGTATGCGGTAGCCCAGGCGATGTTCTAGCTCAAAAGAATTCTGCATGAAGGCCCGTTTTGATCCTTTCCAGCGCTGTCTGGACCACCTTCCGGATAAACGGGAGGTTGCGGGTCCGTAAGAGAAGACTTCTTATTATTCAGTATGGATGAGATTTCCATCCCTGCACTGTTCTGCACTGTCGATTAACAACAGTATCGGCAATTTTTCCAGATATTTCAGGATGTCAGTGTGTCATTTTGTAAGGTCAGTTATACCGCAGATACAAAAACGCCCGCAAATAAGCGGGCGTTTTTGAGACAACTTACAGAAACGTCGGCTTGATCCGTGATCAGGCCATGTTTTCGTTGACGAAATCCCAGTTGACCAGTTTCCAGAACGCCTCTAGGTAGTTCGGACGGCTGTTCCGGTAATCGATGTAGTACGCATGCTCCCACACATCGACGGTCAGCACTGGCTTATCCGCGCCTGTCAGCGGCGTTTCGGCATTGCTGGTGTTAACAATGGCAACGCTGCCATCGGCTTTCTTCACCAGCCAGGTCCAGCCTGAACCGAAGTTGCCAGCGGCTTTTTCATTGAACTCTTTTTTAAAGTCTTCGAAAGAACCGAAGGCTTTCTCGATAGCGTCTTTCGCAGCACCTGTGGGCTCACCTCCGCCGTTCGGGCTCAGGCAGTGCCAGTAAAAGGTATGGTTCCAGACTTGTGCGGCGTTGTTGAACAGCGGGCCGCTGGCGCTCTTGATAATGTCTTCGAGCGACTTGTTGGCGTTGTCAGTACCTTCGATCAGGCCGTTCAGCTTGGTCACGTAGGTGTTGTGATGCTTGCCGTAATGGTACTCAAGCGTTTCTTCAGAGATGTGCGGTTCAAGTGCGTTCTTTTCGTACGGAAGTGCGGGAAGTTCAAATGCCATGAGGTCGTTCTCCCTGTCTCTCTGTGTTTTTAGTGAATGACAACCTTCTAATATAAGGCTGACAATCGTTATATCAACCCTTTGAGGTTAAAGAACTTTCAAACTCGGGGCTGCCGGGCAGGAACTGGGCGCAGTTCTTGACCCGCCAGACCAGCTCTTCATAGCTGTCCGCCAGAATGTTGATATGCCCAAGCTTTCGCCCCGGCCTCTCACCCTTGTTGTACAGATGAACGTGGGCGTAGGGCAGCTCCAGAATACGTTCAATGTCGCCGTGCTCACCGATGATGTTGATCATGCAGCTGACACCGCGGGCGGCGACATTTCCCAGCGGATGACCGCTGACCGCCCGGATATGGTTCTCGAACTGGCTGGTCATTGCGCCTTCGATGGTCCAGTGTCCGGAGTTGTGCACCCGCGGCGCCATTTCGTTGGCGACCAGGCCTTCGGCGGTCTCGAACAGTTCAAGAGTTAATACGCCGACATAGTTCAATTCGTTCAGCAGAGCCTTGATATAACGCTCGGCGTCTTCCTGAATATGGTGTTCCAGCCCGGGGGCGGGGGCTATGGAATACCGCAGAATGCCCTGATGGTGAGTGTTTTCCGCCATCGGGTAAAACGCCAGATCCCCGGATTCGGACCGAACGGCAATAATGGACACTTCCCGACGGAACTCCACAAACTTTTCCACGATCAGCCGCGGGTGATTGATGGAGGTCCAGGCCTCTTCAGCTTCTTCGGGCGAGCGCAATACCGCCTGGCCCTTGCCGTCATAACCTTCGGTGTTGGTCTTGGCTACGACCGGGCAACCGAGGGCTTCTGCGGCAGCCTGAAGTGATTCGGCACTATCCGCAATTTTCCATTCTGGTGTGGAAATACCAAGATCACCGAAAAGTGTCTTTTCGGCCTCACGGTTTTGGCAAACCTGCAATGCGCGGGGGGAGGGATGGACGGGTTTTTCCGCCGCAATCTTCTCGGCAACTTCGACCGGCAGATGCTCGAATTCGTAGGTGACGCGGTCAACCCGGGAAATAAAGTCCGCCAGGTACTGGTTGTCCCGGTCAATCATTACTTCGCCCAGTCCGGCACTGGGGCTGCCAGACATGTCATAGAAAACAAATGTCTTGGCCAGCGGGTACCCAGCTAACGCCAACATACGTCCAAGCTGACCAGCCCCTAAAACACCAATTCTCATCTGTTATCTCCTACTAATTTTGGCAACTACAAACTTCGGCGTTTTGAGCAGGCAGGGGCAGGCTTTCCAAAACACGCTCCTTGCGGCACATCCATGTGACGCTTGGGCTCCGCCATCCATGGCTCCGCACAGTTTTGGAAAGCCTGCCCCTACCCGCTCAGCAGACCTGGGAGTTAGCTTCACTGATCCCGAGGATCAGGGCCGTCAAGAATCGTTTTTGTCTGTGTTGCTCGGAACTCGTCAACAGCTTCGCGAACGTTCTCATCAGAGGTGCCGATGATTTGTGCCGCCAGAAGACCAGCGTTGGTAGCGCCTGCTTTGCCGATGGCCAGTGTGCCTACCGCAATGCCGCCAGGCATCTGAACGATCGACAGCAGCGAATCGAGACCATTCAGGGCTTTGGACTGAACGGGGACACCCAGAACCGGCAGGGACGTCTGGGAGGCAACCATGCCCGGAAGATGCGCCGCCCCGCCAGCGCCCGCAATAATGACTTTCAGCCCCCGCTCAGAGGCGGTTTTAGCGTAGTCGAACAGCAGATCTGGCGTCCGGTGGGCAGAGACAACTTTTGTCTCATAGGGCACGCCCAGTTTTTCCAGCATGCTGGCGGCGTGTTCCATGGTGGGCCAGTCTGACTTCGAGCCCATGATGAGTCCTACAAGCGGCTGCATATGCAACAGTCCTGGTTTGTTGAAAAGCCGACCATTGTATGTGTCGCCCTCAAGCCATGCAAACCGCCAGTGGGGCGGTTTGCCCCGGTTCAGGGGCTGTATTGATTTGAAGCGTCGGGTGATACGGGTATTATCAGGCCTTACGCTTACCAACGTCCATAGAACGGAGCTGTAATGGAGCCTATCCGACCCGATGAAGACGAGCTGCGGGCATCACGCAGTAACAACACGGAAAAAAAGGAACCGCAAAAGCCAGCCAAAAAAGCGGCGAAGTCCGGAAACGGGGGTCGGTCCGGGCCATCGGCGGTGCTCTCTCTGCTGGTGATACTGGCAGTTGCCGGCGTTGGGGCCTTCGCCTGGTATCAGCATAGCCAGCGTATACAGCAGCTGGAATCCCAGCTTGAAGAAGCGGACTACTGGGTTCGGCAGAGCAAGCTGGCACTGGCGCGTTTCGAAGGTGAATTGTCCGAGACCGGTGAGGACCTCCAGGAGGCCGGCCAGTCCATCGAGCAGCGCCTGAGTAACCAGAGCGCCCGCCTGGATGAGGCCGATAGCGAGATTCGCAAACTCTGGGGCGTGGCAAACGACCGCAACAAGGCTCGCCTGAACGAACACGAGGCGAGGCTGGACAGCTTGAACGAAGCCCTGAAAGCGGCAGCCGGGCACCGGGAAGCGCTGGTGGCGGATGTAAATACGCTGGAGGAAACACTCAGTTCCGAGGTGGATGCTATAGAAACTTCCATACAGCAGCAGGCAACCGCCCAGAACCAGCAGCTTGAGAGCCAGCAGGCAGCGCTGAAAGAGCTGCAGTCAGCCCTGTCCGGCATCGAGGAATCGGTGGATAGCCGGCTGACACGCTTCCAGCGCGAGCAGGCGTTGACGATTAGCGGTCTTGAGAGTCGGATTTCGTCGCTCGAGGTTGCGACCCAGAAGCTCTCCGGCGACAGTGTGGCGTCTCTTAAGTCGGATCTGGCGAACCTGAAGCAGACGGTGTCGTCAATTGATGCGTCCCGGGCCCAGCTCACCTCAAGGCTTGTGCGTTTGTCGGAAGAAGTCAGCCAGCTCCGGGCCCGCCTGCCGGCTCAGTAACGCGCGTGTGAGACGCCCGGACTGTAACAGTTTGTAGCGATCTCTTGCGTTAGCTCTCAGTTCTGGAATCGGGTTGTTGTTAGTATCGGTTCACTCACCAAAGGATGAAGAGTGAACAACAATGATGACCCGAGTTTCTCTGCCCCGATTCTGTCTGAGCAGTAACGTCCTCTGGCGCCGACTGTCCCGGGCGGCGCTGCTGTCTCTGATGCTGGTGATGTCCGGCTGCACGGTGTACCAATCCATCGGCAAAAGCGTGGGCGGGTTTGTGCACCCGGTGACCGGCCACGATTTTGTTCATATCAGCAACGACAAGTGGAGCCGGGATAACGCGCTGGTCTATTTCTACCGGCCGCATTCGGACTGGGCTTCCTACGAGATCGAATCCCCCAGCGTCTACATAGACGACACCCACTACTTCAACTTCCGCAATGACAGTTTTACCTGGTTCGAGGTCAGCCCCGGGCAGCGCCATATTCAGATGCGCCGGCCGCTGTTGGGGCTGGAGGGAATGGGTTCGTTCAGCCTCAGCATGATTGCAGATACCATGCTGGCCGTTGAGCCCGGACAGATCTATTATCTGCGATACAGTGAGGTGGAAAAGCCTGAGGCCAACTATCCCGGCCTGCCGGAAGATCACCCGCTGCGCTCCGGCGATTTGCAGCTGGTCACCCGTGAGTACGCCATGCAGGCGGACGAAATCGTTTCTACGCGATTTCTGAACAGCGATCTTCTGTCGCCCAATCATGGCGCGGCATCTATTGTCAGGGTGACCGAGGATGTGGATTACGAGCGTCGGCGCGGCGAGCTTGAAGAAGAGCGGGCGGCGGAAATCGAACAGCTAAAAGCCGAGGGGAAACACAGCGAGCCCTCCTGGTTCTGGCCTTTCGGGGGCGGCCCCACCGTTCCACTTGAAACCGACAAGAAGCTGAACGAACTTGAAAGGGAATACGCGGCGCTCGAGCGCGAGCGGGAGCGTGAGGACGCCAGCGACGGTTGGTGGATTTTCTGATCCTGACTAGACTGTCGGTAAGAAGGTCAGAACAGGAAACGGGGTATGTCACTGAAACAGGAAGCCCAGCGGAGGATGGCCGCTGTTATAAAGCGGCTGGACAGCTTTAACTGCTCGCTTGCAGACCGAGCGCTACCTGATAGCAGGCGAAAAAAGGTCAGCGAATTGTCCCTCAGGGACAAGGCTGTGAAGGCTGGCCAGAAGGCCACAAATGTAAGATCGATTAATTCCTGAAAAGCATTTGACACTGCGGGACAAATGCTTAAAATGCCCACCTCACTTGATTGAGATGGCGACCCGTTTCGTTGTCACAACAGGTGTGCTGCGAAAGTGGGCGGTTAGCTCAGCTGGGAGAGCATCGCCCTTACAAGGCGAGGGTCACTGGTTCGATCCCAGTACCGCCCACCACTTTTCAGCATCGCCGGGCTACCCCGTCCGGTTGTGATTGTGGCAGTTCCTCTGCCGCGATCGATGCGGAGCGGTAGTTCAGCTGGTTAGAATACCGGCCTGTCACGCCGGGGGTCGCGGGTTCGAGTCCCGTCCGCTCCGCCATTTTTCTTCTCTTGCGATATCTGTCCTTTATTTCGTCATCTCATTGACACATTTGCCGTGAATACTGTTCTGAATATCAGGAGCAGGAGTTTGGTATGTCTGATTATCAGGAAGATCTTATTGCCAGTCAGTTGGAAGAATATGACGATGACATCGAGCAGGATGATGCGACAGAGCTTTGACTTCGGTACTGTCCCTGCCTCTACGGTTTAGAGTCACCTGTCACAGAATGCCCTTTTCTTTCTGCTCGCGGACGTATCGTTTTCGATGTTCTGCGGGGCTCGTTTTGAACCAGCGCTTCCACGCTTTGTGAAACGCCGCGGGGTTGGCAAAGCCCAGCAACCATGCGATTTCCGATATCGATGTCCGTGTCTCCCGAATGTATTCACTCGCCAGCTCCTGTCGGGTCTCGTCGAGTAGTTCCCTAAACCCCGTACCTTCCGCCCGCAGCTGGCGCTGCAGTGTCCAGGGTGCAAGGCCCAACTGGTCCGCGACGGTTGCCAGATCCGGCGTGTTTCCCTGGAGCAGGGGAGTCAAACGGTCTTTTACGCGGTCTCCCATGGTCCAGTGAGAGCGGGTTTTCAGAAGCTGACGCTCACATTGCCTCGCCAGAAGATCAAACATTCCCGGCTGGGACTGCAGCGCGGCTGCATCGCGTGCTGATGCTGACAGCTGAATGGCATTTCCCTTGGCGCCAAACTCCACGGGGCACCCGAACCAGGCTTCGAATTCCTCGTCCAGTCCCCGGGATGGGTATTCAATACTGACGCTTTCCAGCACCTGCTGTTGCCCCGAAACGATGCGGAGAAACTCGGTCCAGGCGGCCAGCACCGAATCCACCACAAAGTAGTTGAAGACATTGTAGGGGCGGATCGAATAGAAGTTGGCGGTCAGGCCCTTGCCGGACATCCAGGGTGTGCCACGGCTGTTGTGGCTGGTCAGCACACCGAACTTGATGAGGGTGTTCAGCCCTTCGCCGGCAGTTGGTGCACACTGCGCCGCAAGGCCTGCCATACCTGCATCAACAGGGCGGGAAAGCTGGCCCATGGTCAGGCCCAGGGCAGGATTGCCCGTTAGCCGGATGGCGGCCTCGCCCAGACGCATGAAGCGGGGGATGCTGATTCTGGCATCGGGTGTCGCCAGGGACTGTGGGCTTAGCCCGAACCGTTCCATCAAAGGGGCGGGATCCTGGCCTTCTGCGGCCACAGCGCGCGCCAGTACCGAGGCGTAAAGTACGCTCAGTTCGCCGAGGGAGTTGGTGCGTCGGGAGGGCATTCTCATCCTCCAGATACTGTCAGACAAGTTACCTTAAGACAATATATTGTCATCTCAGGATATTGTCGGCGGGCATCGGTGCGGATAACTTAACGGTCATTCACCAATAATCAGAACTCATTAGAAGAATCCAGGAGAGACCATGACCGCATCGACAACAGGCGTTGCCCGCTATCCAAACCTGCTTGAGCCTCTGGATCTGGGGTTCGTCAAACTCCGTAACCGTGCCTTGATGGGGTCCATGCATACCGGGCTGGAAGAGGCTAAAAATGGCTTTGACCGGCTCGCCAGGTTCTACGCGGATCGCGCCCGTGGCGGAGTGGGGCTGATTGTGACCGGCGGTATTGCGCCCAATGAAGAGGGCGCGGTGTTCCAGCATGCTGCCAAGATGAGTACCCCTGAAGAAGCGGAAAAGCACAAGGTCATTACCCGGGCGGTGCATGACGCGGACGGGCTGATCTGCATGCAGATCCTGCACGCCGGCCGCTACGCCTACCATCCCGGGCTGGTTGCCCCTTCAGCCATTCAGGCGCCGATCAACCCGCTCAAGCCCAGGGCGCTGGATGAAGAAGGCATCGAGAAGCAGATCCAGGACTACGTGAACTGCGCCGAGCTGGCCCGAGAGGCAGGCTATGATGGCGTGGAAATCATGGGGTCCGAAGGCTACTTCATCAATCAGTTTATTGTGCAGCACACCAATGACCGGACGGACCGCTGGGGTGGCAGCTATGAAAACCGCATTCGCCTGCCCATCGAGATTGTTCGCCGTGTCCGCGAGCAGGTGGGTGAAAAGTTCATTCTGATCTACCGTCTTTCGATGTTGGACCTTATTGAAAACGGCAGCACCTGGGAGGAAGTGGTGCAGCTGGCGAAAGAGATTGAAAAGGCCGGCGCTACCATAATCAACACCGGCATCGGTTGGCATGAGGCGCGGGTTCCCACCATCGCCACCTCTGTTCCCCGTGGCGCCTTCACCGGCGTGACCCGCAGACTCAAGGACGAAGTGCGGATTCCGCTGGTGACCACCAACCGGATCAACATGCCGGACGTGGCGGAGAAGATTCTGGCCCAGGGCGATGCCGACATGGTGTCCATGGCGCGCCCCTTCCTGGCGGATGCAGACCTGGTCAAAAAAGCCATTGAAGACCGGGCGCAGGAGATCAACACCTGCATCGGCTGCAACCAGGCCTGCCTGGACCATACCTTCAGCGGCAAGTTGACCTCCTGTCTGGTGAACCCGCGGGCCTGCCATGAGACTGAGCTTGCCTACGTGAAAACCTCCTCGCCCCGGAAGATCGCCGTGGTCGGCGGCGGACCGGCGGGGCTTGCCTTTGCCACCGTTGCCGCCGAGCGTGGCCATGCCGTCACCCTGTTTGATGACGGCAAAGAAATTGGCGGCCAGTTCAATGTGGCCAAGCTGATTCCCGGCAAGGAAGAGTTCTACGAGACCCTGCGCTATTTCAAGGTGATGCTGGATAAACACGGCGTGGACGTTCGCCTGAACAACCGGGTAAGCGCGGAAGACCTGAAAGCCGGCGGCTTCGATCATGTCATCCTGGCTAGCGGCGTGAAGCCCAGGACACCGGAGATAGAGGGCATCGACCATCCCAAAGTGATCGGGTACCTGGACGCATTGCTTGAGCGCAAGCCCGTGGGCCAGAAGGTGGCGGTGATCGGCGCCGGTGGTATCGGCTTTGATGTGTCCGAATTCATCGTTCACAAAGGCACGTCGGCCGCGCTTGACCCGGCCCATTTCATGCGGGAATGGGGCGTGGATCTCACCGTGGAACACCGGGGCGGTATCAAAGGCATGGAGCCGGAGCTGCCGGAGCCAGCCCGCGAGGTCTACCTGCTTCAGCGCAAGACGTCGAAAGTGGGCAAGAATCTGGGCAAAACCACCGGCTGGATCCACAGGACATCGCTCAAGCACCGTCAGGTTCAGATGGTGCCGGGTGTGACCTATCGCAAGATTGACGATGAAGGCCTGCACGTGACCATCACGCCCAAGGGCGCAGAGCAGGGCGAAGACCGTGTACTGCCAGTGGATACCATTATTGTCTGTGCGGGCCAGGATCCGCTGCGGGAACTGCAGCTTGACCTTGAGAGCGCGGGCCTGAGCGTTCATCTGATCGGCGGTGCTGACGTGGCGGCGGAGCTGGATGCCAAGCGCGCGATTGATCAGGGTAGCCGTCTGGCGGCGGAGCTCTGATACGGCAGAGGGTTGACGAAAATCGCGGCGATCACAAATTGTTGCAGATTTTGTTACATACACACCGTGTTAGCCGGTCGTTGACCGGCTAGACTGTTATCCGCATATTGAAATTTGAAATTCCGGATATCAGGAGTGTGCAATGGCGTCTGCCGAAAAGGTGGGTGACGAACATTCGGCAGTCTTCTTTATGGACGGCAGTGAAGTATCGAGGCAGATGCGCGCCTCGGAGTTCGGTGCGTTTCTGGACGGCTATGTCGGACTTTCGGATCTGGCGGATACCGATGTAAAGGCGGTGTTCGTGCTTTTAAGCCCGAGGCTCGAAGTGCGCTCACTGGTGTTCTTCCGCATCTATTTTGATGAGGAAGGCCGGGCGGACGCCAGCTGGAATCTGCCTGTGGAGCAACTGGCCCGTAAGGGCGCCAAGGGCCCGGACCTGGGTGGCGGGCCAATCCGGCTTGTATGCCGCAGTCAGTGCCCTGCGTCTGTCAGTGCCGATGACCTTTGGGACCCGGATATGACGCCGGGCAGCAACCACTTCCAATCCATCCGTCGGGCCGTAGAGGCCAACAGCCTTAAGTTCCGCAAGGCCGAACCGCCGGCGGAGGAAAACATTCCGGTGCTGGGTGACGAATCCCGCGAGCAGGATTCCTCCGGCGACCGCGCCCGCCTGGCCCAGCTGATCCGCGAACAGCGCCTGCGGATCAAGACCCTCCAGAGCGTCCATCGGGATGCTTTGTCCGAGCTCCAGCGGGAAAACCGCCATGAAATTCAGGCCCTTCGTAATGAGCTGGCGGACCTGCAACAGCGCTATGAACGCCAGAAACTGAGTAATGAACAGCTCAAGAAGCGTCTTGCCGAGCGCAATGAGCAGTACCTGGATATGCAGGAGCAGATCGCCAATGAAGCCGCCAGCAAGAACCGGGAAGGGGCTGCGGCGAACGCCGAGGTGGTGCTGCTGAAAGAGCAGCTCGATCGCCGGCAGCGGGAACTGGAGCTGCGGGACGAGAAAATCGTTGCTCTGGAGCAGGAGAATTATGACCTTCAGCACCAGGCGCCGGCGGAAGATTCGTTGATGGACCACCTGAAGAATCAGTCGGTTTTTCTGGTGGCCTATCACCCGGGCGTGGGCCACGTGACCCTGCCATACAGCGATATCGAGACCTATTTCCGCAATCCCGTCTCCTACGCTGCGGCGCGATGCGGCCTGAACGAGCCTGCCTATCGGGAATGGCTGGAGCATTACGAGAACCCGGTCTGCCACCACAAGAGCGGCAAAGGGGTGCAGTGCAATGAACCGGTGATGCGGGTGAGCCAGCCTTCGGAATTTCGCCCCGGCGTCGATGACCGCTGCGAGCACCACCAGCTGGTTGAGGCCCATTCCTGAATCGACGATCACGCCAATTAACACGAACTTTTTCAGAATCCCGCCGTATTTCGTTAGTATGGGGCCTTCGATCGACCCCATACAGACACCCACAGGAAGTTTCATGGACCAATTCAGGAACATCGGCGTCATTGGCCGCATGGGCAGCGTGCAGGTTGTCGAGTCGCTGCGGCAGCTCAAGCAGTACCTGATCCGCAACAACTACCATGTGATCATTGAGGAAGACACCTCCACCATGCTGCCGGGCCATGGCCTTCAGGTTGCCAGCAAAAAGCTGCTGGGCGAAATCTGTGACCTGGTGATAGTGGTTGGCGGTGATGGCAGCCTTCTTGGTGCAGCACGGGAACTGGCCAAATCCAAGATCCCGCTGTTGGGCGTGAACCGTGGGCGGCTCGGGTTTCTGACCGATATCTCCCCGTCCGATCTGGAAGAGCGTCTGGAAAAGGTCTTGCAGGGGGAGTACATCGAAGAAACCCGGTTCCTGCTGGACGGCCATGTGGAGCGAAACGGCCAGCCCCTGGGTTTCGGCACGGCGCTGAATGATGTCGTGCTGCATCCGGGCAAGTCCACGCGGATGATCGGCTTCGACCTCTATATCGACGGGCACTTTGTCTACAGCCAGCGCTCGGACGGGCTGATCGTATCAACGCCTACCGGATCTACCGCCTATTCGCTCTCAGCGGGCGGGCCCATCATGCATCCGAAGTTGGATGCGGTGGTGTTGGTGCCCATGTTCCCTCATACCCTGAGCAGCCGCCCCATCGTGGTTGACGGCAAAAGCGAGATCAAACTGGTGATCGGGGAGACTAACGAAACCTATCCCCAGATCAGTTTTGACGGCCAGATGAACATTGCCTGCGCCCCCGGTGACATCATCCGCATCACCAAGAAACCGTTTAAAATCCGCCTGATCCATCCGACGGACCACAATTTTTACGCCACCTGTCGGGACAAGCTAGGTTGGGCCAGCGAAATCGCAGCGAGTTAAACATGGCATTTCAGAAACGAAGCGCGAGTCGCGGCTACGACATCATTGGTGATATTCATGGGTGTGCCCACACCCTGAAGCGGTTGCTGGATCAGATGGGATACCGCAAGCGCAACGGTGTGTATCAGCACGATTCACGGCAGGCCATTTTTATCGGCGATATTATCGACCGAGGCCCGCGCATACGTGAGTCCCTACACCTGGTGCGGGACATGGTGGAGCATGGTTCGGCGCGGATCGTGATGGGTAACCATGAGTACAACGCCCTGGGGTATTGCACCCGCGCACGGCCGGGTAGTGGCAAGAAGTGGCTACGGGAGCACAACGCTCGCCACGACCGGCTGATCCGGGAAACCCTGCAGCAGTTTGAACACCATCCCCATGAGTGGAACGA
Source organism: Marinobacter halotolerans (assembly GCF_008795985.1). Lineage (NCBI taxonomy): Bacteria > Pseudomonadati > Pseudomonadota > Gammaproteobacteria > Pseudomonadales > Marinobacteraceae > Marinobacter > Marinobacter halotolerans. The sequence goes on along the minus strand of NZ_VMHP01000001.1, from coordinate 139,231 downwards.
ATTTCTGGAATGGTTCTACACCATTCCTCTGTTCATCGACGAGCCGGATTTCCGCGCGGTTCACGCCTGCTGGGATAACAATCTGATCGAGAAGTTTAAGGCCCATCAGGGTGGCGCCTGCATTGATGATGATTTTCTTCATGCGTCTGCGGCGATTGAGTCCTTTGCCGGCCAGGTCATGGATACCCTGCTGCGGGGCACCGACCTGCGTCTGCCTCCTGGCGTTAAAATCACCGGGCGCGACGGCTACACGCGTGAATTCTTCCGCACCAAGTTCTGGGCCGATAACCCGAAAACCTATGCTGATGTGGTGTTCCAGCCGGACCCTTTGCCTGAAGATGTCGCCCGCCGGGAACTGACCGACCATGAGCGCAGTCAACTGGTGACCTATCCGGCATCTGCGCCACCCGTGTTTGTGGGGCATTACTGGATGGAAGGAGAGCCCGAGCCGCTCAAGCCCAATGTGGCCTGTATCGATTTCAGCGCCGTCAAGTACGGCAAGCTGGTGGCCTATCGGCTGGACGGAGAGCGGCATCTGTCTAAAGACAAGTTCGTGTGGGTAGACGTGGAGCGCCCGGAAGAGGCGGATTATCCCACCAGTGAAGACAGCATAGCGAGGTGATGATTGTACCGGGTTAAACAGATTGAGGCCGAAGCGGACCTGGCGGGATTCAGCCAGTGGCTGAAAGAGCAGGGCGTCGAACACCGGATAACGGAAGAAGGCGACTCCCAGGTGCTGTGGCTGGAGAACCCGGATCATGCAGACCCGGTTCTGCACGCGCTGGAGCGGTTCCTGAGCGAGCCGGAGCTACGGGAACGGGTCAATGAGGTGGTCAGTTCACCGGTCTTTGTCGGCGGTCGTTGGCAGCCCTCCCCGCGACACGCGCCGCTGGTGCTGGCGATGATTGTCATCGGCGTGGTTGTTTCTTTCTTTACTGAACTGGGCCAGAACCGGCTGGCGACCTATCTGATGATCATCGACCCCACGGTGTATAACTGGGGGAGCATGGCAGAGCGCATTCAGGCATTGAGCGTGACCCTGTCGAACGGGGAGATCTGGCGGCTGCTGACACCGGATTTCCTGCACTTCAGCTGGGCTCATATCGTGTTCAACGCGGTGATGCTCTGGTTTCTGGGTAGCCAGATCGAGTGGTTTGACGGTCGTCAGCGATTGCTGCTTCTGTTTGCGGTGGTCAGCGTGTTGTCCAATGGACTCCAGTACCTGGTATCCGGCCCTCTTTTCGGCGGATTGTCCGGGGTGGTTTACGGTATCCTCGGCTACTGCTGGTTGAGCCAGCGTCGGCGCCCCAGGTTCCAGTTTCCACCGGCACTGGTGACGTTTGCCGTCGCCTGGATGGTCGTGGGTTTTACGCCTTTCACGGAAATGCTGGGTCTGGGCAGAATGGCCAACGAGGCACACCTTGGCGGATTCCTGTCGGGCCTGGCGCTTGCGGTGATTTTGCCGGTGTCAAAAAAAGCCCCACATCAAGGTGGGGCATGAAGAGAGCGTGTAAGCTCTGATGAGAGAGACCAAATGAGCACAACCTCTGTCATTTGGTGAAACAATGATAATCATTATCATTTATATCTGTCAACAGTTTGCAGTAACTTTATCCCAAATCATCCACGGGAGATCGGAATGACCTATGAAGAGCTGATCAAGCGGCTTGACCCGACGGTTTACCGGAACCTCAAGCAGTCTCTGGAGCTGGGCAAGTGGCCGGACGGCCGGGCGCTGACCAAAGAGCAGCGCACCATCTGTATGGAAGCGATCATCTATTACGAGGAGCACCACCAGGTGCCGAAAGAGGAGCGGGTCGGTTACCTGGATCGTGGCAAGAAGGCCGGAACGGCCTGCGACCCCAGCGTGTCCAGAACTACCAACGGCGCCACCGGTGATTCGGATAATTTCTTCGAGGTGAAGTCTTGAGCGCAGTGGTGGACATCACCGGGCGACTCCGGAAAATGCCCGCCGAGGCTGACAGCCCGGTGAGCTACAGCCTGCTTGTGGGTGACACCCGGATTCCGCTGAATGATCTGATAGGGTACCCGCTGAGGCTGGACTTCGACGGCGTGATTCGTTGTATAAACTGCGACCGCAAAACCAACAAGAGCTTCAGCCAGGGTTTCTGTTACCCCTGTTTCAGAAAGCTGGCGGCCTGTGATACCTGTATTATGAGCCCTGAGAAATGCCACTATTATCAGGGCACCTGCCGCGAGCCGGAGTGGGGCGAAACCCATTGCATGGTGGAGCATGTGGTCTATCTGGCGAACTCATCCGGACTGAAGGTAGGCATTACCCGTGGCAGCCAGGTACCAACCCGGTGGATTGATCAGGGCGCGGTGGACGCCATCCCGATGATTCGCGTGGCCACCCGGCAGCTTGCCGGTTTCGTGGAAGTGGCCTGCAAAAAGCATGTGGCGGATCGCACCAACTGGCGCACCATGCTCAAGGGTGAAGTCCCGGACATGGACCTGGCCCAGGAGCGGGATCGTCTTCTGGGGCTGATAGAAGATGACCTGAAAGCCCTGCAGGACCAGTACGGTGAAGATGCGCTTCGCCCGGTTGGCGAAGCGGGCCTGGCGCTCAGCTACCCGGTAGAGGTCTGGCCGGAGAAGGTGAAAACCCACAATCTAGACAAGGCATCCAGTGCCGAGGGCGTGCTTCAGGGTATCAAGGGGCAGTATCTGATCCTCGACACGGGCGTGATCAACATTCGAAAATACACCGGCTATGAAATCCGCTTCCAGGCATTTCCCGATCTGGGCCATAAGCCCGATCAGGCCGCCAAGTAGGTGCCGGTAACCCATTCTGGAGACAAACCATGCGTACCAGTCAGCCACAAACCATCTATCTGAAAGACTACAAAGTGCCGGCGTTTGTCGTGGATCACGTGGATCTGCGTTTTGAACTGTTTGAGGACGGTGCCCGGGTTCACAGTCTGTTATCCATCCGGCGCAACCCCGACAGCGACGACGCCGAAAGCAATCTGGAGCTGGATGGCGACAGCCTGACGCTGGAGTCTCTGCAGCTGAACGGCGAGACCCTGTCCGAAAAGGACTATGACAACCGTGGTGAGAAGCTGGTGGTGCCGGGCGTTCCCGAGCAATTCGAACTGGCGGTGGTGACCTGGCTTGAGCCCCAGAACAACACCCGGCTGGAGGGGCTTTACAAGTCGTCCGGTATGTTCTGCACCCAGTGCGAGGCCCAGGGTTTCCGCTGTATTACCTATTTCCCGGACCGTCCGGATGTGATGGCGCGGTTCCGTACCCGTATCGAGGCCGACAAAACCGCCTATCCGGTGCTGCTGTCCAACGGTAACGATGTTGAGAAAGGCGAACTGGCGGACGGCCGCCATTTTGTGACCTGGGAAGATCCGTTCCCCAAGCCCAGCTATCTGTTTGCGCTGGTTGCCGGAGATCTGGTGGAAAAGCGGGATTCGTTCCGCACAATGTCCGGCCGGGATATCGATCTGAGAATGTACATCGAGCCCCGCAACGCCGAAAAGTGCGACCACGCGCTGGATTCCCTCAAGCGCGCCATGCGCTGGGATGAAGAGGTCTATGGCCGCGAGTACGATCTGGATATTTTCATGATTGTGGCGGTGGACGACTTCAATATGGGTGCGATGGAGAACAAGGGCCTGAACATTTTCAACTCGTCCTGTGTGCTGGCCAGCCAGGAAACCGCAACCGATATGGCGTTCCAGCGCATTGAATCCATTGTGGCCCACGAGTATTTCCATAACTGGTCCGGCAACCGCGTTACCTGCCGCGACTGGTTTCAGCTGAGTCTGAAGGAAGGTTTCACCGTATTCCGGGACTCCCAGTTTTCCTCGGATATGGGGTCGCCCACGGTCAAGCGTATTGAAGACGCCTCCATGCTGCGCACCGCGCAGTTTGCAGAAGACGCGGGGCCCATGGCTCACCCGGTGCGGCCCGAGTCCTACATGGAAATCACCAACTTCTACACCCTGACGATTTATGAAAAGGGCTGTGAAGTAGTGGGCATGATCAGGACCCTGTTGGGCGATGAGATGTTCCGCAAAGGCAGCGACCTCTACTTTGAGCGCCACGACGGCCAGGCGGTGACCACCGATGATTTCGTGCGGGCAATGGAAGACGCCAGCGGTCGTGATCTGACCCAGTTCCGGCTCTGGTACGAGCAGGCCGGAACGCCCGAGCTGACGATCTCCGATGAGTTTGATCAGGGCAGGGGTGTTTACCGGCTGTCTATTAAACAGACCATTCCGGACACGCCCGGCCAGACCAACAAGAAGCCGCAGCACATTCCCTTTGCCCTGGGCCTGCTGGGTGCTGATGGCGAACCGCTGCCGCTGAAACTGTCTGCCGACGACGCCGATGCGCCGACCGAGCGGGTGCTGGAGCTGACCGAGGCCCAACATACGTTCGAGTTCCACGGCATTGCGGAAAGGCCCGTTCCCTCACTGTTGCGGCATTTCTCCGCCCCGGTGCGTGCCCAGTACCCCTGGACCCGGGAGCAGCTGATGTTCCTGATGAGTCACGATAATGATGGCTTCAACCGCTGGGATGCCGGCCAGAAACTGGCGATTGATGTGATCAGTTCACTGATCGGCAAAGGGGATTCGGCACAGGTTGACCCCGGACTGATCGATGCCTATCGCGGTCTGCTGGCCGACGACAAGCTGGACCAGGCCCTGGTGGCCAAGATGCTTCAGTTGCCAACGGAAGCCTATTTGATTGAACTGTCTGACAAGCCGGAAGTGCAGGCGATTCACCAGGCTCGTGAGCGGGTGTTGGCCAGCCTGGCCAAAGAGCTTCGGGACGATCTGCTGGCCTGCTACCACCGCAATACGCTCAGCGGCGTGTATGAAGTGACGCCGGAATCGGTTGCCCGTCGCAGTCTGCGCAACACCGCGTTGGCCTGGCTGCTTCACCTGGATGACGATGAGGCCCGCTCGCTGGCGCTGGCCCAATACGCCGACGCGGACAACATGACCGACCGTCTGGGAGCGCTGCGCGCGCTGGTCGGTTCCGGTTTTGAAGCCGATCGGGAAGCCACGCTTGCGGACTTCTATGAGCGTTTCAGGCAGGATCCGCAGGTTGTCGAGCAGTGGTTCTCTGTTCAGGCCGCCAGTGCTCGCACGGGAAGCCTGGCCCAGATCAAGGAGCTGATGCAGCATCCGGCTTTCGACTGGAAAAACCCCAACAAGATCCGGTCGGTTATCGGTGCCTTCGCGGGGCAGAACCTGCCGGCTTTCCATGCCGAGGACGGATCGGGCTACCGTTTCCTGGCAGAGCAGGTTCGTCGGCTTGATGACAGCAACCCGCAGATTGCCGCTCGGCTGGTGTCACCCCTGACCCGCTGGCGTAAGTTTGCGCCGGTGCACGGTGATCAAATGAAGGCTGCGCTGGAAACGGTTCGTGATAAGGACGGGCTGTCCCGGGACGTGTACGAGGTAGTGCACAAGAGCCTGGCGGGCTAACAGGAATGTGACAGGGCGTGAAGCGCCCTGTCACACGACGATACAAAATCGCACTTTTGAACGATAGACAACACTGGCCAATAGTCTAATCTGGCAGCAGACAATCGTGCGTGGTTTTAAAACAAGATCTCACAATAAGAAAAGCCTTCATGAAGGCTTTCAGACAGCGTTAAGGTTTACCAATGAACGACAAAAAGAATGTTTTTCTGGGTGGTTTGCTTGCCGCATCGGTTCTTGCATCACCCGTGATGGCCGGCGTGTCTCCGAGTGAGGCCGCCAAACTTGGTCAGTCTCTTACACCTTTTGGCTCGGAAAAGGCCGGCAACGCCGCTGGCACGATTCCGCCCTGGACCGGGGGTCTGAGAGCAGAAGACGCGCCTGCGGCCTACGAAGGCAGCGGCCAGCACCACATCAACCCGTTCCCGGAAGATGAGGTGTTGTTTACGATCGGTGCCAGCAACGCCGAGCAATTCGATCAATACCTGACAGACGGCCTGCGGGCCATGTTTGAAACCTATCCCACCACCTTCAATGTGCCGGTGTATCGCAGCCGTCGTACCCACGCCGTGCCGGACTGGGTGGCTGAAAATACTCAGGATAACGCGGTCAGTGCCGAAGTTGTTGGACAGGGTGCCGGCATTGACGGTGCCTTCGGTGGCTATCCTTTCCCGATTCTGCACGGCAACAACGAACAGAAGGCCTGGCAGGTTATGTGGAACCACCTGACTCGCTGGCGCGGTGTATCGATTACTCGCCGTTCGAGCGAAGTGGCTGTTCAGACGGACGGTGACTACGGCCTGGTAACCTCCCAGCAGGAAGCCTTCTTCAATTACTACAACCCGGAAGGCAATGAAGACACGCTGGATAACGTGATCTTCTACTACCTGTCGTTCACCCAGTCTCCACCCCGCCTGGCCGGTGGTGCCATCCTGATTCACGAAACCCTGAACCAGGTCATCAATCCTCGTAACGGCTGGGGCTACAACGCTGGTCAGCGCCGCGTCCGCCGTGCGCCCAATCTGGGCTATGATTCACCGATTGCAGCGGCCGACAACCTGAGAACGGCAGACGACACCGATATCTTTAACGGTGCTCTTGACCGGTATAACTGGGATTACAAAGGCATGCGCGAAATCTATGTGCCTTACAACAATTATCGTCTCAGTGAAGCGGGCACGCCCTATTCCGAAATTCTCGGTATCTCCCATGTCAACCCGGACCTGACGCGCTGGGAGCTCCATCGCGTTCATGTTGTCGAGGCCAACCTGAAAGAGGGCGAGCGTCACATCTATGCAAAGCGTCGCTTCTACGTGGATGCCGACAGCTGGAACACCCTGCTGGTTGATCAGTATGACGGTCGTGGCGAGCTGTGGCGCGTCACCATGGGGTTCGCGAAGAATTATTACGAGCTTCCGGGTGTGTGGACTACACTGGATGTGTATCACGACCTGCAGGCCCGACGTTACCATGTACTCGGGCTTGACACTGAGCAGCCGTCAACCCGGGAATTCACCAATGACGTTCCCAACCTTCGTTACTACTCACCGGCGTCACTTCGTCGCAGGAGTGTCCGTTAACGGCGATGCAGTGAATTGAAAGGCTTCAATCGCCGTGGACTGAGGCGAGCATAGGTACCGGTGGTCGAGAGGCCACCGGTACATTCACGCTTGGAACCAGTACAATGGCGGCCCGGGAATAATCCAGTTCAACACAACATATAGGCAATCTGAATGGCTAAAAGGTTGATGTGCAACACTCTTGGAGCGGCCTGCTTTGGCTTTTCCATGGCGATAGCCGCCCCTTCAGTGTTAGCAATCGCAGACGTTATCGAAACTCCGGCCAGGCCCACGGATCTTGCGCCGGAGCGCCTGCTCACCGACGCGGATCGTGCTGGTGACAGAATCGTCGCAGCCGGAGAGCGCGGCCATATCATCTATTCTGATAATGGCGGTGATTCCTGGAGTCAGGCCGAGGTGCCTGTTTCAGTGACTCTGACCGGTGTCGATTTTGCCACCGAGACTCACGGTTGGGCGGTAGGTCACAGCGGTGTTGTGTTGCATTCCGATGATGCAGCTGAAACCTGGACACTCCAGCTGACTGGGGTCAGGGCGGCAGAATTGGCCATCGCCACCCTTGAGGAGCAGATCGCTGCCATGGAGCAGCGGATTGCCGAGGCACCTGAGGAAGACGTGCCCGATCTCGAATGGGCGCTGGGTGATCTGGAGTTTGCCCTTGAGAACCTTCAGGCGGACCAGGATGTTGGCCCGGTAAACCCGCTGCTGGATGTCTGGTTCAAAAACGAGGATTACGGTTTTGTTGTGGGTGCCTACGGCATGTTTCTGCGCACAACAGACGGCGGTGAGACCTGGGAAGATATGTCGCCGCAACTTGAGAATCCGCGAAACTTCCACCTGAACAGCATTACCAGCATCACCGGTGGTGCTCTGGTGATCGTGGGTGAAGCCGGGCAGATCTTTGTGTCGGTTGACGGCGGGGATACCTGGGAAACTCGCGAAAGTCCCTATGAGGGTTCACTGTTTGGCGCCATCGGCACCGGTAACGTGAACGAGATTCTTACATTCGGGCTCCGCGGTAATACCTTTATGTCTACGGACCTGGGCAAAACCTGGAAAGTGGTGCCGAATGAAGGCGGTGCGACCCTTAATGATGGTGCAGTTTCTGAAGATGGCCGGATCACGCTGGTCGGCAACTCCGGCGCGGTGTTGATGAGCACCAATGGCGGCGAAAGTTTCCGCCCCTACTTCAGGGACGACAGAGAAGGCGTAATGGACGTTGTGCCTCTTCCGGGCACTGATGTTCTTCTTTTTGGCGAGGGCGGAGTGAAACACACCGACGCTCGCGGCCAGGATCTACAATAACGCCCTGATGCGGCACCAACAGAACGAATTTTAGAGGGGCTTTTGAATGTCCAACCCGAAGCATGATAAGGGCGAACATTACATCACGACGCCGAAGGCCGAACCGTTTCTGGAACGGCTGATTTTCAACAATCGGGCGATTATCCTGATTGCTTTTCTCATCCTGACACTGTTTCTGGGCTATAACGCCGTAAAGATTCAGCCGGATGCCAGTTTTGAGCGAATGATTCCGCTTGAGCATCCGTACATCGTAAACATGCTTGAGCACCGAGAAAGTCTCGCCAACCTTGGCAACTTCGTCCGTATAGCGGTGGAAGTCGAGGAAGGTGACATTTTCACCCAGGAATACATGGAGACGCTCAAGCAGATCACCGATGAGGTGTTCTATCTCAATGGCGTTGACCGCTCTGGCCTCAAATCCCTTTGGACGTCGAATGTTCGCTGGGTCGAGGTAACCGAGCAGGGCTTCCAGGGTGGCACGGTTATTCCGGATAACTACGACGGTTCCCGTGAAAGCCTTGAGCAGCTTCGCCAGAACGTGCTGAGATCCAACGAGGTTGGTCGCCTGGTGGCTGACAACTTCAAGTCCACCATCGTCTACGCGCCGCTTTACGAGAAGAACCCGGAAACCGGCGAAGCGTTGAACTATGGCGAGTTCTCCCGTCAGCTTGAAGAGAAAATCCGCCAGAAGTACGAGGCCCAGAACCCCAATATCGATATCCATATTGTCGGTTTTGCCAAGAAGGTCGGTGACCTTATCGAGGGCATTGGTTCGATTGCCTACTTTGCGGGCATCACCATTCTGCTGACCACGTTGCTGCTGTTTGGTTACTCCCGTTCCGTGACCGGAACCCTGGTGCCAGTGTTCACGTCTATCGTAGCCGTCTTTCTTCAGCTGGGAACGCTGCGTTTGTTGGGCTACGGGCTTGATCCGTATTCTGTGCTTGTTCCCTTCCTGGTATTTGCCATCGGCATCAGTCACGGGGTTCAGATTGTTAACGCCATGGCTGTGGAGGCGTCGAAAGGGTTTGATAAGGTCACAGCCGCACGACTCGCGTTTCGTGCGCTGTACATTCCCGGCATGCTGGCGCTGGTATCGGACGCCTTTGGTTTCCTGACGCTGATTTTCATTGAAATTGACGTGATCCGTGATCTGGCTGTAGCTGCAGGTATCGGTGTTGCGTTTGTTATCCTGACCAACCTCGTGTTGCATGTCCTCATCATGTCTTATGTCGGTATATCCAAAGGCGGTATCCGGCACGTCCAGAATCATGACGAGAAGAATGATCGCAAATGGCGCGTCATGTCCTACTTCGCGCATCCCGGTGTCGCACCGATTTCGCTGCTGATTGCGGTCATCGGTCTTGGCCTCGGTTTGTACTATAAGCAGGACCTGAAGGTTGGCGACCTGGATCAGGGCGCACCCGAGCTGCGCAAGGATTCCAGGTACAATAAGGACAATGCGTTCATCATCGACAACTACTCTACCAGTGCGGATGTTCTGGTGGTGATGGTCAAGACCGAGGAAGAGCAGTGCACCCAGTACAATGTTCTGCGGGCGATGGATTCGCTGCAGTGGGAGCTTGAGAACACTCCGGGTGTGCAGTCTTCGGCGTCGCTGGCTGACGTGTCCAAGATTGTTACCAAGGCGCTTAACGAAGGTAACTGGAAGTGGTATGAGATTTCCCGCAACCAGACCATCATCAACGCCTCAATCCGGCAGGCGCCTGCCGGGCTGATCAACGTGAACTGCGATCTGACGCCGGTACTGGTATTCCTGGAGGACCACAAGGCGGAGACACTTGAGACGGTTACCGAGCGTGTGGAGGAGTTCGCCAGCAACAACAACACTGACGAATTCACCTTCTTGCTTGCCGCCGGTAACGCGGGTGTGGAAGCAGCCACCAACGAGGTCATTTCCAGCGCCAAGAACGTGATGCTTGCCTTCGTCTATGGCGTGGTGGCTCTGCTGTGCCTGGCGACCTTCAGGTCAGTACGGGCCGTGTTGTGTATCCTGATTCCGCTTGGGCTGACGTCGATTCTGGCCGAGGCGATCATGGCGGTCTCGGGTATCGGTATCAAAGTTGCCACTCTGCCGGTCATCGCCCTGGGCGTCGGTATTGGTGTCGACTATGGCATCTATATCTACAGCAAGCTCGAGAAATACCTGCTTGAGGGCAGAACGCTTCAGGACGCGTATTTCGAGACCCTGAGATCGACTGGCAAAGCCGTAATCTTTACCGGTATCACGCTGGGCATTGGTGTCGTGACCTGGATATTCTCACCGATCAAATTCCAGGCGGACATGGGGCTGCTGTTGTTCTTCATGTTCATCTGGAACATGGTTGGATCAATCTGGCTGTTGCCGGCACTGGCGCGGTTCCTGCTGCGTCCGGACCGTATGGTCGCGAAGGCTCGCGCCGCAAAATAGCCGACTAAAGTCTGAGTAAGAAAAGCCCGCTTTGCGGGCTTTTCTTTTTTATATCAGGTGGTTGCCGGTTCCTTGCAGGCTTTATTTCTGCCCGGAAGTGGGCTATGTTTTAACATGGATGTTGATACCTCAGAGGTATTCTTTTCAGTAGAGAATAAAACAACCAGGAAAAGGGAAGAGTCATGGCACTTAAACAGAAATTTTCCGCCATTGCGGTAGCCGCCGCCGTCAGTTTCGGGGCAACGACTGCCTCGGTAAATGCTCAGGAACAGCAGTTTGTCACCATCGGAACGGGTGGCGTGACGGGCGTGTACTATCCCGCCGGTGGTGCAATCTGCCGACTGGTCAATATGGACCGCAAGGAGCATGGAATTCGTTGTTCGGTCGAGAGTACCGGCGGTTCCGTATACAACCTGAACGCCATTCGCCAGGGTGAGCTTGACCTGGCTGTCGCCCAGTCCGACTGGCAGTTCCATGCCTACAACGGCACCAGTCAGTTCAAGGAAGATGGCGCTAACAAGGATTTGCGAGCGGTATTCTCGCTGCATCCCGAGCCTTTCACCGTGGTTGCAAGCAAAGGGTCCGGCATCAAGACGTTCGAGGATCTGGCTGGCAAGCGCGTTTCCGTGGGCAACCCGGGTTCTGGACAGCGCGCCACAGCCGAGGTTCTGATGGAGGAAATGGGCTGGACCATGGACAAGTTTGCCTTGCCTGCCGAGCTGAAAGCGGCGGAGCAGTCCCAGGCGCTGTGTGATGGCAACATCGACGCGTTCTTCTACACGGTCGGTCACCCGTCCGGTGCAATCAAAGAAGCCACCACCTCCTGCGACAGTGTGCTGGTGAACGTCGACAATGCGGCCACGGAAAGGTTGATTAACGAGAACCCGTACTATCGTGAAGCCACCATTCCGGGCGGCATGTATCGTGGAAGCGATGAGGATGTAACCACCTTCGGTGTGGCGGCAACCCTGGTGTCTTCGACCGACGTTTCCGAAGAGGTTGTGTATCAGGTAGTCAAGGCTGTGTTTGAAAACTTCGACAGCTTCAAGCGCCTGCATCCTGCCTTTGCCAACCTGGAAAAAGAGGAAATGGTCAGCAACGCGCTCAGCGCACCGCTCCATCCTGGGGCGAAGAAGTACTATAAAGAAGTGGGTCTGGTCGACTGACAGTTCAAGATCCGATGAAATGCGGGGTGGGCCAGAGGCCCATCCCGCTGTTTTCCCTCCGTTACTTCCCAGGAATAAGCTATGACCAGTAGCGAACCCAATGAAGGGGCTGGCGTGGGCCGCGATGTGGACCGCGACAAGATCAAACAAGTTCTTCAGACAGAGACCGGGGGGAGGGCTGCTACGGGGCCAGCTGCGGTTGTACTGTTCATCGTGCCTTTGTGCTGGTCTTTGTTCCAGCTGTGGATTGCATCACCGCTCCCCTACATCCTTGAGATAGGGATTTTCAATTCCACGGAAACCCGATCCATCCATCTTGCGTTTGCCGCTTTTCTGGCGTTTTCAGCCTATCCCATGATTCGGGGCAGGCATGTTAACCATGTTCCCATATACGACTGGGTGCTGGCGCTTGCGGCGGCTTTTACCGCCTCGTATCTTTTCTTTTTCTACGAAGAGCTGGCCGAGCGGCCGGGTGCGCCCATTACCCAGGATATTGTGGTGGCGCTCTGTGGTCTGGTGCTTTTGCTGGAAGCCACCCGGCGAGCGCTGGGTTTGCCACTGACCATTGTGGCGGGTATTTTTATTATCTATGCAGTGGCCGGCCCTTACATGCCGGACGTGATTTCCCACGGTGGGGCCAGTCTGAACAAGCTGGCGTCCCACATGTGGCTGGGTACCGAAGGGGTTTTCGGTGTGGCCCTGGGTGTGTCCACCAGTTTTGTGTTTCTGTTTGTCCTGTTCGGGGCGCTTCTGGAACGTGCCGGTGCGGGCAACTACTTCATCCAGGTGGCTTACGCCATGCTTGGCCACATGCGAGGGGGCCCGGCCAAGGCCGCCGTGGTATCCAGCGGCCTGAGCGGGGTTATCTCCGGTTCGTCCATTGCCAATGTGGTGACAACCGGCACCTTTACCATTCCGCTCATGAAACGGGTGGGCTTTCCGGCAACAAAAGCCGGTGCGGTTGAAGTGGCAGCTTCCACCAACGGGCAGCTGACGCCGCCCATCATGGGCGCCGCGGCTTTCCTGATGGTGGAGTATGTCGGCATCTCCTACCTGGAGGTGATCAAACACGCCATTCTGCCTGCCATGATTTCCTACGTGGCGCTCATTTACATCGTGCACCTGGAAGCCTGCAAGCTGAAGATGAAGGGCATTGAACGGCTCAATCGTCCCACTCTTGCCCAGCGTATGCTCAACTGGGTGGTGATTCTGCTGGGGCTGAGCGTCCTCACTCTTGCGGTCTACTATGGTATTGGCTGGACCAAGGATCTCTTTGGTGAAGCCGCCATATGGGTGCTGGGGCCGCTGCTTCTGCTGGCCTATATAGGGCTGGTCGGCTATGCCACCCGCTTTCCGGATCTTGAGGAAGACGACCCTGATTCTTCTATGGATAAGTTGCCGGAAGTAGGGCCGACGGTAAAAACCGGGCTCTATTTCCTGCTGCCGGTGGTGGTGCTGGTCTGGTGTCTGACGGTCGAGCGCTTTTCGCCGCAACTGTCCGCTTTCTGGGCAACCATATTCATGATTTTTATTGTGGTGACCCAGAGGCCGCTGAAAGCCGCTTTTCGCCGGCATGGCAATCTGCTGCAGCGCACTGTACAGGGCTTTAATGACCTGGTGCATTCACTGGTCACCGGCGCACGGAACATGGTCGGTATTGGTGTAGCAACGGCTACGGCCGGTATTGTCGTAGGCACGGTTACTCTGACCGGTATCGGGCTGGTTATGACCCAGTTTGTTGAATTTATTTCCGGCGGCAACCTGCTGTTGATGCTTATATTCACGGCACTCATCAGTCTGATTCTGGGCATGGGGCTGCCTACCACGGCAAACTATATTGTGGTGTCCACTCTGATGGCGCCGGTCATCGTCACCCTGGGGGCCCAGAACGGGCTGCTGGTTCCGTTGATTGCGGTGCACCTGTTTGTCTTCTACTTCGGGATACTGGCGGATGATACGCCGCCCGTGGGGCTGGCGGCTTATGCCGCCGCCGCCATATCAGGAGCAGACCCGATAAAGACCGGTGTCCAGGGCTTCACGTACGACATCCGCACGGCGATTCTCCCGTTCATGTTTATCTTCAATACTCAGTTATTGCTGATTGATCTGACCGGGTGGTTCGATCTGCTGGTCACCGTTGTGAGCGCGGTCACCGCCATGCTGGTGTTCTCCGCGGCTACCCAGGGCTACTGGTTCACCAAGAGCTATAAATGGGAATCGGCGCTCCTGTTGCTGATTACCTTTACGCTTTTCCGCCCGGGTTACTGGTGGGACATGGTGTACCCGGCCACGCAGGACCTGCCAGGTACCGCAATTGAAGAGCACGTGGAGACGGTGCCGCCGGGTGCCCCGATCGTCATCAAGGCGTCCGGTATGTCCCTCGCAGGCGATGAGGTCTCCACCTATCTGAAATTGCCGTTACCAGCGGCGGAAACCCCGGAAGCCCGGCTGGCAGAAGCCGGGCTGGAGCTTTCAGAAAGTGATGGCAAAATGGTGGTCGACTTTGTGGGCTTCGGGAGCCCGGCGGAGAATGCGGGTATAAGCTTTGGCTGGACCATTGATGCGGTTCGAGTGGAAAACGAGCGTCCACCGAAAGAACTGATGTTCATACCGGCGCTGCTGTTGCTTGGGCTTGTTGCTTTCGGACAGCTCCGGCGACGAACGCCGGAAGAGGCCAGCGTGACCTGAATTCATCAAACCGTTCTCGAAACCTTCCCCGAAACCCGGCCCGGCGTTAACCCGCCGGGCTTTTTTCTGGTAGACTCCTCCGCAAATCGGCCCGTGGTCTGTATCACGGAGAGCCGACCACACGTGGTCTTTGGTAGGGATCACCTCTGAGTCAAACAGGAGACAATTATGCCAGTCGTTACTCTGCCTGATGGCAGCCATCGCAGTTTTTCCGAATCCGTAACCGTTCATGACGTTGCCGCCGACATCGGCGCAGGTCTTGCGAAAGCCGCAATTGCAGGCCGGGTGAATGGAACACTCGTGGATACCAGTTTTCCCATTGAAGAAGACGCGGATCTCGCCATTATTACCGAGCGTGATGAAGAGGGTGTGGATGTCATCCGCCACTCGACCGCTCACCTGATGGCCATGGCCGTTCAGGAGCTGTTCCCCGGTGCCCAGGTAACCATCGGCCCGGTGATTGATAACGGCTTCTATTACGATTTCAAATACGATCGTCCGTTTACCAACGAAGACCTGAGCCGGATCGAGAAACGCATGGAAGAACTGGCAAAGCAGGATCTTCCGGTATCCCGTTCGGTGATGTCCCGTGACGAAGCCATCAAACTGTTCGATGAGATGGGCGAAGAATATAAAGTCCGCATCATTGAAGATATTCCCGGTGATGAAGATTTGTCCTTCTACCGGCAGGGCGATTTTATCGACCTGTGCCGCGGCCCCCACGTGCCTAGCACCGGCAAGCTAAAAGCCTTCAAGCTGACTAAGGTGGCCGGCGCCTACTGGCGCGGTGATACCAGCAATGAACAGCTACAGCGGGTGTACGGCACCGCCTGGGGCAACAAGAAGGACCTGAAGGCCTATCTGCATCGTCTGGAAGAGGCGGAAAAGCGCGACCACCGCAAGATCGGCAAGAAGCTGAACCTGTTCCACATGCAGGAAGAGGCTCCGGGCATGGTGTTCTGGCACCCGGACGGCTGGTCGCTGTATCAGGAAGTTGAGCAGTACATGCGCCAGAAGCAGCATGAGTACGGCTACAAAGAAATCAAGACGCCACAAGTGGTGTCCCGTGCGCTCTGGGAAAAGTCCGGGCACTGGGACAAGTTCAAGGACGACATGTTCACCACCGAGTCCGAGAAACATGACTACGCCATCAAGCCCATGAACTGCCCCTGCCACGTGCAGGTGTTCAACCAGGGTCTGAAAAGCTACAAGGACCTGCCCCTGCGGCTGGCGGAGTTCGGTTCCTGTCACCGCAATGAGGCATCCGGTGCGCTTCACGGGCTGATGCGGGTTCGCGGATTTACCCAGGACGATGCTCATATCTTCTGCGAGGAAAACGCGATCCAGAAGGAAGTGTCGGCGTTTATCGGCATGCTTCACGAGATCTACACTGACTTCGGCTTTGACCAGATTCTTTACAAGCTGTCCACCCGCCCGGAAAAGCGGGTCGGTTCCGATGAAGTCTGGGACAAATCCGAGGCGGCACTGGAGCAGGCGCTGAATCGCGAGGGCGTGGATTGGGAGCTGCTGCCGGGGGAGGGTGCGTTCTACGGCCCCAAGATCGAATTTTCCTTGAAGGACTGCATCGGTCGGGTATGGCAGTGTGGTACCATCCAGGTCGACTTTTCGATGCCCGGGCGTCTTGGCGCCCAATACGTTGCGGATAACTCCGAGCGGAAAACACCGGTTATGCTTCATCGCGCCGTACTGGGCTCATTCGAGCGCTTTATCGGTATTCTGATCGAAGAATATGAAGGGGCATTCCCCACCTGGCTGGCACCCACACAGATTGCGGTGATGAATATTACCGACAATCAGCGGGATTATTGCCAGAATCTCGCAAAAAAGTGGGATTCTCTGGGGTATAGGGTTAATGCTGACTTGAGAAACGAGAAGATCGGCTTTAAAATCCGCGAGCACACTATTAACAAAGTGCCCTTTCTTGTTGTTGTCGGTGATCAAGAGGTCGAGAACAACGCCGTTTCGGTGAGAACCCGTAAAGGCGAAGACATGGGCACTTTATCGCTGGACGCGTTTGAGCAGCTGATGGCTGACGAAATCGAACGCAAAGGCAGAACTAAAACGGAGATCTGATTATTAAACAGCGAGCGAATCGGGGACGTGCACCAAAAGCGCCAATCAACGAGAATATTGACGCAACTGAAGTCCGGCTTATTGACGCAGAGGGCAACCAGGTCGGCGTAGTGTCGATCGAAGATGCAATCAAGCAGGCAGAAGAAGCGTCTCTTGACCTGGTTCAGGTTACGGATTCCGATCCGATCGTCTGTAAGATAATGGACTACGGTAAGAAAATCTTCGATGAGAAGAAGGCCAAAGCGGCTGCCAAGAAAAAGCAGAAGCAGACGCAGGTCAAAGAGCTTAAGTTCCGTCCAGGAACTGAAGAAGGGGATTATCAGGTCAAACTACGCAACCTGGTACGTTTCCTTGAAAACGGGGACCGCGGCAAAATTACTATCCGCTTCCGTGGACGTGAGATGGCACACCAGGAAATCGGTATGAAACTCATGAACCGGATTGAAACGGATATTGAAGAGCTTGCCCAGGTAGAACAGCGGCCGAAAATGGAAGGCCGCCAGATGACCATGGTAGTGGCGCCCCGCAAGAAGAAGTAAGACTGATTTCACTAAAAACAGAATGCGGAGTTTTAAAAAATGTCCAAGATGAAAACCAAAAGCGGGGCCACCAAGCGGTTCAAAAAAACCGCCAACGGCTTCAAGCACAAGCAGTCCTTCACCAGTCATATCTTGACCAAGAAGAGCCCCAAGCGTAAGCGTCAGCTCCGCGGTACCAAGCTGATCGCCAAGTCTGACGTGGCTTCCATCAAGCGTATGACAGCGTGCTGATTCAGCCGCTAACCATTCCTGTCAAGGTATAAAGGTAGAAGGATTAAAGTATGGCTCGTGTAAAACGTGGCGTGGTAGCACGTCGTCGTCACAAAAAGATCATGAATCAGGCCAAAGGTTATTACGGAGCGCGTAGCCGCGTTTATCGTGTAGCCAAACAGGCGGTTATCAAAGCCGGTCAGTATGCGTATCGCGACCGTCGCAACCGTAAGCGCGCTTTCCGCGCCCTGTGGATCGCCCGTATCAATGCCGGCGCCCGCGCCAACGGTCTGTCTTACAGCCGTCTGATTGCTGGTCTCAAGAAGGCTAACGTAGAAATCGATCGCAAGGTTCTGGCCGATCTGGCCATGAACGAGCAGCAGGCGTTTTCCGCTGTTGTTGAAACGGCCAAAGCATCCCTGTGATTGCTTAGCTCTTTCATCGATCTGTGATCGATTCAAGCGCCTCCTGGTTATGAAGGCGCTTTCTGATAGGGGAAGGGCACGCTCTTCCCCTATTTTTGTTTGGAGCATTCCATTTCTGGATTGGAGCAGGGGCAATGGAAAACCTGGATCAACTCGTTCAGGACGGCCTGAAATCGGTTGAGCAAGCGGACGATCTGAAGGCGCTGGACCAGATCCGCGTTGAGTACCTGGGCAAGAAGGGCGTGATTACCCAGCAGGCCAAAACCCTGGGCAAGCTTTCCGCCGAGGAGCGTCCGGCCGCTGGCCAGAAAATCAATGAAGCCAAGGGACAGGTAGAGCAGGCGATCAACGCCCGCCGGGACGACCTTGAACGCAAGGCCATTGAACAGAAACTGGCCGGGGAATCCATTGACGTAACGCTGCCGGGTCGCGGTCAGGATCTGGGTGGGCTTCACCCTGTGACCCGCACACTGCAGCGTATCGAGCAGTTCTTCGGCAAGGCCGGCTATACCGTGGAACAGGGTCCGGAAATCGAAGACGATTATCACAACTTCGAAGCCCTCAATATTCCCGGCCACCATCCCGCTCGTGCCATGCACGACACCTTCTATTTCAACCCGGGTACCTTGCTTCGCACCCATACTTCGCCGGTTCAGATCCGTACCATGGAAGCGGGCAAGCCGCCTTTCCGCATGATCTGCCCGGGCCGGGTCTATCGCTGTGATTCCGATATGACCCATACGCCCATGTTCCACCAGGTAGAGGGTTTGCTGGTGGAAAAAAATGTCAGCTTTGCCGATCTGAAAAGCACCGTGGAAGAATTCCTGCGAGTATTTTTCGAGCGGGATCTGGAAGTTCGGTTTCGCCCGTCCTATTTTCCGTTCACCGAGCCTTCTGCTGAAGTGGATATCGAGTGGGGTCGTGAAGAAGACGGCAGTATCAAATGGCTGGAAGTCATGGGGTGCGGCATGGTCCACCCGAAAGTGTTCGAACACTGCGGAATCGACTCCGAGGAATACCGTGGATTTGCGTTCGGCCTCGGCGTTGAGCGTCTTGCAATGCTCCGCTATGGCGTGAACGACCTGCGCATGTTCTTCGAGAATGATCTCCGGTTCTTGCGCCAGTTCCGGTAAAGCCGGCCGCAGAACAAGAATCCAATAGCAAAAGCTCCAGTACAAGGCAGATACCATGAAATTCAGTGAACAGTGGCTCCGCGAGTGGGTCAATCCGGCAATCGACACCCAGGCATTGATGGACCAGATCACCATGGCCGGTCTGGAAGTGGACGGCTTTGAGCCTGTGGCCGGCAAGTTCAGTGGCATTGTCGTGGGCGAGGTACTCTCCGTGGCACCCCATCCGGATGCCGACAAGCTCAGGGTCTGCCAGGTGAGTGACGGCGCCAGTGAAGTTCAGGTGGTCTGTGGCGCTCCGAACGTCCGGGACGGTATGAAAGTGCCCTTTGCGGTTGTCGGCGCCGTCCTGCCCGGTGATTTCAAGATCAAGAAGGCCAAGCTTCGTGGTCAGCCCTCGGAAGGCATGCTGTGTTCCGAGTCCGAGTTGGGGCTGTCGGAGAATCACGAGGGGTTGATGGAGCTGCCGGCGAACGCACCCGTGGGCCAGCCTCTGGACAAGTTCCTTGGTCTGAACGATGTTACCATCGACGTGGACCTGACCCCCAACCGCAGTGACTGTCTGTCGATCAAGGGTATCGCCCGGGAAGTGGGTGTTCTCAACAGCCTGGTGGTTGAAGGGCCTGAAATCACAGAGATTGAAGCGGTGCATTCAGACGTGCCGGATATCGCCGTAAGGGCACCCGAGGGTTGTCCCCGTTATCTGGGGCGCATCCTCAGAAACGTCGATCTGAGCGTGCCGGCCCCGCTCTGGATGCAGGAAAAGCTGCGCCGTTGCGGTGTCCGCTCCATCGACGCTGCCGTGGATGTCACCAACTACGTGATGCTTGAGCTTGGTCAGCCCATGCACGCCTTTGACCGGTCAGAGATCAGCGGCGGTATTTTGGTCAGAATGGCCGAAGCCAACGAAAAACTGATTCTTCTGGATGGTCAGGAAGTTGAGCTGACTTCTGACACCTTGATTATTGCGGACCATGCCAAGCCGATCGCTATTGCTGGTGTCATGGGCGGGGAGCATTCCGGTGTGAGCCAGAAGACACGTGATCTGGTGCTGGAAGCAGCCTATTTCGATCCGATTACTCTGGCCGGCAAGGCCCGGCAGTACAGCCTGCACACAGACGCCTCCCATCGCTTTGAGCGGGGAGTAGACTACAAGCTCGCCCGTGATGCCATGGAACGGGCGACATCGTTGCTGATGGAGATTGTGGGCGGCGAACCCGGCGAAGTGGTGGAAGTGGCCAGCAAGAATGATCTACCGGACGATCGCACGGTTGATCTTCGGGAATCGCGGGTTGCGGAAGTTCTGGGGCTCCAAATTGACCGGACCACGGTCGAGGAAATCCTGACCCGCCTGGGTTTTCATATCGACAAGCTTTTGAAAAATGGCTGGCGGGTTCATGTGCCCAGCTTCCGTCCGGATGTGAGCATCGAGGAAGACCTGATTGAAGAAATCGGGCGCATCTACGGATACAACAATCTGCCGGTGACCGAACCAACAGGTTCGCTTGGTCTCCGACCTCAGGCGGAAGCCATCCGCCCGGTGTCTGCCATCCAGAATTATTTTGTTGATTGCGGCTACCACGAAGCGATTACCTACAGCTTTGTTGACCCCAAAGTCCAGTCACTGGTGAACCCTGAAGATCAGGGAATTGCCCTGGCCAATCCGATTTCCTCGGACCTGTCCGTGATGCGGACCAGTCTCTGGAGTGGTCTGCTGAAAACGGTCAGTTATAACCAGAACCGTCAGCAGCCACGCATCCGGCTATTCGAAACCGGCCTGAAATTTCGCAAGGATGGCGACAGGATTGATCAGCAGCCAATGCTGGCCGGCGTGGTGGTTGGCAACCAGTTGCCCGAAAACTGGGCGAACGGTCGCAGAATGGCCGACTTCTTTGATGTAAAAGGGGAGTTGGAGGGTCTGTTCCGGTTGCTGGGCATTGAAGTGGACTTTGCCGCAGGCCAACACCCGGCGCTTCATCCAGGGCAGACCGCGGAACTGCTGAGAGACGGCGAGCACGTGGGCTGGTTGGGAACCTTGCACCCGCAAGTTCAGAAAAAGCTTGAACTTAATGGCACGATCCTGATGTTTGAGCTATTCTTGAATTCGATTGTTTCCGGTTATGTGCCTAATTTCAAAGATATTTCGAAATTCCCGGAAGTTCGGCGTGATTTGGCTATCATTATTGGAAGCGACACCGGGTTTTCTGACGTCGAGCGTGTTGCCAAAAAGCATGCCGGCGAGAACCTGACAGCATTGCGTGCGTTTGATGTCTATGAAGGCGAGAGCCTTGGGGAAGGCAATCGTAGCCTCGCCCTCAGCCTGTTCTGGCAGCATCCTGAGCGCACCTTAAATGAGGAAGAAGTGCACACGCTCTTCAGTGGTGTTATCGATGCACTGAAAGAGGAGCTTGGGGCAACACTGAGGAGTTGATCAATGGCGGCCTTGACGAAAGCGGAAATGGCAGAGCGTTTGTACGAGGAATTGGGTCTTAATAAACGTGAGGCCAAGGAAATGGTCGAAGCTTTTTTCGATGAGATCAGGGGTGCCCTGAGTCACAACGAGCAGGTGAAACTGTCGGGTTTCGGTAACTTTGATCTGCGTGACAAGAAACAGCGGCCGGGAAGAAATCCCAAAACCGGCGAAGAAATTCCAATTAGTGCACGGCGCGTCGTTACGTTTCGCCCAGGTCAGAAACTGAAACAAAAAGTAGAAGCGTATGCTGGAACCCAGTCATAACAACGAACTGCCCACAATACCGGGCAAGCGTTATTTCACCATCGGCGAGGTCGCTGACCTCTGTGCGGTGAAGGCGCATGTCTTGCGGTATTGGGAGCAGGAATTCCCGCAGCTGTCACCGGTCAAGCGCCGTGGTAACCGTCGCTACTATCAGCGCGCGGATGTAATTACCATCCGTCAGATCCGTAGCCTGTTGTATGATCAGGGCTATACCATCGGTGGCGCCAAGCAGAAACTGAGCAGTCATGAGGTTAAAGACGATACCTCGCAGTACAAGCAACTGATACGTCAGATGATTACCGAACTTGAGGAAGTGCTGGATGTGCTGAATACACCGGTAAAATAGATGCCGGGCTTGAAATAACCCAGCTCTTGATGAAAAAACCGGAGGTTAAACTTCGGTTTTTTTATGGGCTCTGTTATTTCCAGGAACGTTTCGACTCGGAATCAATTTCCTCCCTGGACTCCGAAGGAATGTGCCCGGACTCTATCATGATTTCTTCCGGTGAACTGCCTGCACGTTCCCGAAGCAATTTTGCGAAAGCAACCAGCAAATCCCTGTCTTTTTCCAATAACGATATAAATATCGTGTTCAGCGCAATCTGATCCGGATTCTGCGCCCTGTTATCCAATTCGGAAATTGAAAAGACTTCTGCAAGGCTGAAGTTCAGAGATTCGGAAATCCGGTAGAGAAGGTCAAGACTGGGACGCGAAATATCTCTCTCGATACGGCTCAGGTTGCCGACATAGGAGTCGGTCCTTTGAGCAAGTTCCGCAAGCGTGAAGCCTTTTTGTTTTCTCAACTGCCTTAAAGCTTGGCCTAAGCTCATACTTGCCCTTGTCAAAAAAAACTAAATGGTACTTGGAAAATAGCGCTTAAACAAAGCTGCAACATACGCATAAAAATCTGCTTTTATAATGCGTGAAGTGCACTTATTATGGTTATGATTCCTGTATCAAGCTCAATGTCATGCTTTTGGTGCAATATTTCCATTTATAACGGAGCCAGTATTGGACATAAATAATAATAAAGATAGCCGCGGAAGAAAGTTCCTGTTTCAGCCGATCTGTTCTGCTCAGTCGGGGGGCCTGGTTGAATTGCAGGTAATACCAGAACTTGAGGGGTTTCGGGGCAGGAGTGCAAACGACCGGATGGACGGTCATCTGTTCGGACACACCGAGCATTCACAGCGCGTCGATGCAGAGAAGGCACTCGACGCCCAGGCGATTGAGTTTTTTTACCAGTGGTCTGCGACTTTTTTGAGAGAAGACGTCGGCTTTCTGATCGGATTGCCCCTGAGTCTTGAAACTGGCCTCAGCGAATTTTTTGTCGATTGGGTTTCGGATCTTGCCAAAGACCATAAAATCGGTCCGGAGCACATTGTTTTCCATTTGCATGAAACAGATTACCTCTACAACAGCGAAGTTCCTGCTCTTATCCAGGATCTTTCGAATGCTGGTTTCGGAATCTCTGTTGACTGCTTTCTGGCAGACGGACCGCATTTCGAAATCCTCTCGAGCCCCCACGTTGGATTTATCGGCTGTAACCGGCTGGTTGCCAATAGCGCGTTGGAATCGGATGTAAAATGGCGATATCTGTTGGGGCTTGTTGCGCTAGCGGAGAAGCTGAACAAACAGATCGTACTTAATGGGGTGGATACCGAACAGCAGCTGGCGCTGATCAGAAAGCTGGAAGGGGTGTGGTTTCAGGGTGCCATGGCCGGCAGTTGTTTCTCCCCGGAAGAGTTGACGTCCTATCTCACAGACTCCAGTGGCACTGAAAAAGGCTGAGCGAACCCGATTCCTCGGCGGTTCCAGCGCCCCCCATACTCGTTCGAATATTCCCTGTGCGCACAAAGCTACCCTTCAGCAACGTTGAAAAAAGGTTTCCCGAGAGGCAGACGCTGATTTCAGCCATAAAAAAGCCCGGGTCTTTCGACACCGGGCCTTTGTTTTCAATCTGGTCGGGACGGTAGGATTTGAACCTACGACCCCTTGCACCCCATGCAAGTGCGCTACCAAGCTGCGCCACGCCCCGAATTGCTTTGCCAACGAGAAACTTGAGAGAAATCTCAGTGGCTTAGCGGAAGCGAAGTCTACACCAGGCTTTCTTAAAAATAAACATCACAGGGCCATTTCCCCAGTGATTTCTAGCGCAATTTTGTTTCTCTCAGTTCCCGGATAAACTCGGGTGGGTCAAAGCTGTCACTCCGGGCTTCGGGCCAGTAGGTGTCATAGACACGGGTGCCGGTTTTCCCTTTGAGGAGGGCTCCGGGCTCCAGAAATGGAAACAGCTCCAGGTAGGAGTGAATTTCGGTTTTCGAGCTTCTACGGAGGATATGTTCTGGCCCAAGCTCTGAAGGATGCCGCAGGCCGGAAGCAGCCAGCAGATTGCTGAGCGCGTCCAGAGTGTTCTTGTGGAAGTTATAGACCCGCTGGCTCTTGTCCTGAACGTCCAGCTTGTTGCTGCGCCTGGGGTCCTGTGTGGCAACACCGCTGGGGCACTTGCCGGTGTGGCAACTGAGGGACTGTATGCATCCCAGTGCAAACATGTAGCCCCGTGCCGCGTTGCACCAGTCCGCCCCCAGGGCGAGGGTGCGGGCAATGTTGAATGCGGAGGTGATTTTGCCGGCCGCGCCGATGGCGATGTCCTCCCGCAGATTGGTGCCCACCAGCGTGTTATGCACCAGTAGTAACGCTTCGGTCATGGGTACGCCGATTCGGTTGATGAACTCCAGGGGCGCGGCCCCGGTTCCGCCTTCGCCTCCGTCCACTACGATGAAGTCGGGCTTTCTTCCGGTTTCCAGCATGGCCTTGACGATGGCAAACCACTCCCAGGGATGGCCAATTGCCAGCTTGAAGCCCACCGGCTTGCCGCCGGACAGGTCGCGCAACCGGTCAATAAATTCCAGCATTTCCACGGGCGTCGAAAAGGCTGAATGCCTGGCGGGCGAGACGACATCCTTGCCGACTTCAACGCCCCGGGCCTCGGCAATTTCCGGAGTGACTTTTTCACCGGGAAGAATGCCGCCATGGCCGGGCTTGGCTCCCTGAGATAGTTTGAGCTCTATCATCTTTACCTGATCGAGCGTTGCGTTTTTGCGGAACATATCTTCATTGAAGGTGCCGTCTTTATGTCTGCAGCCGAAGTAGCCGGAACCGATTTCCCAGACCAGATCGCCTCCGGGCTCACGGTGGTAGCGGGAAATCGAGCCCTCGCCGGTGTCATGGTAGAAACTGCCCAGTTTTGCGCCACGGTTCAGGCTGAGAATGGCGTTGGAAGACAGTGAGCCAAAGCTCATGGCTGAAATGTTGAAAACGCTGGCCTTGTAGGGCTTTGCGCAGTGCTTGCCGATCTCAATACGAAAGTCGCTATCTTTAATGTCGGCAGGGCGCATCGAGTGGTTGATCCACTCGAAGCCCTCGTCATACATGCCCAGTTGGGAGCCAAAAGGACGCTTGTCCAGAACGTTTTTGGCGCGCTGGTATACAATCGCGCGCTGCTCTCGCGAGAACGGCCGCTCCTCGGTGTCGGACTCAATGAAGTACTGGCGTATTTCCGGCCCGATGGACTCAAAAAAGTAGCGAAAGTGAGCCAGAATCGGATAAAGCCGGCTGACCGTGTGCTTGTTCTGCAGCACATCCCAGGTGCCTACAAGCGTCAGCGCGGCAAAAATGACCGGTAGCAGGTACCAGTCTCTGAGGTACAGGCTCAGGGGCAGGGTGGTCAGTAGCCCGGCAATACTCAATGCAAATGCGGTGTAGCGGAAAGGGAAGGTTGTCGTCTTCGCCATGAATACCTCGGCCGAGTGAAGCAGTGTCGGCTGTGGCGGCGACTTCTGCTCCACTGAAGAATTTGGTCTATTCTGAAAATAGCTGCGGAATCGATAGGCAGTATAGCGTCGTTTTGATGTTTTGAGCTCAAACCAATAAGATGTACAGCTCGTAACGTTTGAAACTAAACAACTGTACGAATTTCCTTACATCAGAAAGGAGGCTCCCAACGTGGGTAACGCCGTCAAAGATGAATATCATACCGATTACGTGGTAGGGCAGGACAATGTCGCCAAGTTCGGCTTTGATATGCACAACATTGTCTTCCCGTTCACTGCGCTGCTAATCATAGCGTTTGTCGTCGGAACGCTTATTTTTCCGGAAGGCGCAGGAGAGCTGCTGGCCGGGGCAAAGAATGGCGCGATCGCTATTTTTGACTGGGGCTTCTTGCTCAGTGCAAACCTGTTCGTGCTTTTCAGTCTTGCGCTGATCTTCATGCCTGTTGGTAAGATCCGGATTGGCGGCGTGGACGCCAAGCCCGAATTTTCCCTGCTCTCATGGTTTGCCATGCTGTTCGCAGCGGGTATGGGCATCGGTCTGATGTTCTGGTCTGTGGCCGAACCGGCCGCCTATTACACCGATTGGTACGGCACACCGCTGGGTGTTGCAGCCAACACCCCAGAGGGCGCGAAGCTCGCCATGGGCGCCACAATGTACCACTGGGGCCTTCATCCCTGGGCGATCTACGCGATCGTCGGTCTTTCTTTGGCGTTCTTTACCTACAACAAAGGCCTGCCGCTGACCATACGGTCGGCCTTTTTCCCGATCCTGGGTGACAGGGTCTGGGGCTGGCCTGGCAATGTCATCGACATCGTGGCGGTACTGGCGACCATCTTTGGTCTGGCCACGTCCCTTGGCTTCGGTGCACAGCAGGCGGCGTCAGGGTTCAGTTACCTCTTCGATGTTGAGCCAAGCCTGAACATTCAGATTGCGGTCATTGTTGGCGTCACGGCTGTTGCGACCGTATCCGTTATTCGCGGGATCGATGGTGGCGTAAAGCTGTTGAGTAATATCAACATGGTGCTTGCCGCCCTGTTGCTGGTGTTCGTACTGTTTGTCGGTTCAACTCTGTCGATTTTCCAGTGGGTCTGGGAAACTACCGTTTCCTATACCACCAATATGTTTGCCCTCAGCAATCCGTTTGGCAGGGAAGAGGATACTACCTGGTTCCACGGTTGGACCGTGTTCTACTGGGCCTGGTGGATTTCCTGGTCACCGTTCGTCGGTATGTTCATCGCCCGCGTCTCCAAGGGCCGTACCGTGCGTGAATTTGTGACGGCCGTACTGATTATCCCGACTCTGATCACCGTCGTCTGGATGAGCACCTTTGGTGGTAGTGGCCTTGAGCAGATCCAGAATGATGTCGGTGCACTGGCTTCCCAGGGCATCACCGATACCTCTCTGGCCATGTTCCAGATGCTGGAAAACCTGCCGTTGGCTTCGATTACCTCATTCATTGCGATTGTACTGGTGTTGGTGTTCTTCGTGACCTCATCGGATTCCGGTTCACTGGTTATTGACAGCATTACCTCCGGCGGCAAGATTGATGCGCCGAAAACACAGCGTGTTTTCTGGGCGGTCAGTGAGGGTGCCATTGCCGGTGTGCTGTTGTTCGTCGGCGGTGACAATGCGCTGAATGCCTTGCAGGCCGGCTCGGTCAGTGTGGGGCTGCCCTTTACGTTTGTGCTGCTGGCCATGTGTTACAGCTTGTTCAAAGGGCTTCACCATGAGCGCAGACTGTTAATTGCCGAAGGCAAAATGTAGCGGCAACGCAGTTTGAAAGTCAGAAAACAAGAGGGGTCCCGCCAGCAGGGGCCCTTCTGTTTTATGGGTATAAAAGAATCTGGTCTACTCTTTAAATAGTTGCGTAACTAAGCGCCACTTTGATGTTTTTAGCTCAAAGCAATAATATGTACGGACTGTAACGATCAAACCTGAAATTTTGCGAATTTCCTTACAACACAAAGGAGACTCCCAACGTGGGTAACGTCGTCAAAGATGAATATCATACCGATTACGTGGTGGGGCAGGACAATGTCGCCAAGTTCGGTTTTGATATGCACAACATTGTATTTCCCCTCACCGCGCTGTTAATCATTGCCTTTGTCATTGGAACTCTCCTCTATCCGGAGGGTGCTGGTGAATTATTGACCGGGGCGAAGAATGGCGCGATCGCAGTGTTTGACTGGGGCTTTTTGCTCAGCGCAAACCTGTTTGTCCTTTTCTGCCTGGCGCTGATTTTCATGCCAGTTAGCAAGATCCGGATTGGCGGCGTGGACGCCAAGCCCGAGTTTTCCCTGCTTTCCTGGTTCGCCATGCTGTTTGCAGCCGGTATGGGTATCGGTCTGTTGTTCTGGTCTGTGGCGGAGCCCGCTGCCTACTACACCGATTGGTATGGCACACCGCTGGGCGTAGAGCCCAATACCCCTGAAGGCGCGAAGCTTGCGATGGGCGCAACCATGTACCACTGGGGTCTTCACCCCTGGGCGATCTATGCCATTGTGGGTCTTTCCCTGGCATTCTTTACCTACAACAAGGGCCTGCCGCTGACCATCCGGTCGGCCTTTTTCCCGATCCTGGGTGACAGGGTGTGGGGCTGGCCCGGCAACGTGATCGACGTGGTGGCCGTACTGGCGACCATCTTTGGTCTCGCCACCTCACTTGGCTTTGGTGCACAGCAGGCGGCTTCGGGACTGAGCTACCTCTTTGATATACAAGGTGGCCTGAATGTTCAGATTGCGGTCATCACTGGCGTTACGGCCGTGGCAACCATTTCGGTTGTCCGTGGTATCGAAGGCGGCGTAAAGCTGCTGAGTAACATCAATATGAGCCTGGCAGCACTGTTGCTGTTGTTTGTTCTGGTCGTCGGCTCAACGTCGTCGATTTTTTCCTGGGTCTGGGAAACGACGGCGTCCTACGCCAGCAATATGTTTGCACTGAGCAATCCATTCGGTCGTGAAGATTCCACCTGGTTCCACGGCTGGACGGTATTTTACTGGGCCTGGTGGATTTCCTGGTCACCGTTCGTTGGCATGTTTATCGCTCGTGTATCCAAAGGCCGTACGGTGCGTGAATTTGTGACGGCTGTACTGATTATTCCGACGCTGATCACCGTCCTCTGGATGAGTGCCTTTGGTGGAAGTGGCATTGATCAGATCCAGAATGATATCGGTGCACTGGCCTCTCAGGGCATTACCGACACGTCTTTGGCGATGTTCCAGATGCTTGAGAATCTGCCGTTGGCTTCGATTACCTCATTCATTGCCATTGTGCTGGTACTGGTGTTCTTCGTAACCTCATCGGATTCCGGCTCGCTGGTGATTGATAGCATTACCTCTGGCGGCAAAATTGATGCGCCGAAGGCGCAGCGGGTTTTCTGGGCTGTCACCGAGGGCGCGATTGCGGGTGTATTGCTGTATGTGGGCGGCGACCAGGCGCTGAATGCCTTGCAGGCTGGCGCAGTGAGCGTAGGGCTGCCCTTTACACTGGTGCTCCTGGCGATGTGCTACAGCCTGTTCAAGGGCCTGCATCATGAACGCGGACTGCTGATTGCCGAAGGCAAGATGTAACGGCAACCAGCACGAAAACGTTCAGGCAAAAGCAAAGGGCCCCTCATTGAGGGGCCCTTTGCGTAGATTGGATGAAAAAACGGGAGAATCACTTCGGATCAGACGAGTTTCTTGAGATGAAGTGGTTACCGTCCAGAACCTGCTCCGAGCGCAGATACTCCTGAATAAAAGGGGAACAGTTCAGATAAAACAGCAACAGCTCTCTCTGGATGTCCTGATCCTGTATTCGAGACGCAAAATTGATCAGCTCACGAACGGATTCATCTCCGCGCTCGGTAAAAGTTTTGCCGTAGCGTGATTCTACCAGGGTTGTCAGACGTTCCAGATGAAACTCACCCGTGTGCGTCATGTGAGGCAGGATGCGCGGGGATTCCTCCAGCGAAAATTCCGATCCCAGTCTTTTCCAGAGCTCTTTCAGCATCTTTCCTGTCTCGTGCCCGGTTGGCGGTCCGATGTGTTCTGTAAGCATGTTTTAGTTGATATTACGAACAGAGTCCATAGGCGGATGTTTGCCGGGCAGGATTTTGCCAAACAGTCCCGTTTAATTTGCGATAAACTGTTGATGCAGGCCGACATTCACATCTTTTTACAAGGAGTTCCCGGTGCCGGAGCCGTTAAGTGATTTTCTCCAGCATGAGCCGTCCGTGTCAGTTGTTCTTGCTCTGCTTCTTCTGTCTGTCGTAATTCTGACCATTGCTTACGTGAGAACGCGCCGGGCCCAAGAGGTGCTGTCAGCTCAGATCACCGAGCTTGAACATGCTCGCGCCATGGATAGGCAGCGCAACGATCAGGCCGAGGCCGCTATGGCCGAGCAGAGGTCGCTGCGGGAGCAGGCAGAGACCGACAGGGAGCACTGGCGGGGCCGGGCTACCAGCTTTGAAAATCGGATCGCCAGCCTGGAATCGGAAAACCGGGGCCAGCAGCAGAAGGTTCAGGAGCTCGAGGAGGAGAGAGCGTCCCAGCAGCAAAGAGCCGACGGCATCGCCCGGGAACTCTCCGACGCCAGAATGACCCTGCGGGAGCAGGAAGTGACGCTGGATAAAGAACGCCGGGCGACCACTGAAAA
Source organism: Marinobacter halotolerans (assembly GCF_008795985.1). Lineage (NCBI taxonomy): Bacteria > Pseudomonadati > Pseudomonadota > Gammaproteobacteria > Pseudomonadales > Marinobacteraceae > Marinobacter > Marinobacter halotolerans. The sequence goes on along the minus strand of NZ_VMHP01000001.1, from coordinate 108,995 downwards.
GCTTGAGCTTCTCGAGCGCAACCGCGATGCGCTCAAACAGGAATTCGAAAACCTGGCCAACAAGATCTTTGAGCAGAAGAGCGAACGCTTCAGCCAGCAGACCCGAACCAGCCTGGATACCCTGCTGAACCCCTTCCGCGATCAGCTTCAGGACTTCCGCAAGCGGGTTGAGGACGTCTACACCACGGAAACCCGGGATCGCCAGGCGCTGAGAAGCGAGATCAAATCCCTGCAGGAGTTGAATAAACAGATCACCGAAGAGGCGTCTAACCTGACCCGGGCCCTAAAGGGTGACAAGAAGATTCAGGGCAATTGGGGCGAGGTGATTCTTGAGCGCGTGCTGGAGCGCTCTGGCCTGCGAAAGGGTATTGAATACGACACCCAGGGCAGCTATCGCGACGAGAACAATAACCTGCTTCGCCCGGATGTGGTGGTGCACCTGCCGGACAGTCGCAACCTGGTGATCGATTCCAAGGTGTCACTGGTCGCTTATCAGCAGTTTGCCAATGAGGAAGACGACGCTGCCAGGGCGGAAGCTCTGAAACAACATATCGAAGCGGTTCGCAGCCATATCCGCGGGCTCAGTGAAAAGGATTATAGCCAGTTGCACGGGTTGCACTCCCCGGACTTTGTTTTCCTGTTTATGCCCATTGAGCCGGCATTTGTGGCAGCATTTCAGCAAGACGAGAACCTGTTTGCGGAAGCGTTCGAGAGAAAGATTATTGTAGTAACACCGTCCACGCTGCTGGCCACCCTCAGAACCGTTGAGAACATCTGGCGTTATGAGAGGCAGAGCCAGAATGCGCGGCGGATTGCAGACAGAGCGGGCGCGGTTTATGACAAACTGCGGGTGTTTGTGGAAGCAATGGAGAAGCTGGGCGGCCAGTTACAGACCGCCCAGGGCTCGTACGATAACGCCATGAACACCCTGACAAGGGGGCGTGGCAATCTTATATCCCAGGCCAACCGCTTTGTTGAGCTGGGGGTTCGTGTTAAAAAAGAACTGCCCAAGGGCATTCAGGATCAGGCCGAAGTAGATGCGGAAGGCGGGGATGACGTTGGTTCATCGCGCACTGATGACGCTGTCGGTGATAACCAGCAGGAGTGAAATATGCTGAGAACAGTCCGAGTAGTCTGCAATGTCGTTGCAAGTTGTGTCATCGCCGCCATGCTGTTTTCCGGCAGCGCGTCAGCCCTGGAACCCGAACATGAAATGCAGCGGCTGATGCTGGCGACCGAGGCCGCCGTTGAGGCGAACAACTGGGGCGAAGCCAGCGAGTATCTGAACCGACTGCAGCAGATGGAAGCGGAGAAACCTGCAAACTATCTGTATTACCGTGGCCGCGTCATGCTTGAATCCGGCTTCCTGAACGAGGCCAAATCAGCGCTGGAAGGGTATGTATCCAAAGCCGGTGCCGAGGGCGAGCATTACACCGACGCACTGACCATGATCACCCAAGTGGAAAAGGCCCGTCAGAACAATCAGGCCGGTAGCCAGGGTAGTGGTAACAGTAACTCCGAGCAGGTTGCAATCATTGAGCCGGCAGGGGAAGAATCTCTGCAAAAACTGCGTGAGCTTTACCTGGCTGATTCCGACGCCGAGGCCCTTGTGATGCATCTGAACGCGCTGCTCGATAACGCTGGCTGGCGTCCCGATGAGCGCATCCGGCGTCTGGATCGCCCGGCAGATGTGGTCTATGAAGTAAACCGCATGAACGGTTCCCTGAATATTCAGGAGGCCCGTCGGGAGGGCGATGGCCGCATTCTTCGCACCACCGAATCCCTGAATGTTTTCGGGGTTAACCCGAGCGTCGACTGGGACTGCGAACCCGCCGCTTCCGCCTGCTGGATCTATGATCCAAGGGATGGCTCGCGGATGATGCGCCTGGCGGAAAACCAGGGCGTGGTCAGCGAGATCGCCCGCACGCTTGGGCAGTTGATCCGCACCATGCAAAACCAGAACTAGACCGCACGCCAGCTAGCCCGGCCCACCGCGTTCACCCTCGCGGTAGGCGCCGGGCGTCACCCCCGTCCACTTTTTGAAGGCCCGGTGGAAAGTGGACGGCTCGGTAAAGCCCACCTTGAAGGCAATATCATTGATGGCCAGGTCCGGACGAGCCAGGTAATAGATGGCCATATCCCGGCGGAGCAGATCCTTGATCTCCTGGAAGGAAGTATTTTCCTGTTTGAGCCGCCGTCTGAGCGTTTGCGGGCTGGTGTTCAGCTCCGCCGCGATCCATTCGAAGTCCGGCAGCGATCGGGAGAAATCCCGCCCTATCAGCGCCCGTATGCGCCCGGTGTAGGTATTGCTCTCATCCGGCCGGGATAAAAGGTCAGCGGGCGATGTTTTCAGGAATTGTCGCATTTCCGGTTTGTCCCTGATGACCGGCGCGTCCAGGAACCGCTTGCTGAAGGTGAGTGCGGTTTTGCTGCAATTGAATGCCAGGGGGCAATGAAAAATGTGCCGGTATTCGTCGCCATGAGCTGGTTCCGGATAGCTGAACTCGGCGCGTACCAGTTCTACCGGCTGGCCAACCAGCCAGCTCCCCAGCCGATGCCAGATCACCAGGATGCTCTCCTGGAAAAAATGCAGAGGATCGTCGATTTCACCTTCGATCACCGTCACCAGCTTTACCTCGTCGCCATGCTGCTCCAACTGCATGCCTACCATGGGCTCGAACAGCCGGCAGAAGTCAAAAGCCTGGCGGTAAACCGCTTCCAGATTCGGGCAATCAATGATCAGCGCGCACATGGTGGCGAAGGTGCCGGTGCGGCAGCGACGCGGGCCCAGGCCCATGAACTCGTCTTCCATCACATTCCAGATGTTCTGGAGCAACCGGCTGTACTGGCTGCTGCTGACCCGCGCCATCTCGATTTTCAGAAGGTCCGGTGAAATGCCGGCGCTCAGCAGAAGGGCGTCGATATCGAAGCCTTTTTTCTGCGCGCCGGTCAGGGCGGCTTCAACAAAGTGCCTGGAGACCGTAAGTTCCGACATAGTGTCCTTCAGGGTGGTGAAACGAACTCCATCATAAAAGGCCTTGGCGTCATTGCAACTGTTCGGCCGGGACTTCTTGTTGGGCAAGCTCCACCCGGTCACGGCCGGCGTCTTTGGCGCGATAAAGTGCCTTATCGGCTCTTTGCAGAGTATCGTCGGTGGATTCGTCGTTGTGGTACTCGGCAACACCAATGGAGACCGTTACCCTGAAATTGTCCCCTATGTCAGGAAACTTGAGGGAAGCGACTTTTTCTCGCACCCGTTCCGCCTTGATCTTCGCCCCCTCCAGCGGAGTCTGCGGCAGTACCATCAGAAACTCCTCGCCGCCGTAACGGCCAAAGCAGTCGATGGTTCGGAGGTCACCGGCCACGCAGCTGGCAACTGCCTTAAGGATGGCGTCGCCTGCCTGGTGTCCATGGGTATCGTTCACAAGCTTGAAATGATCAATATCCATCAGGCAAATGGAAAAGGAGCCGGGGGATCGGCTGTAACGACTGGATTCCTCACGGATGACCTCAAACAGTCGCCTCCGATTATAGACTCCGGTCAATGAATCCACGTTTACCAGCTCCCGGATCTGTTCCATGGCTTCGCCCAGTTCCCGGTTGCGCTGGCGCAGCTTGCCCCGCAGACCGCTGATAAACCCGCCAATGAAGGTGATTTCCGCCATCACCAGCAGAAAAGCGACCGCCTGCAAAATCTCCAGCTCGCCATCAAGAACCGTCGGGCGGTATGCCCAGAGCCCCAATATCAGCAGAGCGTAAAGCCCGCAGAACCAGAGCCCCACGAACAGAAACTGGCGCTTGGAGAGGGCCAGAATGCCAAACAGCATGGGCACGATGGCAATTAGCAGGAAAATGGCCCGGGCCTGGCCGGCCTCCAGAAAGGCCATCACCCAGAGCGCTGGAATCAGGGACACAATCATCTGTGCAGACGTCATGCTCGGGTCCCGGAACCTGAGGTTGCGTCCGGTGTGGATGAGGTACCAGAAGGTACCGTTGATCAGCAGGCTGGCCGCCAGAAACTCCGTCACCACCCGGAAGGGAATCATGTTTTGCAACCAGCAGTAGATAACAATACTGAAGGTCACCATGTAGGACGCGAAGGACATAGCAAGGCGGCGTTTGCGCAGCCCCTGGTCCCTCAGGCTTTCGTGTTCAGGGTTTTCGGGTTTTCCCGCTTGTTCACCGGTTTTCTCAATTTTCAGTGCAGTCATGGGCAGCAATTATTGTTGTGATCAAAATCCATCTTAGTGACCAATCATGCCATTGTAGATGAAATGAACCTAGCCTCATTTGTTAATTTTTCGGTGAACACAGCAATATTGGAAGAAAAAGCCAGTGGGTTTGACGGATGCGGCGGTTGGTCTTTGCTTCAGAAGCGGGCAGCATCAGGGTAAAAGCCGAATACACCACAGGAGAACGCTATGTCGGGTCCATTGAGCCACCTGAAAGTACTGGATTTCAGCACACTGTTGCCCGGCCCCTACGCCACCATGATGCTGGCGGACATGGGCGCAGAAGTGTTGAGAGTGGAAGCGCCAGACAGGGTGGACCTGGCGAAGGTCATGCCCCCGTTTGACGGCAAGTTCAGCACGACCTACTCCTATCTCTCCCGCGGTAAGCAAACCCTGCAGCTGAACCTGAAAGCCGAGGGCAGCGTGGAAAAAGTCAAAGCGCTGGTCCGCGACTACGATATCGTGATCGAACAGTTCCGCCCCGGTGTGATGGATCGTCTTGGCATCGGATACGACGTCCTGAAAGCCGAGAACCCATCACTTATCTACTGCGCCATCACTGGCTACGGCCAGACCGGCCCCTACCGTGACCGGGCAGGGCACGACATCAATTACCTGGCCCTGTCGGGCGTGGCCAGCCACAGCGGCCGCCAGGACAGTGGCCCACCGCCCATGGGCATCCAGATAGCCGATGTAGCCGGCGGCTCCCATCACGCCGTCATGGGCGTTCTGGCAGCCGTCATCAAGCGCCAGCAGACCGGTGAAGGCAGCTTCGTGGATATCAGCATGACCGATGCTGCGTTTGCCATGAACGCGATGGCAGGTGCTGCCTGCCTGGCCGGCGGCCAGGAACAGAGACCCGAAAGCAATATGCTCAATGGCGGCTCTTTTTACGACTACTACCAGGCCAGTGACGGCCGCTGGCTTTCCATCGGCAGCCTGGAGCCACAGTTTTCGGAAAGGTTGCTGGAAACGCTTGGGTTGAGCGAACTAAAGAAGCTGACCATGAGCCAGAAGCCCGAGCATCAGCAGGAGCTGAAGGCGGCGATCAAGCAGAAGATTTGCGAGCAACCTTTGAGCCATTGGCAGGAGGTGTTTGCGGAGATAGATGCCTGTGTTGAGCCGGTACTAACTATTAGTGAGGCCGCGGAGCATCCGCAGTTGAAGGCGAGGGGGATGGTGGTGGAGGTTGATCGGGGGGATGGGGTTGGGCAGCGACAACTAGGACGGCCAATCAGAATTCCGTAAGTTATTATTTAGCCGTAAAAAAAACCCCAGCTGGAGCTGGGGCTTTCGAATCCAAGGCCTCCTAATTGAGGCCTTTTTGTTTTGCCGTTACCAGCAGCTCAGTGCTACGGAGTTAAAAAGTCGCACGTGGCTGCAGCATCATAAGTTACGAGAGTCCCACAAAGCATCTGGCCAAACACTGTCGCAGGACTGGCCGATGTCGGAGTTCCATGATCACCATCGTTATAGCTGGTAAAGAAGGAACTGTTAATTCCGTCGGTAAGCCCCAGTGTAAGCGGGCGCGTTCCTGACAGAGGCGCAGGGAAGCTGTCTACTGTTACAGTGACTGGCAGCTCTGTAACCTCCGGAGGGAATGTTCCGGAGAGGGCCGGAATTCCCCATTCAGCCTGGTCGGCCGCATTCGGAATTACGTTGTCACCGGACACTTCGGACAGCAGGACTGGGGTTGATGCGTGCATGCTTGCCGCAAAGTTGACCGGGTCTGCTGCGTCCAGTGCGGTTTGCGCGACATTGAAGAACGCTTCGAGAGCGGCGCTACCCTGTGTGGGGCCCTGGCCACCACCAGACTGTGCAAGGCCAAACAGAATCCTTGGGGCGAAGGCCGGTGAGTTTTCCAGAAGCCGAACAATACCACCGCCCGGCGTTAGCATGCTGGCTGATTGGATATTGTTGAAGGTTGTGGGAAGGCTTGTGCTGCCATCTTCGGCAGTGAAAATGGTCTCTGCAATGTCATCCTTATTAACAGACGCTACAAACGGGATACCGGTCAGGGTGCCCAGTGAGTGGCCCGCAAAGTAAGCCGGAGTCGCGGCAGTGACTGCTACCGGCGTACCGGAACCACCAACCTCTGTCGGCCGTTCAAGAGTCAGACCTGCCTTAGCTGCAGCTGGATTACCAAACAGAGTGGCACGCAGATTCATTTGATCCACGGCGCTCTGGCGGTTGTTATCCCGGGCTGTCAGGAAGTTCTGCAGGTTGATGTAGAAGCTGCCAGAACCATCGGTACCTTCAGCATTTGCAGGTTCGAAGACCATCGCCTCAGGCTGGCCAGTGGCGGTAGCGTAGAGGCCGAAGTGGCGTTCGCTTCCAATATCCGGAGCAAGTCCCGGGATAGTGCTTCCGGCATTGGCGACAGTATTGACCAATGACCTTGCGCTGTTGGCATCAAGATCAGGAGACGCCGCCGCAATGGTTGCGATGTTTTCTTCTCCTCCTTCCAAAACAAGCGGTATGAGACCAAGAAGCTGTTCAGCGGTGATCTGAATGTCGCCTGCATTCTCTGCGTCGTTAAGCGCCGCATTGATACCGGAAGGGTCTGGAGTTTCTGCGGCCAGTTCTACAGCAACAAGAGGTGTAATTGCCTCCAGTTCTTCATCGGTCAGGTTACCCTTGGTCAGCAGGTTGATCGTAAGTCCTAGCTGCTCGGCCAATGAGAACGGCGCTACACCGTGCAAAGGCTGGTCAATCGCAACCACTACATAGCCCTGCCCTGCCAGGCCGGTGCCAAATGTAAGCGCCGAGCTGCGATCAGTTGTAATGCCATGCTGGTAAAGGACAACACCTTTTATGCTACCCGTGCTGGGGTAGAGCGCCAGCATTGGCACCTCTTCAGTACTGCGCTGCTTCGGGAAGGGGAATATGTAGTTTACCGCAGTCGATACGGATGGATCGGCCTGGGGCAGAGTCACGCCAAGTGCGCTGAATGTCTGGTTAAGAGACGCGGCGAGTTCGTTGTCAGCCACCCAGTTCAGTGCATTTGCACCAGCAATGCCTGCGGCAGTGTCACCGAGATAGTAGGGAAGTGAAATAGTACCTTCGGCGGCAAGAACACTGGTTGTGACCGGAATGTTACTTGCGACGGCAGAGACCAGACCGACAGGCTTGATTGACGAATCGTCGATAGTAATGCTGTTTGTGAATTCTCCGCCACCTGCGGACACGTTACGGTTTACGCCGGGGAGAGGTGTCGGGAGTTCTGACCTGAACTGCGATGCCAGGGCGACCGCGACGCAATCCACAGCGTCAGATCCGAGTGAAACATCCACGTTTTCAGGGGGTAGCCCCTCGGCCGGAAGCGTACAAGGGCCTGATGGTCCAAAAAGTGCGTTCAGCGGTGAGTCCGGATTAGGTGGAAGTGTCGTCGGAAAACCATCTTCCGCCGCATCGGCGGCAACCAACAGGTCGTTGTGGCCGAAGCCATCCTGAGGGTTTGCTCCAATCAGGAAATCATCGGTCGGAACAATGATGCCGTCTCCGTTTCTATCGAAATCCAGAGCGTTCACCACACCATCATCGTTAAGGTCCCAGTCTTCTGCAGGAAGAGCGTTATCAGCTCCTTGCTGGTTAGCAAAGAACAGAGCTGCACCGGTCAGTTTCTTAGTCGCGCTCACACGCAGGAAGCTGGTGATCTGGTCAGAGAACCAAGCGGCGGGTTCGGCAATGTACTGCAGAACTTTTTCATCTTTCGATGTTGTGAAGCTGTAGCTGATTGCAATGTTGCCTGCGGTCAGTGCCTCTGCACGTGCCGGGTTTACAAAGCCGTTAAAGTAGCCAACTGCGGAAGCTTCCCAAAGATTGTTTATGAGTGACTGGACTGTTCCGAGAGAGCCATCCAATTCATTACTTTCGTCGGTGAGGAAGTCGTAGACAAATGAAGGAATGATCGCATCCCCTGATGCTGTTACTTCATTGGTTACTACGACCACGTAGCGCTTGCCCGGATCAAGGGGCTCAAGCGGCAAAACTCGGATGGCGTCAGCGCTTCCGGCTTCGGTTGTAAGTGTTTCAACGTCTGCACGGTAACGCAGCTGATTTGCCGTAACTGGAACGGTTGAAGCCTCGCGGTTACCAAGGCCCTGAACCGGATCGCCACTTGCATAATCAAGTTCAATCAGAAATACAGTCTGAAGGGCGGGGTTTACGTCAGTGCCGTCCTGATCAACAGTTCCTTTAACGGTTGCCGGATCAAGCGATCCGTTGAACTGAATAACGGTAGGCGCCACTGTTGAAGCACCGCTCAACTCGTTAAGGGCAGTGGTAACAGGCGGTGAAGTATCGTCCACCCCAAAGGTTCCATCGCCTTGCTCGGAATCAAAAATCAAGTCATTAGGTATCGGGAGTGCGCCAGCTGCCGGGTCAAAAAGTGGCCAGGTGGAACCTGCCGGGTTGAAACCAGCGCCTGGCAGGCTTGGATCGACAGCGACTTCATCATCACCACTCTCAGTGCCAATACAGCCAGTCAGGGTAATCGAAGAGGCCACGGCAAGGCTTAATAGCGTTTTCTTGTACATGGGTGGAACCTTTTCCTGTTGTTGTGTCGTTATATGCAGCGTCTGACAGGGCCGGGCTAGCACGGTAAACCTGTTGTCAGTCGCCTTTCTGCTTGTAAATCGGTTGTCTGAATTTCAGGCCGTTAAGATAAGCCAGTTTCCATAGCTCTGACTATAACGGCAGTAAAGCAACAGTTGATCGCTCTAAAGTGTGATTCTGATCCTCATGCCGGTTGGAGTCCGGCCTTCATGGAAAATAGTTGGCGGTAGGACGTTTGTCGAGTGTTATGTGGGATTGTCGCCGTCGGGGGCGCTCATGCCTTGCCGCCAGATTTTCTGGTAAACTCGCCACCTTTCATTTTTTCCGAATAAACAACTCTGATGAGAAGCCTATGACCACCGTAATCCGCCAGGATGACCTGATTGAGAGCGTAGCGGACGCGCTGCAGTTTATTTCCTACTACCATCCCAAGGATTTTATTAAGGGCGTTCATGAAGCCTACTTAAAGGAAGAGTCCCAGGCGGCCAAAGACGCCATGGCGCAGATTCTGATCAACTCCCGCATGTGTGCCCAGGGCAAACGGCCCCTTTGCCAGGACACCGGAATCGTAACGGTGTTCGTGACTGTCGGTATGGACGTGCAGTGGGATGCGGACATGGCGCTGGACGACATTATTAATGAAGGCGTTCGCCGCGCCTACATGCACCCGGATAACGTTCTGCGCGCTTCGATCCTGGCGGACCCGGACGGCAAGCGCACTAACACCAAGGACAACACGCCCGCGATCATCCACTACAAGATCGTGCCGGGTAATACTGTGGACGTTCACGTTGCGGCCAAGGGCGGCGGTTCGGAAGCCAAATCAAAATTTGCCATGCTGAACCCGTCGGATTCGGTGGTGGACTGGGTGCTGAAGATGGTGCCGCAGATGGGCGCCGGCTGGTGCCCGCCGGGCATGCTGGGTATCGGTGTTGGTGGCACTGCCGAGAAGGCCATGGAGCTTGCCAAGGAATCCCTGCTGGACCCGATTGATATCCACGATCTGCAGGCCCGTGGCGCGTCCAACCGTGCCGAGGAGCTGCGGCTTGAACTGTTCGAGAAGGTGAACGAGCTGGGCATCGGCGCCCAGGGCCTGGGCGGTCTGACCACGGTTCTGGATGTGAAGGTGAAGGACTATCCCACCCACGCCGCCAATAAGCCGGTGGCCATCATTCCCAACTGCGCGGCCACCCGCCACGCCCATTTTGTGCTGGACGGCTCTGGTCCTTCGCTGCAGACGCCGCCGAGCCTGGATGACTGGCCGGAAATCACCTGGGAGGTGGGCGACAGCGTCCGCCGGGTGAACCTGGACACGGTCACACCGGAAGACGTGAAAGACTGGAAGCCGGGTGAAACCGTTCTGCTGTCCGGCAAGATGCTGACCGGCCGTGACGCCGCCCATAAAAAGATGGTGGACATGATCGAGCGGGGTGAGGAGCTGCCGGTGGATCTGAAAGGCCGCTTCATCTATTACGTGGGCCCGGTGGATCCGGTACGTGAGGAAGTGGTTGGCCCCGCCGGTCCCACCACGGCGACACGGATGGACAAGTTCACCCGCACCATGCTGGAAAAAACCGGCCTGACCGGCATGATCGGCAAGGCAGAACGCGGGCAGGTGGCGATTGATGCCATTCGCGAGTTTGGCGCGGTCTATCTGATGGCTGTGGGTGGCTCGGCGTATCTGGTGTCCAAAGCCATCAAGAAGGCCGAAGTGGTGGCCTTCGAGGAGCTGGGGATGGAAGCCATCTACGAATTCGAGGTGGAAGACATGCCGGTGACTGTGGCGGTGGATTCAAAGGGCTCGTCTGTACACCAGACAGGCCCAGTTGAATGGCACGACAAGATTATCGCAGCCAAGGCCGTCTGACCCTCGTTAAGACGAACAACTGATATTCAGGTGCTTCCCCCAGTCCGGGGGCGGCGCCGCGAATGCCTCGTTTCCCGGCTGTTCGTCGAACGGCCGCTTCAATACTTCGAGCAACCTCTCCATTGGCTGATAGTCGCCGTTTCGGGCTTCCAGAATGACCTGCTGGGCGAGGTAGTTTCTCAGGATATATTTCGGGTTGGTGGCGCGCATCTGTCTTTCCCGCTCGTCACCAACGATCTCCTCTTGCTGCAGTCTGGATTGGTAGCGTTCAAGCCAGGCGTCGGCGACGCTGCGATCCACGAACAGATTCCGTACCGGCGCGTTTCCTTGTGAATGCAGGTTCGACAGCCCGCGGAAAAACAGGGTGTAGTCGATGTGGTGTTCATGGAGCATGCTGAAGGTGTCCATGATCAGGGTGAGATCGTCGTCCGTCTCACGCGTCAGCCCCAGTTTGCGGCGCATATTGCCGAGGAAGCGCTGGTTATAGGCAGTTTCATAGCAGCGCAGGCCCCTTCTTACATCGTCCTCTTCCATTACCGGTAACAGCGAGTTGGCCAGGTACTGGCAGTTTACGAAGCCGATATTGGGCTGGCGATTGTAGGCGTAGCGTCCACCCTGGTCCGTGTGATTACAGATGTAACCGGCGTCAAAGTCGTCCAGGAAGGCGTAAGGGCCATAGTCGAAGGTTTCACCGATGATCGACATATTGTCGCTGTTCATCACGCCGTGACAGAAGCCCACTGCCTGCCAGTCGGCGATCAGGCGGGCGGTGCGTTCGACGGTTTCCTCATACCAGCGCCGGTAGCGTTCCTGTTCCGGCAGCTCCGCCAGGTGCGGGAAGTGCAGGTTGATCACATGCTCCAGTAGAGCCCGCAGGGCTTCTTCGCCCTGGTGACGAGCGGCAAACTCGAAGTGGCCGAAGCGGATGTGGCTCTGGGTAACACGCAGCAGAGTGGCGGCGGTCTCGATGGACTCCCGCCTGACCGGGTCTTTCGCGCTCACCATAAAGAGCGCACGGGTGGTAGGAATGCCCAGGCCGGCCATGGCTTCGCTGCACAGGTATTCACGAATGGTGGAGCGCAGAACCGCCCGGCCATCGCCGAAGCGGGAGTAGGGGGTCATGCCGGCGCCTTTCAGGTGCCAGTCCCAGCGGCGGCCATCCGGCCCAAGGGTTTCCCAAAGCAGCAGCCCGCGGCCATCGCCCAGTTCCGGGTTATACACGCCGAACTGGTGGCCGGTGTATTTCATCGCCACCGGGTCCATCCCTTCCAGCAATTCGGCGCCGGAGCCCACGCCCGCCCAGTCTTCGGGCTTTTCCGCGCGAAAACCCATGTCCTCGGCCAGTGGCGCGTTGAAACAGACCACCCGGCCGTCTTTCAGCGGAGTCGGCTTCACCCGGCTATAGAAGCTGTCGGGCAGTTCAAGGTACCGGTGTTCTATCTTGACGCTCGTTTCGGGCATAGCGGCTCCAGAAGGAGGCGAATAGTTCTTCAGTGTCCCAGATTTGAAGGCGGTGCGACAAACAGCAAATCAACGACCTATACTGCTATTGGTATAAAACCTGCAGATCGGGAGAAACAATGATCTGCGCTTCAGACCCGAACCTGGCCCAGGAAGCATTATCGTGGCGACGCCCGAGCTGAGCAGTCTTATCCAAAAATTGATAGAACGAGAATCCCTTCCGGATACCTACGCGGATACCGTCAGAAAGGTCATTCTGCCGCTGGCTCAGCATATCCAGAGCCTGCGGCAGGAACGGCATCGCCCGGTGCTGATTGGCATAAACGGTGCCCAGGGCACAGGCAAGTCCACGCTCACGCTGTTTCTGCGGGAGCTGTTGTCGGTTCTGTATCGTGTACCCACGGCCAGCTTCTCCATCGACGATCTTTACCTGACCCGTGCCGAGCGAGAGCAACTGGCGTCGGAGCGCCACCCACTGTTGATCACCCGCGGTGTGCCGGGCACCCACGACCTGGCACTGGGTCGGCAGCTTCTGGAACGACTGACGTCTGCCACCGCAGATACGGAAACCCTTATACCAGCGTTTGATAAAGCCCGTGACGACCGGGCGCCGGAAAAAGACTGGCCGGTTTTCCGGGGCAGGGCCGAGGTAGTGCTAATGGAAGGCTGGTGCGTAGGCGCCCTTCCGGAAGACATCGAATCGCTTGAGCTTCCCGTCAATGCACTGGAACAACAAGAGGATGCCGATGGCACCTGGCGGGGCTACGTGAATCACTGTCTGAAAACCGGTTACCGCGAATTCTTCGCCCAGATTGACTGCCTGATCATGCTGAAAGCACCCTCCATGGAATCCGTGCTGGAGTGGCGCACACTTCAGGAGCACAAACTCAAGGCGAAAAAATCTGTCGCACCAGAACAGGGCAATTCCGAAGATCAGTCGCCGGCGCGTTTGATGAGCGATGACCAGATTGTCCGTTTCATCATGCACTACGAGCGAGTCACCCGCGCCTGTCTTGCCGAACTGCCGAGCAAGGTGGATGCGTTGATCCACGTAGATGAAGGTCACCATTTCAGTGAACCGATGATCCGTCAGCGGTTTTAAAGATAAGCAGAAGGATACGGCCATGCCCAAACCCCGCGTGATCATTTTTTCCGATCTGGATGGCACTCTGCTGGATCATGACACCTATGACTGGGCGCCTGCGAAACCGGCCCTTGAGCGCCTGAAGGCCTCGGCCATTCCGGTGGTGCTGAACTCCAGTAAAACCATCAGTGAGGTGCGTGAGGTGCGCGAGCGCCTGGAGAACCAGTCCCCGTTCATTGTCGAAAATGGTGCGGCGGTGGTGATTCCGGCGAACTGTTTTGACTCGTCTGAAGAACAGGTGAAGCGTTTTGGGGCGCCCCGTACTGAAGTTCTGGCGCTATTGGCGGAGCTGCGTAAAGAAGGCTTCGAATTTTCAGGTTTTGCAGACATGTCCCCGGCGGAGATCTCCCGGCACTCAAGCCTGTCAGAGGCAGAAGCGGAACTTGCCCGGGACCGTGTGGCCACCGAACCACTGTTATGGCACGGGGATGAGGAATCGCTGGCGGCTTTTCGCGGCAAACTGGAAGCCGCAGGTTTCCGTTTAGTGCAGGGCGGCCGGTTTCTCCATGCCATGGGTGACTTCGACAAGGCAGATGGGGTCCGTTTCTTGCTGGAGAAATATCGCCAGCAGGATCCGACAGGACGCCTGGTTGCCATTGCCCTGGGTGACAGCCCCAACGACCAGCACATGCTGGAGCAGGCGGACATCGCCGTTATTGTGAAAGGGGTGCAGTCAGACAGTGTGGTGCTGCCATCCCAGAGCCGCGCCATACGGTCGCTGAAAACCGGGCCGGCGGGTTGGAATGAATGCGTGCTGAATTTGCTGATTGAGTACGGTTACTGAAACCGGATGTTGAAATCACAGGAGCGCCACCATGGGCGATTTTTATCAGAACGGCATAATCACAACCCTGCACAACCTCTGTCGACGGCCTGTGGAGGATCTTGAAAAAGAGCTGATGGGCTTTCGCAAGCACCGGCCCATGTCGCTGGTTTTGCCTTCACTCTATTCGGAACTGGAAGGTCCGGCCCTGAAACACATCGTTCAGGAGCTGGCCAAGGTGCCTTATCTGGAGCAGATTGTGATCGGTCTGGATCAGGCGGATGAGGCCCAGTACCGCCACGCGCTTGAATATTTTTCGGAGTTGCCACAACACGTTCGGGTGCTCTGGAATGACGGCCCGAGACTGCGTGCCCTGGACCTTAAGCTGCGGGAGCAGGGCCTGGCGCCCACGGAAATGGGCAAGGGTCGCAACGTCTGGTACTGCTTCGGATACACCCTGGCCTGTGGCCGTAGCAAGGCGGTGGCGCTGCACGACTGCGATATTCTGACCTATTCCCGGGATCTGGTCGCACGGCTGATCTACCCGGTGGCCAATCCAGGGTTCAATTATATGTTCTGCAAGGGCTATTACGCCCGGGTTGCCGAGGGCAATATGAATGGCCGGGTCAGCCGTCTGCTGGTGACGCCGCTGATCCGCGCGCTCAAGAAGGTCGCCGGCCCAAACGATTATCTGGATTACCTGGACAGCTTCCGTTACCCGCTGGCCGGCGAGTTTTCCTTCCGCACGGATGTGATCAACGATCTGAGGATCCCCAGCGACTGGGGCCTGGAAGTGGGCGTGCTGTCGGAAATGAAGCGCAACTACGCCACCAACCGCCTGTGCCAGGTGGATATTGCCGACACTTACGATCACAAACACCAGGATCTGTCCCCGGAGGATGCCAGCCGGGGGCTGTCGAAGATGAGCACCGATATCAGCAAGGCGCTGTTCCGCAAACTGGCCACCAACGGCGAGATTTTTTCCAACGAAAAATTCCGCACCATCAAGGCCACCTATTACCGCATCGCACTGGATTTCATCGAGACCTATGAAAGTGACGCCATCATCAACGGCCTGAGCTTCGACCGTCACCGGGAAGAGAAAGCGGTGGAGCTGTTTGCCCAGAATGTCATGCGGGCCGGGGCTTATTTTCTGGACAATCCCATGGACACACCCTTCATTCCCAGCTGGAACCGCGTGACCAGCGCCATCCCGGATATCAAGGACCAGTTGATGGAAGCGGTCGAGCTGGACAACGAGGAGTATTCGCGTCCGTGAGTATAAGTCTTCAAAACAAGCTGGCCACCATGCTGGAAGTGGTTTATCCGGCCCTGGATACCCCGGCGCTGGCGACTCGACTGCTGGACACCATGGGCCTGGCAGAGGATGCCCCGGCACCGCCGGCTCATCAGAACAACTGGGACGAATCGGACGTCATGCTCATCAGCTACGCCGACACGGTGCAGGCGCCCGATGAGAAACCGCTGAAAACGCTGCACCGTTTTCTGGACGACTGCCTCAGCGACACGGTGTCTGTTGTCCATCTGCTGCCGTTTTTCCCTTACAGCTCGGATGACGGCTTTTCGGTGATGGATTACCTGGCGGTGAATGAATCCCATGGTGAATGGGCAGATGTGGAGGCCATTGCCAGTGGCTACAAGGTAATGTCGGACCTGGTGATCAATCACATGTCGGCCCGAAGCCGGTGGTTCGAGAACTTCAAGAAGCGGATTGACCCGGGTAAGGACTACTTCTTTGAAGCCCGCCCCGGCGACGACCTGAGTGCCGTTGTGCGCCCGCGAACCTCTCCGCTGCTCAATGCGGTGCAGACCGAAGACGGCGAACGGTACGTGTGGTGCACCTTCAGTGAGGATCAGGTGGACCTGAACTTCGCCAATCCCCAGGTGCTGAACGAATTCGTCGGCATCCTCCGATACTATCTCGAACGCGGGGTGACCTACTTCCGGATGGACGCCGTGGCGTTTCTGTGGAAAGAGGTAGGTACGCCGTCGATTCATCTTCAACAGACTCACGAACTGATCAAGATTCTGCGGCTGCTGATTGAACACCACACCCCGGAATGCGTGGTGATCACCGAAACCAATGTCCCCAACCGGGAGAATCTCACCTATTTTGGCAACGCCAACGAAGCCCATGTTATCTACAACTTCTCTCTGCCGCCGCTGCTGATCAATACCCTGGTGACCGGCAACTGCCGCCACCTGAAAACCTGGTTGATGAGCATGCCGCCGGCGCAGATGGGTACCACCTATCTGAATTTCATTGCCTCCCACGACGGGGTCGGGCTGCGGCCCACCGATGGCCTGCTGGATGAGGACGAAAAACAGCGGTTGATCAATACCATGGAATCTTTCGGGGGTAAGGTGTCCTACCGCCGCACGCCGGATGGCAAGGACCAGCCCTATGAAATGAATATAGCGCTGTACGACGCACTGAAAGGCACGGCAGAGAAGGGCGCAGACCACTGGCAATGGCAGCGTTTTATCTGTGCCCACACGGTTATGCTGGCGCTTGAGGGCATTCCCGCTTTCTATATTCATAGCCTGCTGGGCACCGAAAACGATTATGACCGGATGGAGAACACCGGGCGGTTCCGTTCCATTAATCGCGCCCAGTGGCAGATCGATCGCCTTGAGTCGGCGCTGGCGGACCCGCAGGACCATCATCACAAGGTGTTCACCGAGCTGAAGCGGCTGATCGGCATCCGTCGCAGACAGCCGGCCTTTCATCCCAATGCCACCCAGTTCACGCTTCACCTGGGGCTCAAGCTATTCGGGTTCTGGCGCCAGAGCATGCGGCGCGACCAGTCCATCTTCTGCATTCACAACATCACGGATGAAATCCAGGAGGTCTCGCTGGCAGAGATCAACCTGATCGGCACCGATCACTGGAAGGATCTGCTTTCCGGCATGGCGATCGACGATCTTTCCGGCAGCATTGCCCTGAAACCTTACCAAAGTGTGTGGTTGTCCAACCGCGATTAGTGGCAGAATGCGGCCATGCCGTCTTCACCGAAGCCTCGATTACTGTTGTTATCCGCCTATGACGCAGGCAGCCACCAGCGCTGGCGGGAACAGCTGGTCGCCAGCCAGCCGGATTTCCACTGGGAGGTTCTGGCGCTGCCACCCCGTTTCTTTCGCTGGCGGATTCGCGGCAATGCACTGACCTGGCTGAACGAACCGGCGCTTCAGACGCCCGCTGATCTGATCATCGCCACCTCCATGGTGGATCTGGCGTCTTTTCGGGGCTTTCATCCGCGGTTTGCCCGCACCCCCTGCCTGCTTTATATGCACGAAAACCAGTTTGCCTATCCGGATTCCGGTCTGCAGCATGCCAGCGTCGAGCCTCAGGTTGTCAACCTCTACAGCGCCATTGCCGCTGACCGGGTGCTGTTTAACAGTGACTGGAATCGCCGCAGCTTTCTGGCGGGGGCGCGGAATTTCCTCGACAAGATGCCCGATGGCCGTCCGGACGGGCTGATCGCCGATCTGCAGCACAAATCCGCCGTTCTGCCGGTGCCCATTGAAGACCGACTGTTCGAACCGTCCGCACGGCAACTGAACACGTCCTGTCCGCATCTTCTCTGGAACCATCGATGGGAATACGATAAGGCACCGGACAGGCTGCTTCTGCTGCTGGACGCCCTTGAACGCATGGGGCAAGATTTCCGGCTGAGTGTGGTGGGTGAGCAGTTCCGGAAGTCACCTGAGGCATTTGATCAGATACAGTCACGGCACGGCGCACGTATTCTGAATTGGGGCTATCTGCAAGACCGGGCGGCCTATGATCAACTGCTTGGGCAGGCGAATGTGGTGGTGTCCACCGCGCTGCATGATTTCCAGGGCCTGTCGGTGCTTGAGGCCATGGCATCAGGGTGTGTGGCCCTGGCGCCTGACCGTCTGGCATACCCGGAATATGTACCCGGGGCCCAGCGCTACGCCAGTTATGAAAATGATCCAAAGGCGGAAGCACAAGACGCAGCAGACACGCTGCTAAGGATGCTGGCAACTTCACCAAAGAGTGAGGCGCCGGAATTCTGGCGGCTGAGCGAACTGAAAAAACAGTATCGGGAAGAGATTCGGTCGCTCTTGAATCACGACGGGAACTAAAACATGAAAAGTCGGGGGTAGGAACAGATGACAAAAGCCATCAGGGTCGAGGGTGAATCGCTGATCTGGGAAGACTGCGAACCGGTCTCGGAAGTGCCGGAGAACCAGGTGGCGATTGATGTTGCCTGGACGGCGGTGAATCGCGCTGACCTGATGCAAAGGGCAGGCGTTTATCCGCCACCGCCGGGCGCCTCGGAGATTCTGGGCCTGGAAGTCAGCGGCACCGTTGCCCGGGTGGGTGAGGGTGTCACAACGCTGAAACCGGGCGACGAGGTATGTGCCCTGCTGACCGGTGGCGGCTATGCCACCCAGGTGGTGGTGCCTGCGGTTCAGGTGTTACCGGTTCCGAAAGGTTACGGCCTGCGGGAAGCAGCTGCCATTCCCGAGGTATTTGCCACCGCATGGCTTAACCTCTATCACGAAGCCATGTTGAAACCCGGCGAAAAAGTGCTGGTTCATGCCGCCGCCAGTGGCCTGGGAACCGCCGTTATTCAGCTGGCCACTGCGCTTGGTAACCCGGTATTCGCCACGGCCGGCAATGACGACAAGCTGGAAATCTGCAAGCGGTTGGGTGCGTCCGGCTGCTGGAATCGGAAGAAGGGTTCTTTTGTGGACGCCGTGAAGGCCTGGGGTGGCGTCGATATGGTGCTGGACCCGGTGGGTGGCAGCTATATCGCTGAAGATCAGAAAGTGCTGAACGTGGATGGCCGGATCGTGCTGATCGGTCTGCTGGGTGGTCGCATGGCAGAGGTGGACCTGGGGCTGATGCTGGTCAAGCGCCAGCGGCTGATCGGTTCAACACTGCGTTCACGAACAGTGGTGGATAAAGGCCAGGTGATGACGGCCCTTTACAAGAACGTCTGGCCCTTGCTCAGTGCCCGCCAGATCGAGCCTGTTATTGACTGCTCATGGCCTATTGATGAAGCGGGGGCGGCCATGGCCTATGTGGCGGACGACCGCAATACCGGGAAGGTGTTACTGGAAGTTGCCGGGCGCTGATGGCCCGGCAATCTGTGTTGTCAATCAGTCTGCGACGTGGACCAACTGCTTGCCGAAGTTCTTGCCTTTCAGCATGCCTTTGAACGCTTCCGGCGCGTTTTCCAGGCCTTCGGCGACGGTTTCGCGATACTTCAACTCACCGGAGGCAATGCGGTCTGCCAGGATCGAGGTGATTTCCTGGTGCTTGTCCTGCCATTCGGTCACCAGGAAGAACCGGTGTTCCGGCACAGGGTCAAGCGCCTTCAGAATGTGGAAGGGGGTTTCCACGGAACTCATGTCCTCAGCATTGTAGGCCGAGACGAAACCGCAGATCGGCACCCGTGCACCCGGGTTCAGCAGAGGCGCTACAGCCCGAGTTACCGCACCACCAACATTCTCGAAATAGATGTCGATTCCGTCGGGGCAGGCGGCTTTCAGGTCCGCTTCCAGATTGCCCGCCTTGTAGTCCACGCAGGCGTCAAAGCCCAGCTCTTCCACCACGAAGCGGCACTTCTCTGGTCCACCGGCAACGCCCACGGCGCGACAGCCTTCCTTCTTCGCCGTCTGGCCGACCACGGTGCCCACGGGGCCGGACGCGGCTGATACCACAACCGTTTCGCCGGCTTTCGGTTTGCCCACATACATCAGGCCACAGTAGCCCGTGCGGCCGGGCATGCCGGCAACACCCAGGTAGGTCTGAAGCGGTACGCCAGGTTTCTGGTCAATCTTGTAGACCATCTCGGCGTTGCCGGGGAATACAACGTATTCCTGCCAGCCGGAATAACAGGTAACCAGATCGCCTTCTTTCAGATCGGGTGAACGGGACTCAACGATCCGTGCGACGGATTCGCCCACGATGACCTCGTCGATACCAATCGGGTCCATGTAGCCCTTGGCATCGTTCATCCGCGGGCGCATGTAGGGGTCCAGCGAGAGCCAGAGCACTTTGGCCAGAACCTCTCCCTCTTTCAGATCGCGGACCGGTCGTTCTTCCATCACCAGGTCGCCTTCCTGAATCTCGCCCTGGGGGCGTTTTTTCAGAACAATCGCTCGATTGGTTATATCGCTCACAGATGATCTCCGTTATCAGGTTGCGTAATGAAACCAGATTAGGTTGCAGGAGATTGGCTCCCGGGTCAACCGCTTGTCATATCCGGTCACCTATTGGTGGTTACCGCGCAGGTCTTTTACCCGCACTTCCAGCATTTCTGCGCCTGCGTTTTCCGGGGCAATGGGCGGCTCTGCCAGAAGCTCGATCCGGGACCAGAATCGGGTCGGGAAATGTCTCATGGCGGGCCCGCCGCAATGACTGAAGAAGCTGCCCCACAGGCCACGAAGCGCCATGGGCACCACCGGTACCGGGCGACGCTGCAGGATGATATCCACGCCGCTACGGAAAGCCGAAATCTCTCCGTCGGTGGTCAGGCGGCCCTCGGGAAAAATGCACACCACATGCCCGGCAGCCAGTTCTTCATCAATGCGCTCGAATGCGGCGTTATAGATGTCGGGGACGGTATTCTTCGATCCGATGGGAATGGCTTTGGCCATTCTGAAGATGCCGCCCAGAACCGGCGTGCGAAAGATGTGGTGGTCCATCACAAAGCGCACCGGGCGCCTGACCGCGCCGGCGATCACCAGTGCATCCATATAGGTCACATGGTTGCACACCAGCAGAACCGGCCCCTCGTCCGGAATATTACGCAGACCCTGATGACGAACCCGGTAGATGGTGTGGGACAGAATCCAGACGATGAAGCGCAACACGAATTCCGGCAACTGCTGGTACACAAAGCCGGCGACGATCAGGTTCATGATCGACAGAACCAGGAAGAACTCCGGAATACTGATGCCGATAACACCGAGCATCACCACGCCCATCAGGGCGCTGACTACCATGAACAGGGCGTTGAATACGTTCAGGGCAGCAATCACCTGTGCCCGGTGATCCTCCGGGGTTTCCTTCTGTACGAACGCGTAGAGCGGAACAATAAAAAGCCCGCCAAAAAAGCCGATGGCCATCAGGTCCAGGGCAATGCGGCGATAGCCACTGTCGCTGATCAGGGTCCACCAGGTGGTGGCCATGGGTTCGGCTGGCATGCTGAGGTACAGGTCCAGGCCGAACAGGCTCAGGCCCAGCGAGCCGATGGGCACGATACCCATCTCGATCCTATGGCCGGATAGGCGTTCGCAGGCCATAGAGCCAAGGGCAATACCGATGGTAAAAATGGCCAGCAGCAGGGTGACCACGGTCTCGTCGCCCTTCAGATCTGATTGGGCGAAATTGGGAAACTGGGTCAGGTAGGCAGCGCCCAGAAACCAGAACCAGGAAATAGCCATGATGCACATCAGTACGGAATAATTTTCCGTTGCCAGACGCATCAGGTGCCAGGTTTCCTTGAAAGGGTTACGGCCGATCACTATTTCTGCACGGGTAACGCCGGTTTTGGGAATCTTCCGCGCGGCCAGGTAGCCCAGAATGGCGATACCCAGCGCACCGGCGGCCGCCAGCCGGTGTGGCTGATCAAACCCCATCAGCAGGCCTGCCGCAATGGTGCCCACCAGAATGGCCACAAAGGTGCCCATTTCCACCAGGGCGTTACCGCCGATCAACTCCTCGTTTTTAAGTACCTGGGGCAGAATCGCGTATTTCACCGGGCCAAAGAAGGTGGACTGGGTGCCCATCAGAAACAGCAGCAGAAGCAGCAGTTCGTACCACTGATACCAAAGGCCAACTGCCGCGGTAGCCATAATGATGATCTCCGCCAGCTTTACCCAGCGTATAAAACCGGACTTTTCGTACTTGTCCGCCATCTGCCCGGCAATGCCGGAGAACAGGAAGAAGGGCAGGATAAACAGGAGTGCGGCGAGGTTAACCACTGTGTCGATGGAGAGCCCTGCCAGCCCGCCGGCGGTGTAGGTGATCAAAAGCAGTAGTATGTTCTTGAAAAGATTATCGTTGAAGGCGCCGGAAAACTGGGTCAGGAAAAAGGGAAGAAAGCGCCGCTGGGAAAGCAGCCGGAACTGGCTCTGGTCATCCATGGTTTTAATCCGTTGGTAGCCGCGAAAAAGAGTTAGTTTGCCATTGAGCCGAAAGAATTTTCACTCTTTTACGTTTCAGGCAGGCGCGAACGAAATTTTAAACGTAAATTGTGACAGTCGTCACAGAAGAGTCGTTTTTTATGAGTCAGGCAGGAAGTGAGTCCGCCATGGAACCGATCAGGGAACGTCGACCACAGTTCTGGCAGGTCGCCAAGCGCTGCTGCCAGATTGCCGCGTCAGTAGACGTTGCGTTTTTCTTTATTTTTTACTTCCTCGGGTCGCCGGTTCTGGCGTGGATCAACGTCGCCAGCGTGGCCATGTATGCCATTGCCTATCGGGCCCTTGGCAAGCGCCGCAATGCGCTGGCCGTCAGCCTGATCTGGGCGGAAGTCATTCTTCATGCGGGCCTGGGCATTTTGATGATCGGGTGGGAGAGCGGCTTTCACTACTATCTGCTGATGTTTATCCCGGCGTTGTTCGTCAGTGTCCGGCTGAAACTTGCGCTTCTGGCACTGGTGGCACTCTGGTCTTATTACATTGGCCTGTATCTGGTGATGTGGTTGATCGAACCCCTGCAGCCCATCAGCCGGGAAGCGCTTCTGGCGGTATACCTTTTTAACCTGACCGTTGTGTTCTCTATGTTCAGCTACCTTTCGTTTTTCTATCTGAGCATGGTGACCTCCGCCAATCGCAAACTCCGGAAGCTGGCTACCACTGATCCTCTGACCCGGCTGTTCAATCGCCGTCATATGACGCATCTGGCCAAAAAAGAGCTGTCCCGTTATGAACGCAATGGCCATCCGCTGTCCTTTATCCTGCTGGATATTGACCACTTCAAGGTCATAAATGACCGTTACGGTCATGAGGCAGGGGACTATGTGCTGAAGGAGGTTGCGCGGGTTATCAAGGAGCAACTGCGCACCCAGGACCTGATTGCCCGCTGGGGTGGAGAGGAATTTCTGGTGATTCTTCCGGAGACCACCATAGGCCGTGCGGAGGCGGGCGCCGAACGCATTCGAGCGGGCCTTCTGGCCCACCAGTGGCGGACGCCGGGCGGCGAGCTCGTTGAACTCACCATCAGTGCCGGTGTCAGTGAATTCCGCCCCGGTGACGATCTCAACGCCGCAATTAACCGGGCCGATCATGCTCTTTATCGGGGCAAGGACAACGGCCGGAACCGGGTTGAAGTGGAAACCGTGTGACAGGATGTCAGACGCCCGGCCAGTTTCCCGGAACCACAAATACCCGCGAAGTTTCCCGCCACTGACGGTCCTCCGGGGACTGCTGAAGCGCTGCGAACAGCCGGGGTATGCCCGCAGAGCGAACCGTCTCCAGGGCATCCGATGTTTGTTTGCTATCCGGTCGCTGCTGCTGGCTCCAGGGGCCGAGCCAGTGGGGTTTTATCAGCGGGACCCAGTTCTGGGTGACGCGTTTCCCGCTTTCGTCTGATTCATCCAGTTCGCTGATATAGAGCCATTCTCCGCGCAGATGGTCGACGGGCGGTGGTATCGGGTCGCCGGCGGGATGGAACAGATAGCCGGGCATGAAAATTCTCGTCTGTGTTGGTAGGGGAATCCCCAGGGATTCAAGCAGCGCCCGGGCCTCGGGTTTGTGCGTCAGGCAGCTCTGGTGATCGATCAGCCGCCGTGATTTCAGATCCAGCCGGTCCTTTGCATTGGGGCCGTACCACAGGGGCGTAGCGGGGTGATCGCCGCGGTAGCCGAGGTAGAATTTCACCGCGATTTCGTGGTGCTCGACGGCGTGATCCACCGGATTTCGGACGATAAAATCCAGCTCGCCCAGGGTAATGCCATTTTGTCTGACGGGCTGGTTTTTCAGTAACACGTCCCAACCCAGCAGGTCCTCAAGCAGGCATTCGTAGAGACGCTCAAAATAATGCCCCAGTCGCCTCGGGGGCTCTTCCGTAAGTACCTTTGGTCCCGCCTCCGGGGCTTCGTCCCAGCCTTGCAGTCGTTCGCGCAGGTTATCGGGAAGATAGCTTGACGGCTCGAACCTGTGTGCCGTGTCGATCAGCTGAGGTGCCTGGCTCATCCAGGCGAGGTGGCGCACGGCCGGGGTGCGGTACTGAGTATGAAATGGGTCACTGGATTGCTCGCTCATGTTCGCAGGATACCGTAAACACTGGCAAACGGGCGACAGCAGACGGGACAGGCCGCCTGGCATTGGGGTAAAATCAGCCAAATTTCAAACCAAGGATGATTCATGCTGGCTGTGATCCTCTCAGGTGGCTCGGGCACCCGTCTCTGGCCGCTTTCCCGCGAAGCTTACCCCAAACAGTTCCTGCCGGTGGTGTCCGGCGATTCGCTGCTGGCAGAAACCATTGACCGTGGTCTTCAGCTGGATGAGCAGGTGCGTGTCCTGGCCATCACCAACGAGGAACATCGCTTTGTAGTGGCCGCCCACCTTCAGTCCCAGGCGGCCGAACGTACCGCCGGCATTATTCTCGAGCCCGTCGGCCGCAATACCGCTCCGGCGATTGCCCTGGCGGCCCTGGCGGCTATGGAAGAAAACCCGGAAGAACTGCTGCTGGTGATGCCCTCCGACCACGTGCTGAAAAACTCAGAGGCGTTTCGCGAGGCCACCGCTGAAGGCGCCAAAGCCGCGAAAGCCGGCAAGTTGGTCACTTTCGGCATTGTTCCCGATGCGCCACATACCGGTTACGGCTATATCAAGGGCGGCCATTCCCACGGCGCGCACCTGGACGTGGCGGCGTTTGTTGAAAAGCCCGATCAGGCCACTGCCGAAGGCTATATCAGAGAGGGCGGCTATTTCTGGAACAGCGGCATGTTCCTGTTCAGGGCAGATCGATACATCGAGGAACTGGAACGCCAGCAGCCGGACATGATGACCGCCTGCCGGGAAGCCTGGAGCCAGCGCAAAGCGGATATGGATTTCACCCGCGTCGGTGCCGAGGCTTTCCGCAAGTGCCCGGATGATTCCATCGACTATGCGGTGATGGAGAAAACCAGTGATGCGGTGGTGGTACCCCTGGATGCCGGCTGGTCCGATGTGGGGTCCTGGTCCGCGCTCTGGGATATACAGCCCCACGACGAGAACAACAACGTCTGCCGCGGTGATGTGATTACCGAAGACGTATCCGGCTCCTACATTCATTCCGAGGGCCGTTTGATTGCGGCACTGGGTGTGTCTGATCACGTCATCGTGGAAACCGACGACGTGGTGCTGGTTGCCGACCGGTCCCGGGTTCAAGATGTGAAAAAACTGGTGGCCCAGGTCAAGGCGCAGGGCCGTTCCGAGCACCGTTTTCACAAGAAGGTACACCGGCCCTGGGGCACCTATGAAGGCATTGCCGCCGGCGGGCGTTTCCAGGTCAAGCGCATCACGGTGAACCCCGGTGCCTCCCTGTCACTGCAGAAGCATCACCATCGGGCAGAGCACTGGGTGGTGGTCAAAGGCACCGCCACGGTTAACCGCGGTGACGACGTCCTGTTGCTGACCGAAGATCAGTCCACCTACATTCCACTGGGTGTGACCCACAGGCTGACCAACCCCGGTGTCATTCCGTTGGAACTGATTGAAGTGCAGACCGGCAGTTATCTGGGCGAAGACGACATTGTGCGTTTCGAGGACACCTACAACCGCGTCTGAAACTAATGGAAAATTAACGGAACAGGGAGATGTTCTAATGGAAGACTGGCAAGGATGCCTGAACCCCACCTGTCAGAAAGCGCTGCAAAGCGCCCTGGACAGCGTCACCCGCCGTGGCGGCTACGCCGTCACACTGGAAGACTTTCTTCTCGCCATGCTCGATGAGATACCGGACCTGTGCCGGTTTCTTCAGCGTCAGGGTGTCGATCTGGACGAGCTGACCCGCACCATTCAGTGTGAACAACCGATCGTGACTGCCGTGGCTAGCGACAATCTGCTGTCCTCGCAACTGGTGTACTGGTTTTCCAGTGCCCGGGAAATCAGCGGTGCGGTCTGGCTGGAGTGGCCGACTCTGCTTCAGACGTTGGTGCAAAGTTCAGAGCGATTGCAGGAAAAAGCCTATGTTGCGGTGCTGGAACTGGTGACGCATTGGCCGTTTACTCATTCCGAGGATGCCGAAACCGACTTTGACCAGGTATTGGAAGCCTCACCGTTGGTTATGGCCGATGACAGTTGGGCGGCGCTTGCCGAGGATGTCAGCGTCACGTTGGCGGCCGCCCGACGCGGGCTGGTGTGGATCAGGGGCGATCGTGGTAGCGGTAAATCCAGCTGGTTAAAGTTGTTGATTGCACACTTGCCCGGCGGCGCGGTGGAAGTGGATACCCGCAGAGAGGCGGATATTCTGGCAAGCGACCGGCCTGTTGTGCCGACAACAGCAGGCGAGGAAGAGACTTCAATTCCGCCCGCGCTGGTGCTGGACAACGTTTCACCAGCCGACCTGATGACAATGATGGCCACTGAGTTCAGCGTAGCCCGGGAGCTGGTTACTTCTTTTCCCGGGCCGGTACTGATGCTCAGTCCGGAGTCACCGGCGGCATCCTCGGCCGTCGAGTCTCTGCAGAGTCTTCTGGGGCGGGATCTGGAATGCTTTGCCATGCCGGCGACGTGCATTAGCCAAAGGCTTGGGATTCTGATTGCCCATCAGCCTTTGATTGAAAAGCGTTGGCGGATCGAGCTGGCCCCGGGAGTGGCCGAGTATGTCGCGGCCAGCCAGAACGCATGGGTGGCTTCCCCCGGCGCCATGTTGCAATGGGTTGAACGGGCCGCCGCGCGACTGAGTCTCTTTGCAGAGCGGGGTCCGACGGGTGCTCAGGTGCTGGCGGGCAGGGCCGATACCATCAGGCGCCAATCGCTGCTGGCGCTCGCCAGGCATCAGCCGGTGCAGCGACTTGAGGAATCCCTGGAGGTGCTGGCTATTGAGAGGGCCGCCACCGAGGTAACCTGGCACGAACGCAAACAGGAGGGCACCCTGCGGCTTCTGAGAGTCGATGATCTGAAGTCAGAGCTGGAGCGGCGGGTTGCAGGCGATGCCGGCTCGGGCCACTATATCGCCGAGCAGAATCAAATCCGGGAGCTGGACATTGCGAGATCTTGAAATCTACATCCGCGACATCGACCTTTCTTCGGTCAGGGACTGGCTTGCCTGCCATCTTGACCATCTGGAGTTGCCGGTCGATGTTCCGTGCGACAGGCCCGCGAAGGGGCGGGCCAGTTATCGCGGCTGCGATATCCGGGTCAGCGTCTACCCCGGGGCCGGTGGCAAGCGTTACGCGTCAGTGATTATTGAAGGGGACGAGCTGCCCTGGCTTTCGGACCTGGACTGCGCTCGCAACGCCTGGCGTGCGATGGATACGGAAATCCGCTGCAGCGCGGCGGACTGGAAGGAAGGCGAACCGGTGCAGGACGAAAAATGGTGGCGGATTGACCAGCGCGGTGAACAACTGGCGGTGTGGAACTAAAAAGGCAGCCCGGGGGCTGCCTTTTTAGTTACTGCTGTTGAGCTAACGCCACAGGCTGTCAGTCGTCCAGAATGGACACATTGTCTGCCTGCAGGCCTTTATCGGCCTCGACCACATTGAAGCGCACAAGCTGACCCTGGCGAAGAACTCTGCGGCCGCGGCCACGGATCGCGCGGAAGTGCACGAACACCTCGTCGCCGCTATCGCGGACGATGAATCCGAAGCCTTTCTTGACGTTGAACCATTTGACGGTACCCTCTTCGTTGCCCTCGGGGCTGGTGTCGTCATAGTCGGGTTCATCGTCGTCAGAATCCTGGCTCTGGTGGCGCGCGGGTGCCTTGGCCGCTGACCGGGCCGGTGCTCTGGCTGATGACTGTTTGATTTTGGCCGGTGGCTTGGCTGCCAGGAAAACGGTGCAGAAGCCGGCCATACCGAACAGGATCACGGATATCACATAGGCGGCGATACCCTGCGCACTGCCAAGAACAAAGGTGGTGTCGGTGGCAAGTTCGCTGGTTCCGGCTTTAGAAAGGATCTGGAAAAGTTCCGGGGTGAAAGTCACCAACAGAAAACCAAGGATAAAGGGTGACGGAATAGCGACCAAAAGGGCGAGGACGATCGCTTTTGCTGGATTTTGCATGGACTACGGTTTCTCCATTCTTGAAACACTGACGATAAAGAACCGGATCTCGGGTAAACTCGGTAATCCGGTGGTGAAATTTGCCCTGGGGCGGCCTCGATCTGTTTAACAGAAGTGTCCCCGGCAAATAAAAGCGGAATCATACCAGATAAGGGGAGGCGCTGACCAAGCATGGTGCGCACAAGTACGGCAGGCAAGAGCGAAAACACAGAACAGGATCTGGCGGCGCGGCTGGATGAACTGGAAACCCGGATTGCATTCCAGGACGACCTGATCAATACCCTGAGCGATCAGGTGACTCGCCAGGAACTGGATATTCGTGAACTCTGGGAAGCGAAGAAGCAGCTCAATACCCAGCTTAAAGAAGTGTCTTCATCCAATATCCGGAAGGAAGAGGAGGAAACACCTCCTCCCCATTATTAAGCCCAGGGCCGGCCGTCAGGCCAGCAGCTCCACCAGTATCTGCTCGTAGATTTCCGACAGAGTATCCAGGTCAGCGGCTTTCACGCATTCGTTGACCTTGTGGATGGTGGCGTTGCGTGGGCCAAGCTCCAGCACCTGGGCGCCCGTGGGCGCAATAAACCGCCCGTCTGACGTTCCGCCGGAGGTAGACAGCTCCGTTTCGTCCCCGGTGACGGTGCGAATGGCATTCTGGGCAGCAGACACAAGGGCGCCGCTGTCGGTCAGAAATGGCCGGCCGCTCAGGTGCCAGTCCAGGTCGTAGGTGAGCTTGTGGCGATCGAGGATGGCCACCACGCGTTCCTCCAGGCTTTCCGCTGTGTTTTCAGTGCAATAGCGGAAGTTGAAATGCACCAGGCATTCCCCGGGAATCACGTTGCTGCCTGTGCCTGCCTCGATTTTCGTAATCTGGAAGGTGGTGGGCGGGAAGAAGTCGTTGCCCCGATCCCACATCTCGTTGGCCAACTGATCCAATGCCGGGGCAACCATGTGCACGGGGTTTTCCGCCAGGTGCGGGTAGGCTACATGGCCCTGGATGCCTTTTACCGTCAGGTAGCCATGCAAGGATCCCCGCCGGCCGTTCTTGATGACGTCGCCTACACGATTGGTGCTGGAAGGTTCGCCGATCAGGCACCAGTCGATTTTTTCGTTTCTGGCTTCCAGGGTTTCAACCACTTTTACCGTGCCGTTTCTGGCCGGACCTTCCTCGTCACTGGTGATCAGCAGGGCAATGGAGCCGCGGTGGCCGGGATGCTTCTTCACGAAGCGTTCGCAGGCTGTTACAAACGAAGCGAGGCTGCCTTTCATGTCCGCTGCGCCGCGACCATGAAGGTAGCCGTCCTGATCAATCTGCCCGGAGAAGGGAGGATGCGCCCAATTCTTTTCCGGGCCCGTGGGCACCACGTCGGTGTGCCCGGCGAATGCCAGCAAAGGGCCGTCCGAGCCCTTGCGGGCCCAGAGGTTGTCGGTATCCTCGAAACGCATGGATTCGCCCTGGAATCCAAGAGCTTCAAGACGTTCGAACATCAGGGGCTGGCAGCCGGCATCGTCCGGTGTCACGGACGGCCGCTGAATCAGGTTTATGGCCAGTTCCAGTGTTGGCGACAAGCTGGATGAATCAGTTGTTGGCATGGAGTTCTTCATTCAGCTCAATGGCGGTTTTGTGGCTCTTGCACTCTACGGCGCCAGTCTGGCTATTGCGGCGGAACAGCAAATCCGTTTTGCTGGCCAGTTCCCGGGCCTTGACCACTTCCACCAGCTCATTGTTGTCGTCCAGCAGTGCCACCTTGGTGCCCGCTGTGATATAGAGGCCAGCCTCGACCTTGCAGCGGTCTCCCAGGGGAATGCCGATACCGGCGTTGGCGCCGATCAGGCAGTTCTCGCCAACGGAAATGATGATGTTGCCGCCACCGGATAGGGTTCCCATGGTGGAGCAGCCGCCGCCCAGATCCGAGCCTTCGCCGATCATCACGCCCGCGGAAATGCGGCCCTCGATCATGCTCTTGCCCTCGGTGCCGGCGTTGAAGTTGATAAAGCCCTCGTGCATGACCGTGGTGCCTTCACCAACATAGGCGCCCAGGCGAACCCGAGCGGTATCGGCAATGCGGACGCCTTTGGGCACCACGTAATCGGTCATCTGAGGGAACTTGTCCACAGACTTCACTTCAAGAGTGTGGCCTTCGATGCGTGCCTTGAGCTGGCGAGCAGGCAGTTCGTTAAGGTCGATAGCGCCTTCACTGGTCCAGGCCAGGTTAGGTAGCAGGCCGAAAATGCCGTCCAGCTTCAGTTCGTGGGGACGGGCCTGGCGGCTGGAAATCAGGTGCAGCTTCAGGTAGACCTCTGGTGTGCTGGAGGCGGTGTCATCGGTCTCAAGCAGGGTTACCACCACCGGGCGCTTGCTCTCCGCAGCCTTGCCGGCAAGCACCGACTGTTCCATCTGGCCGGTCTGACGCAGGCCATCGGAAAGGGATTTGAGCTGCTCTGGTGTGGCTGAAATCGCCTGGTTGCCGCCCTGGTAATTCAGAACATTCCGCGCGACTTCAATGAGGTCATTGTCGGGAGTGATCAGGGGCTGCTGATAGAATACTTCGAGCCACTCGCCCTGGTTGTTCTGGGTGCCGATCCCGATGCCGAATGCAAAACTCATTGATGTGCTCCTGGATAGTCGTTGTCTGAAAAAGTTGATACTTACCGGTTGAACTGCTCGGCCCATTGATCCGCGCTGAATCCAACGTTGACGCCCTGATCGCTCTCGACCACCGGTCGTTTGATAAGCGAAGGGTTATCTATCATCAGTTGATGGGCCGATTGGGCGTCAATATTATCACGAACCGGCTCCGGCAGTTTGCGCCAGGTGGTTCCGCGCCGGTTGACTAGTGCCTCCCAGCCGAGGGCCTGCTCCCACTGGACCAGGGTGTCGGCACTCAGTCCGTCTTTCTTGAAATCATGAAACTGATAGTCAATGCCGGCATCGTCCAGCCACTTGCGGGCTTTTTTGACGGTGTCGCAGTTGCGGATGCCATAGATTTTCACGCCTGGTAGTTCCTCACGAAGGTCACAATACGTTTTGCGGCTTCAACGCATTCCTCGACCGGCGCCACCAGCGCCATGCGCACCCGGTTTTCCCCGGGGTTGTGGCCGTCCACCGTGCGGGACAGGTAGCGGCCGGGTAACACATGAACGCTCTGCCGGGCGGACAGTTCCCGGGCAAAGGTTTCATCGTCGAAGGGCGTTTCCGGCCATAAATAGAATCCGGCATCGGGAAAGTCCACGTCCATTACCTCACGAAGAATAGGCACCACGGCCTCGAACTTGGCGCGGTAGGCAGCGCGGTTGTCCCGCACGTGGGCCTCGTCTTCCCAGGCGGCAATGCTGGCCAGCTGGTTATGGATGGGCATGGCGCAGCCGTGGTAGGTGCGGTATTTCAGGAAGCCGGACAGAATGTTGGCATCACCAGCGACAAAACCGGATCGCAGGCCGGGCAGGTTGCTGCGTTTCGACAGGCTGTGGAAAACAATGCAGCGGGCGAAATCGTGCCTGCCGATGGCCGCGCAGGTTTGCAAGAGGCCCTCCGGCGGGTTGTTTTCGTTCGGGTAGAGCTCGGAGTAGCACTCGTCCGAGGCCACGATGAAATCGTACTGATCCGCCAGTTCGATGACCCGGGCCAGGGTTTCACGGGACATGACCGAGCCGCTGGGATTGCCGGGGGAACAGAGGAACAGCACCTGGCAATCCTCCCAGACCGAAGCCGGTACCTTGTCAAAGTCGGGAATGAAGCGGTTGGCAGCATCGCAGGCCAGATAGTGTGGCGTTGCCCCTGCCAGAAACGCCGCGCCCTCGTACACCTGGTAAAAGGGATTGGGGCTGACCACCGTCGCGGGCTTCGAACGGTCGATCACCGACTGGACGAGTGAGAAAATGCCCTCGCGGGTACCGTTAACAGGAACAATGTGATGTTCTGGTGTCAGCGTGCCAGGTTCCAGCTGGAAGCGGGCTGTGGCCCAGGTGGCGATGGCCTGGCGAAGTTCATCGGTGCCTCTGGTGCTGGGGTAGTTCGCCAGCTTGTCGAGGTTGTCGGCGATGACCTGTTTCACGAAGTCCGGTGAGGGGTGTTTGGGTTCGCCAATGCCCAGGGAGATTGGGGCAAGATCGGCAGGTACCTGAATACCCGCCTTCAGTTTTGCCAGCTTTTCAAACGGGTAGGGGTGCAACCGGTCGAGATCAGGATTCATGAAATATCATCCAGCATTTTGCAGAGGTCCTGCTGCAGTGAGCGGCAGGCTTCGGGGTCATGAATGGGCTCGCCATGCTCGTCGGTGACAAAGAATACGTCTTCCACCCGCTCGCCAAGGGTGGCGATCTTCGCATTGGTCAAGCGGACGCGATGCTCCAGCAGTACCTGGCCGACCCGGGCCAGCAGGCCAGGGCGGTCCGGGGTGATTACCTCCATAACCGTGCGCTGGTTGACGGTATCGTTGTAGAAGGTCACCTCCGTCGGGAAGGCAAAGTGTTTGAGCTGGCGCGGTGTGCGGCGGTGGATGATGTCGGGGTAATCCTCGGGGTCATCCAGTTCTTCCACCAGCCGTTCGCGAACCCGGTCTTTCCGCGCTGGGTCGATGCCCAGGGGCTTATGTTTTTCATCCAGAACAATGTAGGAACTGACCGAGTAGGGCCCGTTGCTCGAGCTGATACGGGCATCCACGATGTTCAGGTTAAGCTGTTCCAGCACGGCCGTGGTGGCGGCAAACAGGTCCATGCGGTCGTTCATGTAGATGATGATCTGGGAATAGCCGTCGGTAGGGCCACCGCGAGTGTCGCGGATCATCACCAGCGGGTCCGGGTCGTCACCGTGGCGGATAATCGCGGCGGTCTGCCAGGCGATATCCACGGTTGAGTCCTGCAGGAAGTAATCCTCGTCCATGGTCTCCCAGATGCGGTCGATCTGCTCGTCCGTCATATGCTGGGCGTGGAGGATCTCCCGGGCCTCCGCCTGGGTGGCCCGCACCCATTCCTGGCGGTCGACCGGGGTCTGGGAATCGCGCCGTAGCGCCCGTTTTGCCTCGATATACAGCTGGCGCAAAAGCGACGCCCGCCAGGTATTCCAGAGTTTTGGATTGGTGGCGCTGATGTCACAAACCGTCAGCACGTAGAGATAATCCAGATGCACCTGGCTGGGGACCGCCTGGGCAAATGCGAAGATGATGTCCGGGTCAGAGATGTCCTTGCGCTGGGCCGTCATGGACATCAGCAGGTGGTTCTCCACCAGCCAGGACGCGAGCTGCGTATCGCGCTCACTCAGGTGATGGCGCTGGCAGAAGGCTTCGACGTCGATGGCACCCAGTTCAGAGTGGTCGCCGCCCCGGCCCTTGGCAATGTCGTGATAAAGGCCGGCAATGTAGAGGGTTTCCAGCTTAGGCAGATGATGAATCAGCCGCGATGCCAGGGGGTAATCATTGCGTAGCTCTACGCTGTCCAGTTGTACCATGTTGCGGATCACCCGCATGGTGTGGGCGTCCACGGTGTAAATATGGAACAGGTCATGCTGCATCTGGCCAATGATCTGGCCGAATTCGGGAAGATAACGCCCCAACACATTGTACTTTTTCATCGCCGATAGAGTCTGGTCCAGCTCGTGAGGCGTGCGCAGCAGTTCCATAAACAGTGACGTGACGGCCAGGTCTGAGCGGAACGCATCGTCAATCAGGTGCCGGTGCGCCCGCAGGGAGCGGATGGTGGTGGCACGGATGCCTTTGATCTCCGGGTGCTGGGCCATCAGCACAAAGATTTCCATAATCGCGTAGGGCGAGTAGGCAAAGACCTGGTTGTTGACCGCTTCTATATAGTAGTTGCGAATCTGGAAGCGCTTGTTCAGCGGTAGAACGTCATCTTCATCGCCGCCGCCAATGATCGCCTCGTCATAGTACTGGAGAATCACGTCCGTGAGCTCTGCCAGGGCCAGCACCGTGCGGTAGTAGGACTGCATCATCAGTTCGACGCCCAGTCGTTTGCCCTGGTCCCGATAGCCCAACATTTGCGCTAAAGCCCGTTGATGATCAAACAGCAACCGGTTCTCATTGCGGTCGGCAATCAGTTGCAGCCCGTACCGCAGCTGCCAGAGGAAGGTTTCGCCCTGTAGCAGTATCTGGTGTTCCTCTTCGGTCAGGATGCTGAAGCGGGTCAGGTCGGCGGTATTCTGCAGGCCGAAGTGCCGCTTGGTAATCCAGCCGATGGTCTGGATGTCCCGCAACCCGCCGGGGGAGCCTTTGATGTTGGGCTCCAGGTTATATTCCGTGTCGCCATACTTCTTGTGGCGTCCCTTCTGTTCTTCCCGCTTGGCGACAAAGTAGTCGATGTCACTGCTGACTTCGTCGGAATAGACTTTTTTGCTGAGCTCTGCTCGAAGGTCGTCAGGGCCGGAAATGGTGCGGGTTTCCAGCAGGTTGGTCAGGATGGTGACGTCTTCCCGGGCCGAGGCCATGCTCTCTTCAATGCTGCGAACGCTGTGGCCGATGTCCAGCTTCAGATCCCAGAGCAGGGTGACAAAAGCGCCCAGGTCTTCCTGCCAGGATTCCTCGATGCCGCTACGGGTCAGAATCAGCAGGTCGATGTCGGAATGGGGATGCAGCTCGCCGCGGCCATAACCGCCCACGGCAACCAGCGAGATGTCCGGGGATCGGGCAAAGGCGTAGCGGTTCCAGATCAGGGATAGCACACGGTCAACCGTGTGGGACCGGGATCGTACCAGCGCCCGCACGTCCACAATCGCGCCCTTGTCGGTTCCCTGCTGGAAGGCCTCGGCGTCGGCGCGGTATCGCTCCTTTAACAGCTCCCGCGCGGCGGGAACCGGCGAGGTGTCCTGGCTGATTCTGGTTTCAAGCGAGCTCACATCCACCTAGAGCGACTCATCAGGGCGACGTGTAAGAACCTCATGGCCGTCGGCAGTCACCAGAATGGTGTGTTCCCATTGGGCAGACAGCTTGTGGTCCTTGGTGACGACGGTCCAGCCATCCGGCAAAAGTTTGGTGTGGAGTTTGCCCTGATTAATCATCGGTTCGATGGTGAATGTCATGCCTTCTTCCAGTTCCATGCCGGTGCCCGGCTTGCCGTAATGCATAACCTGTGGGTCTTCGTGGAAAACCTTGCCGATACCATGCCCGCAATAGTCGCGGACGACAGAATAACGATGCTTTTCGGCGTGTTGCTGTATCACGTGGCCGATGTCTCCCAGCCGGGTGCCGGGTTTGACCAGCTCGATACCCTTATATAGGCATTCCTGGGTGATCTGGATCAGGCGTTCGGTGCCGGGTTTGGGCTTGCCAACAATGAACATCTTGCTGGTATCGCCGTGGTACCCGTTCTTAATCACCGTAACGTCGATGTTCAGGATGTCGCCGTCTTTCAGGATCTTTTTGTCCGAAGGGATCCCGTGGCATACCACATGATTTACCGAGGTGCAGACAGATTTCGGGAACCCCTTGTAGTTAAGCGGGGCCGGTATGCACTTCTGCTCGTTCACGATGTAGTCATGGCAGATGGCGTCCAGTTTCTCGGTGCTGACGCCGGGCTGGACATGCTCGCCAATCATTTCCAGCACATCGGCGGCCAGCTTGCCGGCTACGCGCATCTTTTCGATTTCGTCCGGAGTCTTGATCGTTACCGTCATTGGGTTTCCCGTTGATTTAAGACAAGCAGCCATTTTAAGGGGGAGTGGGGCGGGGTACAAGGAAACGGCCCTGTAAACAGGCGCCCCGCCCCGATAAATTAATGGAATCCTGTGGCCGGTTTATGGTATAAACGCGCCCGCTGGAAACGATTCCGGCAAATTCGCACACGCGTCAGCACGTTGTCCCAGGGTGCCTGCTTCTGTTTTAAGAAGCCTGGTTGGGTCAATCGGACGTGTGGAGGACTAACCCGAAGCTAAAAAGGTAACTATCATGGCTCAGGTAAATATGCGTGACCTGCTGAAGGCAGGCGCTCACTTCGGTCACCAGACTCGCTACTGGAACCCGAAAATGTCGAAGTTCATCTTCGGCGCCCGTAACAAGATTCACATCATCAACCTTGAACAGACTGTTCCTGCGATGAACGATGCACTGAACTTCGTGCATAACCTCGCCAGCAACAAGAACAAGATCCTGTTCGTCGGCACCAAGCGCGCCGCCGCCAAGATCATCAAGGAAGAAGCACTGCGTTCGAACCAGCCTTATGTGAACCATCGCTGGCTCGGCGGCATGCTGACCAACTACAAGACCATCCGTCAGTCGATCCGTCGTTACCGTGACCTGGAAGCCCAGAGTCAGGACGGCACCTTTGACAAGCTGACCAAGAAAGAAGCCCTTGACCGCACCCGCGAAATGGACCGCCTTGAGCGCTCCATCGGTGGTATCAAGGACATGGGCGGCCTGCCGGACGCGATGTTTGTTATCGACGTTGATCACGAGCGGATTGCCATCAAGGAAGCCAACAAGCTTGGTATTCCGGTTATTGGTGTGGTTGATACCAACAGCGACCCGGACGGCGTTGATTATGTAATTCCGGGCAACGACGACGCTATCCGCGCTATCCAGATTTACGTACAGGCGATTGCCGATACCTGCCTGGAAGCTTCCCAGACAGCTGGCGGTGCTGACGAGTTTGTTGAAGTCAGCGAAAACGCGGAAGGTGCTGCTCCAGCAGCCGAGTAATCGTCAAATCAGATATCGAAACAGTTAAGAGGAATGAACATGGCTGCAATTACTGCCGCAATGGTCAAAGAACTGCGTGAGCGTACCGGCCTTGGCATGATGGAGTGCAAAAAAGCACTGGTTGAGGCGGACGGAAGTGTTGATGCGGCAATCGAAGAGCTGCGCAAGTCGTCCGGCCTGAAGGCCGCTAAAAAAGCTGGCCGTACTGCTGCTGAAGGTGTTTCCCTGATTCGTGTGTCTGACGACAACACGGTCGCTTACATCCTGGAAGTGAACTCGGAAACAGACTTCGTGGCCCGTGACGACAACTTCATGAACTTTGCCAACGAACTGCTGGACGTTGCGTTCAACAACAGTGTGACTGACGTTGAATCCCTGATGGCCGGTGAGCTGGAAGGCAAGCGTGAAGCGCTGGTTCAGAAGATCGGTGAGAACATCACGGTTCGTCGCATTATCCGTGTAGAGGGTCCTGTTGTGGGTGGCTACGTCCACAGCAACAACAAGATCGCCTCGGTTGTTGCGCTGAGCGCCGGTGACCCTGAAGTGGCCCGCGACGTTGCCATGCACGTTGCCGCGGTTAACCCACGGGTTGGCAAGCCGGAAGACATGCCGGCTGAAGAGCTCGAGAAAGAAAAAGCCGTCATCAAGGCTCAGCCGGACATGGAAGGCAAGCCTGCCGAAATCGTCGAGAAGATGATGGGCGGACGGATCAAGAAGTTCCTGGCGGAAAACAGCCTGGTCGAGCAGCCGTTCGTCAAGAATCCTGACCAGACCGTTGGTCAGCTGATCAAAGAGCACGGCGCTGAGCTTGTAAGCTTTGTTCGCCTGGAAGTTGGTGAAGGTATCGAGAAGGAAGAAGTGGACTTTGCTGCAGAGGTTGCCGCGGCAGCCGGTACCAGCAAGGCCTGATCCTTCTGTGCAGGTGCCCGGGCTGCGGCCGGGGCGCCGAAAAAGTCTGCCACGTCAGTTGGAGCAATCCGGCTTTCGTGGCGGGCTTGTATCTGAGATACCCCTTTTTGTGAGGAGTATGTCAGATACAAGCCTGAAACGTCCGTCCTGCCAGACTTAGAAAGAGGGGATCACCATGCCGAAGTCGTCCAATACCCAGCCCAGATACAAGCGAGTGCTTCTCAAGCTCAGCGGCGAAGCATTGATGGGGGAGCACGATTTCGGTATCGACCCGAAAGTACTGGACCGCATGGCGCTGGATATTGGCTCACTGATCGGTATTGGTGTTCAGGTTGGCCTGGTGGTTGGCGGTGGCAACCTGTTCCGCGGCGCCGCGCTTAATGCAGCGGGCATGGATAGGGTGACCGGCGACCATATGGGCATGCTGGCCACGGTCATGAACGGCCTCGCGATGCGGGACGCCCTGGAGCGTTCCAACATTCGTACCCGCGTGATGTCGGCGATTCCCATGAGTGGTATTGTGGAGCATTACGATCGACGCCGTGCAGTCCGTGACCTTAAGGACGGCGATGTGGTGATTTTCTGTGCCGGCACCGGCAACCCGTTTTTCACGACGGATTCGGCGGCCTGCCTGCGGGGAATCGAGATCGAAGCGGATGCCGTTCTCAAGGCGACCAAGGTAGACGGTGTCTATTCCGCAGATCCCTACAAGGATCCGACTGCGGTGAAGTATGAGCGCCTGACCTACGATGAGGTGCTGGACAAGAAGCTTGGCGTGATGGACCTGACGGCCATCTGTCTGGCACGGGATCACAGCATGCCGTTGCGAGTCTTCGATATGAACCGGCCCGGCGCGCTGACCCGCATTGTCACTGGCGAGTCAGAAGGCACTTTGATTGAATAAATCCGGACAGACTGAATAATTTCTGATCAACGAATTCGAGGAAACTGAAGTGATTGACGACATTAAAGCTGACGCCGAGAAGAAGATGAAGAAAAGCCTTGAGTCCCTGCACTCGGCTTTCAACAAAATCCGCACGGGCCGCGCTCACCCCTCCATCCTCGACAGCGTGATGGTGGACTACTACGGCGTGGAAACTCCGCTGAAGCAGGTGGCCAGCGTTAACGTTGAGGATAACCGCACACTGGCCGTTTCCCCCTGGGAAAAGCCTATGATGCAGAAGGTCGAGAAGGCCATCATGATGTCGGACCTCGGTCTGAACCCGTCGAACAACGGTGACGTTATCCGCATCCCCATGCCGATGCTGACCGAGGAAACCCGTCGTGAAATGGTCAAGCAGGCCAAGGCCGATGCCGAGCACGGCCGCGTGTCCATCCGCAACGCCCGTCGTGATGCCAACAGCATGCTCAAAGAGCTGCTGAAGGAAAAAGAGATCAACGAAGACGAAGAGCGGCACGGGGAAGAACAGATTCAGAAACTGACAGACCGCTACATTGCAGAAGTGGAAAAAGAGCTGAAGGCCAAGGAAGAGGACCTGATGGCTGTCTGATCAGCCTTCGATACAGTCAATAAGCCAGTGCTGGCGGCGTAACCGCAGGCACTGGCAGAGCAGGGGATTGCATGACCGCAAGCGTTTCCGCAGAGATTCCGTTATCAGCCGGTAATAGGCCCAGACATGTTGCCATCATCATGGACGGGAATAACCGTTGGGCGAAGTCTCATAAACTGGCGGGCGTATCCGGCCACAAGGCTGGCGTAAAGGCAGTCAGATCCGTTGTGGAAACCTGCGCCCGCCAGGGTGTCGAGGTGTTGACCCTGTTCGCCTTCTCCAGTGAGAACTGGCGGCGTCCGGAAGACGAAGTCTCAGCCCTGATGCGACTGTTTGTTTTCGCCCTGGAACGGGAAGTCAAAAAACTGCACCGGAACAACATTCGGCTGATGATTATTGGTGACCGGTCTGCGTTCAGCGAGTCGCTTCAGTCCCACATGGCCCGGGCCGAAGAGCTTACCCGCGATAACACCCAGATGACGCTGGTGATTGCTGCTAATTACGGCGGGCACTGGGATATCACCCAGGCCAGCCGGGCTGTGGCACGAAAGGTCCAGTCCGGCGAGCTGGCGCCCTCTGACATCACCGATGATCTTATTCAGCAGCATCTGTCGATCGGTGACCTGCCCATGCCCGATCTGATGATCCGCACCGCCGGTGAGCAGCGCATCAGTAATTTCATGCTGTGGCACCTTGCCTATACGGAACTGTATTTCTCGACGGTCTATTGGCCTGATTTCCGGGAAGCGGAAATGGAGCAGGCATTGCACGCTTATGCGGGACGCAAGCGCCGATTTGGTCAGACCGATGACCAGATCGCCAATGCGGCTTCCGAACAATAACGACAACATAGCGATCAAGACTGTGCTAAAAACACGAATTATCACCGCGCTGATCCTTGCCCCGATCGCCATTGGCGGTATTTTTTTCCTGCCGCCACTGGGTTTTGCGTTGTTCACCGGTGCCATTATCTGTATCGGCGCCTGGGAATGGGCAAACATGGCCGGAGTCACCCAGCCCCTGGGCCGGGTTGGCTTTGCCCTAGCCACAGCCGCCATTCTTTACGGCTTGCTTGAAGTGCCGGCGAGTGCCGTGCTCTGGGTGGCGCTGGTGTGGTGGATTGTGTGTTTTCTTCTGGTGCGCAATTATCCCGAAGGTTCCGGACACTGGGGCAGTTGCACTGCGCGTGCCGTTATGGGCCTGCTGGTACTGGTTCCTGCCTGGGTGGGTCTCAATCATCTGAGAACCGGCGGCTTCGGCTTTGGGGACAGCACCAATAACCTGCTTCTTATTCTTTATGTGTTCTGCATCGTCTGGGTTGCCGATATCGGTGCCTATTTCGCCGGTCGCGCCTTCGGCAAGGCCAAGCTGGCGCCACGAGTGAGCCCCGGCAAGTCCTGGGCGGGTGTCTGGGGCGGGTTATTGGCGGTGGCGGCGTTTGCGTTGCTGATAGGTCTTTTGGCAAATGCAGGAGCCGGTGACATTGCTATGCTGATTATTGCAAGCCTGATCACCGGTGCCATTTCGGTGGTTGGCGACCTGATGGAAAGCATGCTCAAACGCTTTCGTGGCATCAAGGACAGCAGTCAGCTATTGCCCGGCCACGGCGGTATTATGGACCGTATAGACAGCCTGACCGCGGCGATTCCTGTTTTCGCATTCATTATCACTCAGCTCGGATGGCTGACGGCCGGGCACTGGTAAACTCATGAAGCGCAACGTCACCATTCTCGGAGCCACCGGCTCTATTGGCCTCAATACCCTCGATGTGATTCGCCGCCATCCGGATCGTTTCGGTGTTTACGCGCTGACCGCCAGCACCAGTGTCGACTGCATGGTGGACCTGTGTCTTGAGTTTGCGCCGCAATATGCGGTGATGGCCGACGAGCCCAGTGCGCAATCGCTTTCCGAAAGGCTGGCCGGCAATGACCGGACGCGGGTACTGGTTGGTGAGGAAGGCCTGTGTCAGGTTGCCGGTGATCCGCAATGCGATACCGTGATGGCGGCCATTGTGGGTGCGGCGGGGCTGTTGCCGACCCTTTCGGCGGTCCGCGCCGGCAAGCGGGTGCTACTGGCGAACAAGGAAGCCCTGGTAATGTCCGGCAAGCTGTTTATGGACGCTGTCGTCGAGGCGGGTGCGGAGCTGTTGCCCATCGATAGCGAACACAATGCCATTTTCCAGTGCATGCCGCCGGACAGAATTCGTGACACCCGCGGCGCCGGTATTACCCGGATATTGCTGACGGCCTCCGGTGGGCCCTTCCGCACATTTTCCGCCGAATCACTGCGAAGTGTCCTTCCTTCGGAGGCCTGTTCACACCCAAACTGGTCCATGGGGCAGAAGATTTCCGTAGATTCTGCGACCCTGATGAATAAGGGGCTGGAACTGATTGAGGCCTGCTGGCTGTTCAATACCACGCCCGATCTGGTGGAAGTTCACGTTCACCCTGAAAGCATCATCCACTCAATGGTGGAGTATGCCGATGGGTCTGTGCTTGCACAGCTGGGCAGTCCGGACATGCGTACCCCCATTGCCAACGGGCTGGCGTGGCCGGAACGCATCGATGCGGGTGTGGCACCGCTGGATCTTTTCCAGATCGGCAAGTTTCACTTTGAGCGGCCGGATCTTGACCGGTTTCCCTGCCTGCGCCTGGCGGCAGAGGCTTTCCGGCTCGGGGGGACGGCGCCTGCGGTGCTCAATGCAGCCAATGAAGAGGCCGTCGCGGCCTTTCTGGATGGTAAGCTGTGCTTCGCGGATATCGCCGTTATCATAGAGCAGACCCTGGCGAGGGTGGCAACGGTCGCTGCCGACAGTTTTGAGACCATCTTTGAAAAAGACGCCGAGGCTCGTGTGGTGGCACGGGAACAGATGTTCAAGGCCAGTGTTGAAGGTCATTCATAATCGAGAGCACTATCTAAGGCAATATCGAGAGCAATATGCAGATAGTTGAAACCGTTCTGGCGCTGCTGTTGACGCTGGGCATACTGGTAACACTTCACGAATACGGTCATTTCTGGGTTGCCCGCCGTTGTGGTGTGAAGGTACTCAGATTTTCGGTCGGGTTCGGCAAGCCGCTTTTTTCCCGTTATGATCGCCACGGCACCGAGTTCGCCGTGGCCGCCATTCCGTTGGGTGGCTATGTCAAAATGCTGGACGAGCGTGAAGGGCCGGTTCCGGAAGAGCTCAAACGCCAGTCCTTTAATGCCCAGCCGCCTTCGAAGCGTATCGCCATTGCCTCTGCCGGGCCCATCGCCAACTTTTTATTTGCGATTTTTGCCTACTGGCTGCTGAGTGTTGTCGGTTTTACCACCGTAGCGCCTGTTATTGGTGATGTGGACCAGGACAGCACAGCCCAGCGTATCGGCCTTGAGTCTGGTATGGAAATCCGGTCGGTTGACGGGCACAGTGTGACCTCCTGGCGGGATGTGAACATGCGTCTGCTCGAACGTACCGGCGAATACGGGCAGATAACCTTTGGTGTTTCCGGTAATGGCGGGACCGGCCAGATTGCGGGGCTGCTTGAGGGATGGAACCTGAGTGAGGATACGCCGAACCCGCTGGCCGAGTTCGGGGTTACGCCCTGGCGGCCGGATGTTCCACCGGTACTGGGGGAGATCGTCGACGGCGGCCGGGCCGAGGCCGCGGGACTGCAAGCGGGCGATCGGGTGGATTCCGTCAACGGTGAGCCGGTCAACAACTGGTTCGCCCTGGTGAAGGCCATCCAGCAGGCGCCCGAGCAGACCATCCGCCTCGGTATTGTTCGGGACGGTCAGTCCAGGGTGATTGAAGTGACCCCGGCACTGCGAAAAAGCGAAAGCGGTGAGAAGACCGGATTTATCGGGGCGGGTGTGAAAGAGGTAACCTGGCCGGACGAGTTGCTGCGGGAAACCCGCTACGGGCCATTTGCGGCGGTTCCCCGCGCGATCTCGGAAACCTGGGCGGATACCCGCCTGACACTTGTAGCCATCAAGAAGATGGTCACAGGGCTGCTGTCGCCCACCAATCTGAGCGGCCCGATCACCATCGCCCGGATTGCCGAAGCCAGCGTCAGTTCCGGATTCGAGGATTTTATCCGTTTTCTGGCCTATCTCAGTGTCAGCCTGGGTGTACTGAACCTGCTGCCGGTTCCGGTACTGGATGGCGGACACATTGTCTATTACACCATCGAGGCTATCCGCAGGAAGCCGTTGTCAGAAGAGGTGCAGGCGATGGGTCTGCGTATCGGCATGGCAATGATTCTCACATTAATGGTGTTTGCACTTTACAACGACCTGATGCGGTTGTGAG
Source organism: Marinobacter halotolerans (assembly GCF_008795985.1). NCBI lineage: Bacteria > Pseudomonadati > Pseudomonadota > Gammaproteobacteria > Pseudomonadales > Marinobacteraceae > Marinobacter > Marinobacter halotolerans. The sequence goes on along the minus strand of NZ_VMHP01000001.1, from coordinate 65,404 downwards.
AATTGCGAACCCTTTATGCGCATCAACAGGCGAATTTATTGAATGAGACGTTCTCTTCAGCACTTAGCAGTGGGCCTTCTGGCAGCCTTACTAAACGTAACTCCGGCACTTGCCGAAGAGTTCACCGTCGCCGATATCGAAGTTGAGGGCTTGCAGAGGGTGTCTGCCGGTACGGTGTTTTCCTCCTTTCCGGTCTTTGTTGGTGAGCCCCTCACCGAAATGGAGTTGGCCGGGGCTATAAAGGACTTGTTCCGGACTGGACTGTTCACCGACATCGAGGCCAGCCGCGAAGAGAACGTACTGATACTGACGGTCAGAGAGCGTCCTTCCATTACTTCGATTGAGATAGACGGCAACAAGAATATTGAAACACCCATGCTGATGGATGCCCTGGCCAGTGCCGGGCTTCAGGAAGGCCAGGTGTTCCGTCGTGCCACCCTGGAGCGTCTGGAGCTCGAGATTCTCCGGTCCTATATCGGCCAGGGCCGTTATAACGCCCGGGTAGAAGCCAAAGCGGAAACCCTGCCGAGAAATCGGGTTGCCATCAGCCTGGAGATCAACGAAGGCAATGTGGCGGCCATCCAGCACCTCAATATTGTCGGTAACGAAGCATTCGGTGATGAACGGCTGAAAGACCTTTTTGAGCTGCAGAGCACAAGCTTCTGGAATTCCCTGACTAACGCCGACAAGTACGCCCGGGAAAAACTGAGTGGCGATCTTGAGACGCTTCGTTCGTTTTATCTTGACCGTGGCTACATTGATTTCAGCATTGAATCGAGCCAGGTTTCCATCTCGCCTGACAAGTCCGAAGTGTTCATCGCCATCTCTGTGAATGAAGGCCCTAAATATACGGTGTCCGACATCAACCTGAGAGGCGATCTGATCGTGGAAGAGTCGGCGCTGCGGGAACTGATCTTTATTGAAGAGGGTGACGTGTTCTCCCAGGCTCAGGTTACCGGCACATCGGAACTGCTGGCGCGTCGCCTTGGCCGGGAAGGGTACGCTTTCGCTGGCGTCAACGGCGTCCCCGAGCCAGGAGACGATAACACCGCGGCCATTACCTTCTATGTGGAACCGGGTAAGCGTGCCTACGTTCGGCGTATCAACTTCGAGGGTAACGTTTCGACGCGGGACGAAGTTCTGAGGCAGGAAATGACCCAGATGGAAGCGGGCGTTGCCTCAACCGACCGGATCGAGTATTCGAAAACCCGTCTGGAGCAACTGGGCTTTTTCGAGACCGTCGACGTGGAAACGGTTCCCGTCCCCGGCACCGATGACCTGGTTGACGTCAATTATTCCGTGGTTGAACAGGCGACCGGCAGCCTTTCGGCGTCGGTGGGCTTCTCCCAGGAATCCGGCATCATCCTCGGTGCCAATATCTCGGAGAACAATTTTTTCGGCAGTGGCAAACGAGTGTCGATTGGCGTGAATGTCAGCGATTCGATCAAGAGCGCGAACTTCTCTTACCAGAATCCCTACTACACCGTTGACGGCGTCAGCCGCGGATTCAGCGTGTTTGCGCGGGAGACAGATTTTGAAGAGCAGGACATTACGTCCTATCTGCTGGATGAATACGGTGGGCGTCTGAGCTTCGGCTACCCCACGGACCGGATTACCCGCCTGAACTTCGGCGTGGGTTACACGCTGTCCAGGATCAAGTCCGGCATATTTACCTCCCAGGACGTCAAAGACTTTATTGAAGAGGAAGGCAATGACTTCAACAACTGGTTCGTGTTCGGGTCCTGGCGCAGAAGCACCCTCAACCGGGGTGTGCTGCCAACGGATGGCTACAGCATCTCCCTGTCTGCGGACGTTGCCGTGCCCGGCAGTGATCTGACCTTCTGGAAACTGAGCCAGTCAAATGACTTTTACCAGCCTCTGGACGATGAGCAGAACTGGGTTCTTCGCGCCCGATCCAAGATCGGATACGGTGACGGATATGACGGGCGCTCGGTTATCCCGTTCTATGAGCACTTTTTCGCAGGTGGCTATGGATCTGTCCGTGGGTATGAAGCCAATTCGCTTGGACCGGTTGCGACGCCTGCACCGGGTGATTTTTCCGATCCAGACCCGTTCGGCGGCAGTTTCCTCACGGAAGCGGGTCTGGAACTGATCGTTCCGACTCCCTTTGCCGGCGATAGTCGCTCCATGCGTACCGCTTTCTTTGTGGACGCGGGACAGGTATTTGATCCGGACAGAGCGTTCTCTTGGACGCTGGACGATGTTCGTACGTCGGTCGGTCTCGGTTTCCAGTGGATCACAGCCGTGGGACCTCTGGCTTTCAGCGTCGCGAAGCCGCTGAACGACAAACCGGGTGACAGCACGCAGGTATTCCAGTTCTCGCTGGGACAAACGTTCTAGGGCGTTGGGTTTCAGGCCAAATAACAAGTAGTCAGGAGGGTAAAGATGTTTCGTTTAAAGATCATAGCCGCGTGTGTGGTGCTTCTTGTGTCAGCGCAGGTCGCTGCAGAAACAAAAATTGGCGTGGTGGACCTGCGCCAGGCACTGTTTTCTTCGGAAGACGCCCAGGCCTTTACCCAGAAATTGCAGCAGGATTTTTCCGGTGAGGAAGCCAGGGTTCGCGAGACCCAGGAAGCCGCTCGGGCGCTCAAGGAACGTCTGGAAAAAGACGGCGCCATGATGAATGAATCCGAGCGTAACCAGATTGCCGCTCAGTTCCAGCAGAAGGTGCAAGAGTTCAATCGCCTGAAGCAACAGCTTGATTCTACCGTCGCCAGTCGCAAACAGGCGTTTCTGGAACAGGCTCGCCCGGAAGTGGATGCGGCAATGAAAGAGCTGACGGAAGAGCATAACCTGGACATCATCCTGCCTAGCGAAGCCGTGATTTTTGCGAAGCCGGACATGAATCTGACCGAGCAACTTCTGGAAAAACTGAACCGTTGATCGGTTAGGGCCCCGATGTCGGGCTTTCACTGATCCAACTTCGGGGAATGGATGATGGCAGAATCTTCCTATCGACTTGGCGATATTGCTGCTCATCTGGGCGCAGAACTCAGGGGTGACCCGGATACTGAAATCGTCGGGCTGGCAACACTTCAGGGCGCCTCACCCGGGCAGATGGCGTTTCTGGCGAACGCTTCCTATGCCCGGCATCTGGCAGACACTCAAGCGTCTGCCGTTATCATCGCGCCATCGGTTGCCGATCAGTACGCGGGCAACGCCCTGTTACTGGATAATCCCTACCTGGGTTACGCCCGGCTCAGTCATTGGTTTGACCCGGCACCGGCGGCAACGCCGGGCATCCACCCCTCGGCGGTGGTTGCCTCTTCCGCCACCATTGCCGATTCGGCCAGTATCGGCCCCCTCGTAGTGATTGAAGACGATGTTGTGATTGGCGAGGCTGTCACTGTGGGCGCCGGGTCAATGATCGGTGCGCGTTGCCAGTTGGGCTCGCAGTCCGTCCTGAGACCCCGGGTAACACTGGCGCACGATGTGGTACTGGGCAAGCGTTGCCATATTCTCAGCGGCGCCGTTCTAGGGTCCGACGGTTTCGGCTTTGCTAATGAAAAGGGTGTCTGGCATCGCATTGCCCAGATTGGCCGGGTTGTGCTGGGTGACGATGTAGAAGTCGGCGCCAACACGACCATTGACCGGGGGGCGCTTGACGACACCGTTATCGGCAATGGCGTCAAGCTGGATAACCTTATTCAGATCGCCCATAACGTCAACATTGGTGACCATTCCGCCATGGCGGCCATGGTCGGTATTGCTGGCAGTACCCGCATTGGCAGACACTGTGTTTTCGCTGGAGGAGCCGTCGTGGCAGGGCATCTGACCATTGCTGACCAGGTCCAGCTGACAGGTACGACTATGGTCACCAGCGATATCTCAGAGCCTGGCGTATACTCATCAGGTATCAGCGCCGATACCAACCGCCAGTGGCGCAAAAACGCAGTGCGATTCCGGCAGCTCGACAGCCTTGCACGGCGTATCAAAAACCTGGAAAAGAAACTGTAAGGCTGAGATAAAACCCCATGATGTACATTCATGAAATTCAGGAGTATTTACCTCACCGGTATCCCTTTCTGTTGGTGGACCGGGTAACCGAGGTTGAAAAGGGACAGTTCATCAAGGGGTTCAAGAATATCTCCCTTAATGAGCCATACTTCGCCGGCCATTTTCCCAATAATCCGATCCTGCCCGGCGTATTGATCATTGAGGCAATGGCGCAGCTGTCCGGTATCCTTGCATTCATGACGGTTGGCCGGAAACCGGCGGACGGTCTGGTGCAATACCTTGCAGGTTCCAGTAAGGTACGCTTCAAACGTCCTGTGGTGCCCGGTGACCGGTTAAGCATGGAAAGCAGAATCATTACCGGAAAACGCGGAATCTGGAAGTTTGAATGTCGTGCCCTGGTGGATGACGAAGTTGTCTGTGTGGCAGAAATACTGACTGCTGAGAGAGAAGGCTGATGACAACAAACGACTGGTCGGGAATCCATCCCCAGGCTATCGTGGATCCGTCTGCGAAGATCGCTGACGGGGTCACAGTGGGGCCGTGGAGTTATATTGGCCCAAATGTCGAGATCGGTGAAGGCACCGAGATCATGTCCCATGTGGTGGTCAAAGGTCCGACCACGATTGGTCGCAACAATCGTATTTTCCAGTTCTCCAGCGTTGGCGAGGAGTGTCAGGACAAGAAATACGCAGGCGAGCCCACCACTCTTGTGATCGGCGATGACAATGTGATTCGCGAGAATTGCACCATTCATCGGGGCACTGTTCAGGATCGCGGCGAGACGGTTATCGGAAACGGCAACCTGCTGATGGCCTACGTTCATGTTGCCCACGACTGCGTGATTGGCAACAACACCATTCTGGCAAACACCACGACCCTGGCCGGCCATGTGTCGATCGGAGATTTCGCCATTCTTGGCGGCGGAACCATGGTGCATCAGTTCTGCAATATTGGCGTTCACAGCATGGCTGCCGGTGGCAGCATCGTACTCAAGGACATCCCGGCTTACGTAATGGCCAGTGGCCAGTCGGCGAAACCCTTTGGTATGAACGTGGAGGGGCTGCGTCGCAGGGGTTTCAGTAAAGACGCACTGATGTCACTGCGCCGTGCCTACAAGACCGTCTATCGCCAGGGCCTAACAACGGCGCAGGCGGTAGAAGAGTTGGAAAAAACCTATCACGACCTGCCCGAGGTCCGTCCCCTCATTGACTCACTACGTGGCGCCGACCGCGGCATCATCCGCTAGTTGCCGATGATATCTGAGCGTCGTCATGCACCTGTTTTCGGCATTGTTGCAGGAGAGGCATCGGGAGACATTCTCGGTGCCGGCCTGATTCGCTCACTTCGCAAAAGATACCCGGGCGCCCGCTTCGTCGGCATCGGCGGTGACGAAATGGTTGCTGAGGGTTTTCACTCCCTCGTGCCCATGGAGCGCCTGTCAGTTATGGGGCTGGTGGAAGTGCTGGGGCGGCTGCGCGAGCTCTTTAGCATTCGCGCCCGGCTTATGGCCTATTTACTGAGCAATCCCCCCGATGTGGTGATTGGCATTGATTCCCCGGATTTCACCCTGGGCGTTGAGCGCCGGTGCCGCGATGCCGGCATTCTCACTGCTCATTATGTCAGTCCGTCCGTCTGGGCCTGGCGTCAGAAGCGTATTTTCAAGATTGCAAAAGCCGTTGACCTGATGCTCACGCTTTTTCCCTTCGAGGCTCGCTTCTACGAAGAGCACAAGGTGCCCGTGTCGTTTGTGGGGCATCCACTGGCCGACATGATTCCCATGGAACCAGACACCCTGGCCGCCCGTCGCAATCTCGGCCTGGACGAGCAGGCACCGGTACTGGCGATCCTGCCGGGCAGTCGTGGTGGCGAAGTTGAACGCCTGGGCGGGCTGTTTCTGGAAGCTGCGCGCTGGATTCAGAGTCGGCGACCGGATCTGCAGCTAGCCATTCCCTGCGTCAACCGCGAACGTGAGCAGCAGGTGAGGGCGCTGGTGGAAGCACTCGACGTAAAGCTGGCGGTTACGATTGTCCGCGGTCGTTCGCGGGAGGTGATGGCGGCAGCCGATGTGGTTCTGCTGGCATCTGGCACCGCGACTCTCGAAGCCATGTTGTTGAAAAAACCAATGGTTGTGGGTTATCGACTGAGCAATCTGAGTTTCAAGATCGTCTCAAGGATGGTGAAGTCGCCCTATGTGGCTCTCCCGAACCTGCTGGCTAAACAACCCCTGGTGCCCGAACTGCTTCAGGACGAGGCCACACCCGAGGCACTCGGGCAGGCAGTGCTGGAGCGACTGGAGAATACCGATGAACGGGAGCGGCTTACTCTGGCATTCACCGAGATACACCACAGCTTGCGGCAGAATGCCGACGAGCAGGCCGCCAATGCCATTGCCAAGCTGATCGGAGGTAAAGTCTGATGGCAAAGAAGCCCCCGTTGCCGCCTTTTGTCTGCCGTTATCAGGGGCGTCTGCTGGCAGGTGTTGACGAGGTGGGGCGGGGTCCACTTGTAGGAGCCGTTGTGACAGCGGCCGTGATCCTTGACCCGGATCGCCCTATTGCCGGACTTGCCGATTCCAAGAAGCTTTCGGAAAAGCGCAGAGAGGCGCTATACGAGCAGATCATCGAACGGGCCGCTGCCTGGAGCCTGGGCCGCTGTGAAGCCCGGGAAATCGACCAGCTCAATATCTACCAGGCAACCATGCTGGCCATGAAGCGGGCAGTGGAGGGGCTTCACATTGCTCCGGAATATGTCCTGGTGGATGGCAACCGTTGTCCGGACTGGCATTGGCGGTCAGAGCCGGTGATCAAGGGTGATAGTCGGGTTGAGGCCATCAGTGCGGCGTCTATCCTGGCCAAGGTCACCCGGGACCGCGAAATGAACGCCCTGCACGAGCACTTTCCCGAATACGGCTTCGCCGGCCACAAGGGATATCCCACACCGACCCATATGGATGCGCTAAATCAGTACGGCGCCACCACAGAGCACAGGCGTTCTTTTCGTCCTGTGCAGGAAGCCATTGATGCCGTGGGGTTTAACGTGGGCAAGGTTGCTGGAACAGAGCCTTTCCCGCTGGATCTGTTTGAAAATATCGATTGACAGCCCTGTAATGAATCCTTAGTATACGCGCACGTTGATCGGAGCAACTCCGGTTAACCACCAGTTTGATGCGGGGTAGAGCAGTCTGGTAGCTCGTCGGGCTCATAACCCGGAGGTCGTTGGTTCGAATCCAGCCCCCGCTACCATTATTGAAAAAGGCCAGTCGGAAACGACTGGCCTTTTTTGTTTTCAGGCCAAGTTCATTCCAGCCTGAATTAACCATGCCTTTAAGTCCTCAGTGTTCTGCCACGGGAATAAAAATCCACTTTGCGTCGTTGTCTCCGGGAAAGGCGCACAGATTCAGGCAGATCCCGTTACAACTGTCTCGGGTTTCCCTTAGATCGCTGCAAGCCTTTGTTTTGGCAGGGATTAGAGCCACTTTTGATACTAAATGTCAAAAAAATGGCGTATAAATTACAATTCGAATGACATTTTTCACAGTCCTTGCCGTACGAATTTTATAGAATTTCACAAATTCGACGGAAACTTGGTGTGAAACGTCTATGAAGAACGTCATTAAAATGTCAAAGGCAGGGATCGCCGCGGTAGTATTCGGAATCGCCCTGGCTGGATGTGGTGGCGGTTCTTCCGACGAGACTGGTACGCAGAGTTCCGGTGGCCAGCAAACCCTGGAGCGCTCTGCAGCGCTGAGCTGGAATGCTCCCGATCAGCGCCAGAATGGTGAAGGTCTGAAAATGGGGGAGCTGGCTGGTTACGTGATCAACTATGGCCAGGATCCGGAGAACCTGGATAAGTCTGTCGTGATCGATAATGCAAGCACCATGGAATACACCGTGAAGAACCTGGGTGTTGGTACTTGGCATTTCAGTGTCCAGGTTGAAGACACGAGCGGCCTGATGAGCCCTCCCTCCGACCTGGTGAGCAAAACCATCAAGGGCTGAATCAGTTTACCGGATGAACCATCGGCAGCTTCAGGCTGAACGCGGAACCGGCGCCCAGCCTCGAGTCCACGGCGATGGTTCCCCGGTGTTTCTCCACCACCACGTTTACAAAGGATAGCCCCAGCCCGGTGCCGTGATTGCCCGACAGCTCGCTGCTCTTCTGGCGACGGTAACGGCTGAACAGGTGGGGCATCTCGTCTTCAGCAATTCCTTCGCCTTCGTCGCTCACGGTCAGGCAGGCCTCATGGCCGGCATTGAACACCTGAACCGTGACGGTGGAACCGCGAGGGCTATACTGGACCGCATTGGTTATCAGGTTGATAACTGCCCGTTCCAGCAACTCCGCATTACCTTTCAGCCAGAGATCTTCCTGCCCGTTGAGAACCAGTTGGATCCCTTTCTCAGCAGCCTGTTCGCTGACGCTGTCCCGGGCATTTTCAGCGATGGCCAGAAACTCGCATTCGTAAAACCGCGTCTCGGTAAGTTGCTCCGCCCGGGCCAGCTGCACAAACTCTTCTGCAAGATTATAGCTTCGCCGGGCAAGCATACCGAGCTGGTCGAGTTGGCTTGTTTCAACCTGACCTTGGTTGCGTTTGAGCTGTTCTATCAATGCAAGCTGCGAGACCAGTGGCGAGCGCACATCATGGGAAATGAAGTCGATGGCCTCACGATGCTGACGCTGTTGTTCCCGCAGTTCCGAGATGTCGGACACATTGGCAATGATGCCGCTCTGGTCGCCGCCCGGCAGGGCGAAGGGTGCAAAGTGAATCAGGAAGGCCTTGTTGGCCAGTTGCAGGTCTACCGTCCGGGCCTGGGCTAAGGTCAGGGTCTCTGAAACGGTTTCATGCCAGGGGGTGCTTTCCCTGGGATCGTGGCCGTCAAGCAGGCGCGCCAGTGGCAAGCCGTTGAGGCTGGGCATGGGCTCACCGAACCATTCCTCGATATGTCGGTTGGCAAAGCGGATAACCCCCAGTTCGTCCGTCACGATGATGCCGTCAGGCATGCTTTCAAAGCTGCGGTGAATGAACTGCTGCATCTGGCTCATCTGGGCGGTGGCCTTGCGAACCCTCTCAATGCGGGCGGAGATGTTTTCCCGCGGCGATATGTCTGGTGCTCCTGGACTATTTTCTGCCAGCGGCAGTCGTTGCAGATACCGTTGAATGGCTTCCCGGCTGAGATCGTTGGGTAGTTTCAGGCCTAAGGTGTAGCGAACCGGATGGCGGGTCAGGCGGATCCAACTTTGGTTATTCCGATGAACCCACCTTCCTTCTGTTTCCAATGCCGGTGCGTCTGCAAGACGGAAGCCCTGAGCCTCGATGGTTTCTTCGTCCTGCGCCACCAGCCAGCCTTCCGGCTGAAGGAGTGCACGAAGGTGAGACATAAGCTGGAGAGGGTGTCTGCCAGAGGCGCTGGGCAGCGCCATGGAAGGCCCATGGGCGAGTTCATCGAGTTGGCGGTTCAGGAACCGGTTGGTCATGGCCAGACGTAACCCGCTGGAAACCGGAATGGCGAGCAGGGCAATGATCAGCGCGTGAGCGACTGACAGCCACAGTTCCGCGATGAACAACAGTAGCCCATAGGCTATCACCAGCCCCAGGCCGGCGGATAAACAGAGCCCTAGAGCCCTCGCTGGCCGCATTCGTGGCAGGGCTATCGCCAGCAAAAGCAGAATCGCCCCTGCAAGTGCAAAGGACGCGGCCATCGGTACGCGGCTGATCAACTCGCCTTTACTGAGGGCGGAGTAGGCATTGGCATGAAATTCCACGCCGGACAGTGGCTGACGAAGCCCGGAAAACGGTGTGGGCAGGATGTCGCCAAAACCGGCCGCAGTTGCGCCGACAAAAACGGTCTTGCCTTCAAAGCGGTCAGGGGAAGGCGGCCCGGAAAGTACGTCGGCATAGGAATAGGACGTGATGGTGCCGGAAGCTCCAGCCAGGGGAACCGCCCGAAACAACTGACGGATATTGGTGTAGGGAGCGGCCCGCGCCTGTGATGGTGCGGGCGCTTCCATTTGATGGGTCGCAAGTGCAAGGCTGGGCCAGAGACGGTCGCCAAGGCCGTTGCGAAGGTAAAGTCCGCGTGCGATGCCGTCCTCGTCCAGCTCAACGTGAGCATGCCCGACCGACGCCGCGGCCTGAGCCAGAAGCGGGGCAGGGGGATGGGTGGCCAACAACTGGTTGGTGGACGGTGGCGACAGGTGCAGGGGCAGAACAACCCTGCCGTGGGCCTCCATGGTATTGGCCAGGGAGCGATCCCCCGGGGCAGGTTCGGAAAACAGAATGTCGAAAACAATGGTATCGGCGCCCGCCGCATCAAGCTGCTCGATCAGACGCCCGTGGGTTTCTCTGGGCCAGGGCCACTGGCCCAGCTGGTCCAGGCTCTTCTCGTCAATGGCAACAAGGGCAATGTCTGGCGCAATACTGGAGGGATAAGCGGTGATCAGCGAATCGTACAGCCAGAAATTCAACCGCTGGGGTATGTCGAAGGCGTGGGCGAGCCACAGCATCAGCAGAAGTGGCAGACCCAGCGTCCATGGCGTGGTCCTGATTGGCATCATTCCAGGAAAAGTTCGCGCCCGGGCCCCCATCGGCTTTCCAGCGGGCCGTCAGACAGGGCTTTCACGCGCACAAAGTAGCGCCGTCCGGGAATCAGCCGCAAGGCGGCTGTGGTACCCGGAAGTTCCGCTTCCTTGATGATGTTCCTGAAGCCGGGCTCTTCGGACAGCTGTAGCCGGTACTGTGAGGCGGTATCGACTTTCTCCCAGAAAACACGCACCTGCTCATCCACATAGTTGATGCTGATGATGTTCGCTGGGGGAAGGGTGCCATTGACGACCAGTGAGCGGGTTTCGCTGGTGGCAACGGAATTCCCGCCAGCTTCGGTGACTACCCGCCAGTAATACTGGCCTGGGGACAGAGGGCGTGACGGCAAGGCCTGCTGGTCTGGGGCCCACTCACTGGTTGCAATTACGTTGCTGAAACTCTGGTCTTCGGCAATTTCGATACGCGCCACTTCGTTTTGTCCGCGCAGCTGCCAGCGGAATTCCGGCATGTCATCGTTAACGCCTTCGCCGGGCGCCGGACTGGACAGCTCTGCCGCGCGCGCCTGAAGGTCTACTTCAAAATCCACCATCGCAGGCATGCCGGCAATGCCACGATTGCCCAGTGCCGCCAGCCTTGCCTGGTATCGGCCATTGTCCAACAGCTTGAGATCGTATTCTGTGCCGTCCGTGGTCGAACTCTGCAGCCAGCGGCCGGATTCTGCGTCGAATACGTTCACACGGTATCGGGGTGCGCCGTTTGATTTCCAGCCCAGGGTTTGCGGCAGTGCGGTCAGGCGGGCGGGCAGCGGTTTCAGCTCCGGGGCCGGCGGCAAACGGCGGATACTCAGATCTCTGACATTGGCCATTGAAGTGCTGGCGCTGTAGCCCGCCGGTATCACCCGGGTTTTACCCCGCGGGCCAAAGGCGACTCTGCCTTCGGTGACGCGCAGATCCGAACCGCTGGCATCGGTTTTAAGGCTGAACATGGTTCCGCGAACGGCCGCGACGGCCGAGGGGGTTTCGATCTCAAAACGCGATCCATCCTCTTCAAACGGCTCTACCCGGGTTTCCACCTCTCCGTCATTCAGGCGCAAGCGCGTATCCACCATCCCCGACTTACCGTAGCGGGTCAGTCGGTTAAACGTCAGACGGGAATTCGGGGACAGCCGGAGGCTGGAGCCATCCGCCAGTTCCACAGTGGCACTGCCGGAATGGGAAACGAGTTCGTCGCCGACACGAATCAGCGTACCCGGCGTTAGTGGCCTTTTATTGCCGTCGCGTCCGGACAACACCATGACCTGGCCGGCCACCGAAGCAGCCCTGGCCGGCTCCGGTTGCTGCTGAAGCCAGGATAGAGGAATCCTGAGGGTGTCGCCGTTCTTTAATTGGGACAGGTCCATCAGATTGTTGTGCTGAAGCAGTCTCGAGGAGGGAATGCTCTTCATCAGGAAACGGTTGGCAATGTCCTTAACAGATTCGTCCGCCTGCACCGTATAGGTCCACTCGGGCACACTGGACCCGCCAAAGCCTGATGAACCTGCTTCTGAACCACGACCGATCGACAGCTCCGCCTGGGCCGTAGCGCAGAAAACCAGGCTGGCAGAGATCAGGCAGCGGGCGATCAGAATCCGGATGGTGCTGTTACTCATTTCATCCCTGTCCTGTCGCTGTATTCTCGGTATCAGTATTCGGGGCATTGACGGTTGCCCCCATTGCTTCAAGACGGTAACCGCGCTGATAGATGGTCTTTATGCGGAAGCCGTTCTCGGGGTTCAGGCCAAGGCGGCGGCGCAGGCGGCTCATATGGGTGTCCACCGTCCGGGTATTGATATCATTGGCCATGCCCCAGACGCGTTCGAGTAGCATTTCGCGGGTCAGCAGGCGTCCCTGGTTCTGAAACAGGAACAGGGTAAGGTCGAAATCCTTGTCTGTCAGGGTGAGGGCCTGGCCGTGCAGCTGAATGACGCGTTGCTGGGTGTTGATCTGAAACGGGCCGTAATTCAACACTTCTTTTTCGGTGTCCGGGTTGGTGCGCCTGGCCAGTGCGTTGATGCGGGCCAACAGCTCTGCCTCGCGGGCAGGCTTTGACAGGTAATCGTCAGCCCCGGCGTCCAGCGCCTGCACGATATCGGTCTCGCTATCGCGCTGGGTCAGAAACACCACCGGTATCTGCCAGTTGAGGTGCGCCCGGACCTGTTCCAGCACCTCAATACCGCTGGTGTCGGGAATCTGCCAGTCCAGAATTAACAGGTCGAAGCTGCGGTGCAGCACCGCGCTCAAAAAGGACTGCCCTGACGGAAAATGATCACACTGATGCCCACGCTCAGCCAGCATGGCCTGAATGTGTTGCGCTTGTTCATGCTCATCTTCAAGAAGTGCAATGCGCATTTGGCGTCCTCAACGAAGTTTTCCCAGGAAAACCGCAGTATTACAAAAAATGAAAGTGGCTTCAGTATCGTTATGTAGTATTCGGTAAACGAACCGCCGGACGGCCGTCCACATCATTGACTGTTTGTCGGCAGGCAGGGAAATTACTGCAGCCCCAGAACCAGCCTTTTGCACTTTTTCGCCGGACCAGTGGCGAAAAACAGTGGGGACAGGGTACAGGTCTCTCGCCGCTGCCGTCGCCGGGGCTGGTGTCGTCGATGGGTCGGGTGCCGTTGCAGTCCGGGAAGCGGGTGCAGGCCTGGAAGGCACCGAATTTTCCTTCCCGCTCCCGCATGGGCGCCCGGCATTTGGGGCAGTGCACCCCCGAGCCGGGGCGTTGATCCGTATTGGCCTGGTCGGCTCCTGGTTCGGACACGAGCTGGCGAATCTGGTTCTGAAGCTGCGCCAGAAACTCCCTGGGATCGCCTTCGCCGCTGCGTATCTGCTCCAGCGTGGCCTCCCAGACCGCCGTCATGTCCGGCGTGCTGACAGACTCGGGGAGGGCTTCAATCAGGTCCCGACCCTTCGGGGTAGAGCGGATGTACCGTTTTTCCCGCACCAGGTACTCGCGTCGGAAGAGAGTATCGATGATGGCCGCCCGTGTGGCTTCCGTACCCAGACCATCGGTTTCCCGCAGGGTTTTGCGCAGCTCCGTATCGCTGACAAATCGGGCAATATTCGTCATCGCCGACAGCAGTGTGGCGTCGGTAAAGGGCTGCGGTGGCTGGGTCTTGCGTTCCCGGATGTCGGCGGATTCACACAGTATCGGATCTCTGACGGAAAGCCTCGGCAGGGGGGCCTTTGTTACTTCCTGGCGCTCCTCGCGCTGGCGTATCTCCAACTGCTTCCAGCCGGGCTCGGCAATGGCGGTTTCGGTAGCGCGGAATTCATGCTCGCCGATAGTCAGCTTCAGGCGACCCTCCCGGTGGATGGCGTCGGCGTTGAACTGCATCAGGTAATAGCGGCTGATCAGATCATAGATTTTCTGCTCCGCTTCACTGAGGCGGCCGGACCCGCTCTGGCGGGCGGTGGGGATGATGGCGTGGTGGGCGTCCACTTTTTTATCGTTCCAGGCCGCCGAGCGAAGGGCCAGATCGGCTGAATCGCAGGCCTGATCGAGATCCGATGCGATTTTGCGGATCGCCTGAACCACGGTATGGCGTTGCTCATAGTGGCCCTCCGGGAGATACCGGCAATCCGAGCGCGGATAGGTGATCAGCTGGTGGCGCTCGTAGAGATTCTGCGCGACGTCCAGAACATCCTTGGCACCCATGCGAAACAGCCGGCCGGCTTCGATCTGAAGCGCGGACAGGGATAGCGGCAAGGGAGGAGGCTCGTTTCGGTCGCGAAACCTTGCCTCGGTAATCCTGCCTGGCCGCCCTTTGACCGCCTCGGCTATCTGCTCTGCAACCTCGCGGTCGAGCAGCCGCCCTTCTTCATCGATATGGTCCTGATCTTTTTCAGAAGGTAACCAGCGGGCGACAAAACGGTCCGTGGGTGATTGTTCATCCGTTGCATGACAGGTGGCTTCAATGCGGAAAAAGGGCTTCGGCTCAAAGTTTTCAATGGTGTTGTCACGGGTGACGACCAGTCCCAGTACCGGTGTCTGCACCCGCCCCACGGAAAATACGCCCTCTTGCCCTTGCTGCTGGTAGAACAGGGTGTAAAAACGGGTCAGATTGATTCCGTAGAGCCAGTCGGCGCGCTGGCGGGCCAGGGCCGAGTGGGAAAGACGCCGGAACCGACGGTTGTCCTGGGGCGCGGCTATGGCTCTGGCGACGGCGCTGGGGGTCAGATCGTTAATCAGGATGCGCTCGACCGGGCACTGTACCCCAGCGTAGCGGATCAATTCGTCAACCAACAGCTGGCCTTCTCGGTCCGGGTCGCCGGCGTGAATAATCAGATCGGCCTTGTTCATCAGCGACTGCAATATCTGCAACTGCTGACTGACACTGGGTTTGGGCGCCACCTGCCACTGGCCAGGGAAAAGGGGAAGATCCTCGCGCCGCCATTTTTTCCATCTGGGGTCATACTGGGCCGGCTCGGCGGGTTCCAGCAGGTGGCCGATACACCAGCTTACTGTACAGGCGTCTTCGCCCTGACCACAGCGGATCCAGCCCTGCCCCTTCTGGTGGGGAGTGGGAAGCGCCGCGGCAATGGCACGGCCCAGGCTGGGTTTCTCGGCAATGTACAGACGCATAGGCTTCAGCGGGTTAAAAAGGGCATAGGAAGATGGCGCTTTGCCCCAATCCTGTCAAGCAGACCGGGCCCTTGCTGTAGTAGACTGGGCGCAAACGCACTGGAACAGGAGTGACTCCGGTCATGACGATTCAACACTCGATTGAACAGAAGCTGGAGCCAGCTTTCAACTGCGATATTCTTGCGGTCGAGAATGAAAGCCACAAACACAATGTGCCGCCGAATTCCGAAACCCATTTCAAGGTAACGCTGGTATCTGCCGATTTTGAGGGGCAGGGCAAGGTGAAGCGTCACCAGGCCATCTACGGGATACTCGCGGAGGAGCTGTCCGGTGGTGTTCACGCACTGGCACTTCATCTTTATACGCCGCAGGAATGGGCCGAATCGGGCCAGGCGGCGCCTGACTCGCCCAACTGCCTGGGTGGTTCGAAACACGATCCGGCTTTCACCGCAGGAGGCAAACAGTGAGTCAGTTTTTCCAGATTCATCCGGTAACGCCCCAGAAGCGACTGATCAACCAGGCAGCAGATATTCTGCGCAAAGGTGGGGTGATTGTGTTTCCAACGGATTCCGCCTATGCCATCGGCTGCCAGCTGGACGACAAGCAGGCGGTGGACCGCATCAAACGCATTCGCCGCCTGGACGACAAGCACAACTTCACCCTGATGTGCCGGGATCTTTCCGACGTCGGCGTCTTCGCAAAGGTGGGCAATACCCAATACCGATTGCTAAAGCAGTTCACGCCGGGCGCCTACACCTTCATTCTGGAGGCTACCAGTGAAGTACCGCGTCGATTGCTGCACCCAAAGCGCAAAACCATCGGTATGCGTGTGCCGGACAACCCCATCGTTCAGGAATTGCTGGCGGAACTGGGTGAGCCGATCATGAGCAGTACGCTTATTCTGCCGGGTGAGGAAGACCCGATGACCGATCCGGAGGAAATCCGCGACCGGCTGGAACACGAGCTCGATCTTATTATCGACGGTGGTTTCTGCGGCCTTGAGGCGACGACCGTGGTCAACATGACCGGAGACGTTCCGGAAGTGACCCGTGAGGGTAAGGGCGACCCGAAGCCGTTCCAGCTTTAGAGCCAGGGTACGCGTTCAGGCCAGGGTGTTTAGGCTGAACGCGTAATCTTTGCTGGAGCGGTAAGCCTCGCTGTCGCCAGCGGCCACCGACCGGCGAACGGAATCGTAGCGGTGAACCAGGTCCTGAAGTCCGTTGAATTGCTGGTTCTCGCTGGTGATGGTGTCGAGCAGGGAATTGCTGACGCCGTAGGCTTTATTCAGTTTGAGCGCGTTATCCATGAAGTGGAGCGTCGGCTCGCTGGCGCTCAGCCTGCTGAAAGCCTCCCGAAAGGGCCGGCTGTTGTTCAGGTCCTGCTCGATCCGGGCGCTGCTCTGCGGGGGCAGGTTGCCACTCAGGCGAATGTCGCCATTGTCGTCCCTTGATACTTCCATGCTGCTGGCCGGGCTAAGCTGATATTCGGCAAGTTTGTGCCGCAGTGTTTCCCGGACAAAGGCAAGATCCTGCCCTACGGTCTGCTTGTAATCCGCCATGGCAAGTTTGCGTGCCTTGATCTGAAAGGGGTCGGTGTCGCCGTTGCCCGATGGGGTAAAACGATCATCTGTGGCGGACGTTGCCTGTTCTGCTGAAGCTTTGCCGGCCGCGGCTTTGAGACCAGTGTTGGTGCCGCCGTCGGCGGACACAGACGCCTGGCGTTTCTCCATGGCCTGCTGGAACTGGGCACCGGCCTGGATCAGCGAAGTCAGTAGGGACATGGATGTATCCTCCAATCAACAGGGTAAGCAATTCGTGCTTAATGCTGACTGAAGCAGTTTTCAGGCCAATCCTGCTGGCAGGCCTGAAGTTTGAGCTGGAGGTTCGGGTGAGAAGCTTCTGGCCCAGGCCAGTGCTTGCTCGCGAGGAACGGGACGGGTGTAATAAAACCCCTGTCCAACCTCGCAGCCCATGGCCACCAGACGCTCCTGGACTTCCAGTGTCTCGATGCCCTCGGCAACCACCCGCCTGCCGAAGTTCTGGGACAGGCCAATGATCGCACTCACAATCAGCTCATCGTCGGGCCTGGTCAACATGTCCGACACGAAGGAACGGTCCACCTTGATTTCATCCACATTCAGCCGGCGGAAATAGTCCAGGGAAGAGTAGCCGGTTCCGAAATCATCCAGGGAAATCTGCACGCCCAGCGCCCGGCAGGCTGCCAGGTTTTCGATGACCTTTTCGGTGTTGTCGAGCGTGGTGGTTTCAAGAATTTCCAGCACCAGGCGTGACCGCAGCCGGCTGTCTGTCCCGGCAAGGGCTGATTCCAGGTCGGGGATAAATCGCTCGCTCAGGAAATGGGATGGGCTCAGGTTGATGCTCAGGCAATAGGACAGTCCTTCATCGGACCATTGTTCAAGCATGTCGACCGCATCTGTCAGTACGAACCGACCTACATCGTCGGCAAATTCGGTGTACTCCAGATGTGGCAGAAATGCGCCCGGCGCCAGCAGGCCCTCGGTCGGGTGGTTCCAGCGGATCAGAGCCTCAAAGCCCTCAACGGTCCGGGCCGTCAGATTGATTTTGGGCTGGAGATAGAGTTCAAATTGGCCCTCCTTAAGCGCGTGGGGCGTCTGCTCGAGCACGCGGTCACGTTCCTTCCGCAGTACGTGGGACTGGAGATCGAAATGCCGGTACTGGTTTTTGCCGGATTCTTTTGCCGCGTACATGGCCTGATCAGCATGGCGCAGGAGCAGGTCTGTATCGACCCGGTCATCCGGGTAGACCGTGATTCCCATGCTGCCGGACAGCTCAAATACCTGATCCCCGAAGCCAAGAGGCTGACGAATGGCCTCCAGCATGCGGTCATAGACAGACTCGTTTTCCACATCGCGCAGGATAGCGACAAACTCATCGCCACCAAGTCTCGCGATAACATCATGCTCTCGCAAGGCGCCCTGCAGCCTGCCGGCCACTTCCTTCAGAACAAAATCGCCAGCGGAATGGTCATAGCGATCGTTTATCTCTTTGAAACCGTCAAGATCAATAAAGCATACGGACAACAGTCCGTTGCGTCTGTCAGCCTCAACCAGTTCCTGTTCGAACAGTTCTGTCAGCCGCCGGCGGTTGGGCAGGCCGGTTAACGAATCATAGTTCGCAGCCCGTTCAAGGCTTCGGCTGTGTTCGCTTTTCTCACGGTGCAGACGTTTGCGTTCAATGAACTGGCCGACGGTCTGTAACAGAGGCTCCAGCTCGCCGGCCAGGTTTTCCGAGTAGCCATCCATGCGGTTGGCGAGCCCTACCAAGCCGACTTTTTCACTTCCCGCATAGATCGGAACACCGAAGTAAGAACTGATTGGCGGATGCTTGTCGGGCAGGCCGCCACGTCTCGGGTCTGATGAAAAATCGTTGGCGATGATGAACTGATCCGCCAGCATTGAAGCACCCAGCAGGTTATCGTTTTGTTCAAATATCAGCCCGCGCCGTTTGACCTGCTGATACAGCGCTTCGGTTTCAGGGTTCCAGGCGATGTTGGTAATGGCGCCAATTTTCAGATAAGGGGTTTCGTCAGGGTGGTGAAGAATTTCCCCAATAAAACCGAACTGGCTGGCGGTGAGCGCCAGAAGGTCATTGAGAACAAATTCCAGTGCCGCGCTCAGGCTGTCGTGAGTTAGAAAAATATTCTGGGCACGGTGAATGGAGCGGGTTAAATGGGAGACCTCAACGAAATCATCGCTGTCTCCCGTGAGGAAGGCGCGTTCGATTTCATCTTCCACCAGGCTGGCCACGTTCCGCAGAAGGTCCAGGTCCATTTCCTGAATGTTGCGCGGAGCCCGGTCAATAATACACAGGCTCCCGACTTTGAATCCGCTGGGTTCACGGATGGGCATGCCGGCGTAAAAGCGCACGTGGGGCGGCCCGGTGACCAATGGGTTGTCTTTGAAGCGGGGGTCGAGCGTTGCGTCTTCGACGATGAAAGGCCTGTCTTGACGGATGGTGTAATCGCAGAAGGCATGGGCCCTGGGGGTCTCGTCCACTTCCAGACCCTGCCTGGACTTGAACCATTGGCGGTCGTCATCAATCAGGGAGATCAGGGCGATAGGTACCTGATAGATCCGGCGAACAATACTGGTAAGCCGGTCAAAACGGTGTTCAGGCGGGGTATCCAGTATTCCCAGGCGTTTGAGTGCCGTCAGCCTGCGCTTTTCCATCCAGCTTGCGGTCATAACGGCGTGCCTTTTGACTGTTGTTCTGAGTATGGTCTCCTTTTAGGTGTTCGTCCCTCGCTATACATAATTACCGGGTGCTTTTTGCACCTTTTGCACAATTATCCGTCACGCTAACACAGATGCTGTGATCGGGTCAGTGCTATCGGTGTCTTTTATTGTTGCGATCTGGTAAGCTCCGCGCCCTTAACTGAGCGAAGTTCCAATTTCATCAGACAATACTGAAACCATACCGTGACAATCCTTCCGCCATAGCGCACAAGCAATACCCTCTCTCTGAATTCTGAGCAAGGCTTAACCCCTGTATATCGTGTCGTTCCCGGGCAGGCGAAGCATTGTGTCTCAGCGCGTTATCAGTCTCTGTAATCTCGATCGGACCTACTGACTATGATCAATAGCCTCAAACAAAACTGGCTCTCCAACATACGCGGGGACCTCCTCGCCGGAATTGTGGTAGCCCTCGCCCTGATTCCCGAAGCCATTGCGTTCTCGATTATTGCCGGAGTGGACCCGAAGGTCGGGCTTTATGCCTCTTTCTGCATCGCCGTGGTGATCGCCTTTGTCGGAGGGCGCCCGGGAATGATCTCTGCGGCGACGGGCGCCATGGCGTTGCTGATGGTCACGCTGGTAAAGGAACATGGTCTTGAATATCTGCTGGCTGCGACCCTTTTGACCGGTGCGCTGCAAATTGTGGCCGGCTATCTCAGGCTTGGGTCGCTGATGCGGTTCGTGTCCCGATCGGTGGTGACGGGATTTGTGAACGCCCTGGCCATTCTGATTTTTATGGCCCAGTTGCCGGAGCTGACCAACGTAACCTGGCATGTGTACGCCATGACCGCTGCGGGCCTTGGTATCATCTACCTGTTTCCACTGCTTCCCCTGGTGGGCAAAATCCTGCCCTCGCCGCTGATCTGCATTGTGGCGCTTACGGCGGTCGCCATGGTCTACAACATTGATATTCGTACCGTGGGCGACATGGGTCAGCTGCCGGACACCCTGCCGATTTTTCTCTGGCCGGATGTACCGCTGAATCTGGAAACGCTGATGATTATCCTGCCTTATTCGGTCGGACTGACGGTGGTTGGTTTGCTGGAGTCCATGATGACAGCCACGATTGTGGATGACCTGACCGACACCACCAGTGATCGTAACCGCGAATGCAAAGGGCAGGGCATTGCCAATATCGGCTCGGGACTGCTGGGCGGCATGGCAGGCTGCGCGATGATTGGCCAGTCCATCATTAACGTTAAATCCGGTGGCCGCACCCGGCTCTCGACCCTGACCGCCGGTGTGTTCCTGCTGATGATGGTGCTGGTGCTGGACCAGTGGCTGGTACAGATTCCCATGGCGGCACTGGTGGCCGTAATGATCATGGTGTCCATCGGCACCTTCAGCTGGGCTTCAATCAAGAATCTGAAAGAGCACCCGCTCTCCACCAACATCGTCATGGTGGTTACGGTCATTGTTGTAGTGGCAACCCATAACCTAGCCTTTGGTGTACTGGCGGGCGTATTGCTGGCTGCGCTGTTCTTTGCCAACAAGATTGGCCACTACATGCTTGTGAATTCCGACTATGACGAGGCCACCGACACCCGCACTTACACGGTGATCGGCCAGGTCTTCTTCAGTTCGTCTGAGAAATTCATCGAATCCTTTGATTTTAAAGAAGCAACGGATAATGTGGTGATCGACCTCAGCCGGGCGCACTTCTGGGACATCACCGCTGTCGGCGCTCTGGACAAAGCGGTTGTGAAGTTCCGCCGCGAGGGCGCGGACGTGGAAGTGATCGGCCTGAACGAGGCCAGCGCAACCATTGTGGACCGCTTTGGCGTGCATGATAAACCCGATGCCGTTGAACGCTTGATGGCCCACTGACGGAGATAGAACAATGACCATTGAAAACCGTGAGGACGGGGCTCCGGAATCCTTGCAACCATTGCAGGTTGTCGCTTGCATCGACGGCTCTGAGGCTGCACTTGCCGTGTGTGATTACTCTGCCTGGGCCAGCCAGCGCATGGGTGCCCCGCTGATGCTGCTACATGTACTGGACGAGGAAAAGTATCCTGCCAGAACCGACATGAGCGGCAGCATTGGCCTTGGCAGCCGCGAACAGCTTCAGGAAGAACTGGTCAGCCTGGATCAGGAGCGCAGCAAGCTTGCCCTGAAACACGGGCATGTGTTGCTGGACGAGGCGGAAAAGCGGGTTCTTGCCGACGGCATGGACAAAGCAACCAAACGCCAGCGTCACGATGATCTGGCCAGCTCACTGGTGGAGCTTGAGTCGGATTCCCAGCTATTCGTTATGGGCCTGCACGGTGAAAGCAGCGCCGCGGCGGGCCGGCACGTGGGCAGCCAGCTGGAAACGGTTATCCGCAGTGTTCACCGGCCCATCTTGATGGTGCCGGATGAATACGTTCAGCCCCGCAGTGCCATGCTTGCCTTTGATGGCAGTGCTACGGCGTTCCGTAGCATTGAACTGCTGTCCGCCACACCTGTGTTCCATGGTATGCCACTGCATCTGGTACTGGTGGGCGCCGACACCGCCGAGCATCAGGAACAGCTCAAGCGGGCAGAGCGGTTGCTGTCCGATCAGGGTTCCGAGATTCACCCGGCTATCCGGCAGGGGGATGTGGAGCAGACACTGCACGCCTATCAGGAAGAGCACAACATCGACATTCTGATCATGGGTGCCTATGGTCATTCCCGCATTCGCCAGTTCCTGGTGGGAAGCACCACCACCCGAATGCTGGAAACCGCTAAGAAACCGCTGGTGATACTCCGCTAATGGGCCGGGTTCAGCTGATCAAGATAGCTGAGCCCGGCCTCGTGTCCCTCCTGATATCCATCGTCCAGTAGCTTCGGGTTTCGCGTCAGCCGGCCAACGGCAAAAGCGCTGGTCGGAGCGATAACATGGACGGTGCAGTCTTCGGGCGGGTTCTCGATGAAAGACAGGGTGGCGTTGTAGCGTTCTGCCCGACGCAGAGAGACCTCGGCAAGGGCAGGATAGTCCCGGAACAGACGCTTGGGCACGAAGGGAAACTTCTGTGGTTTTTTACGGTAGCCGGCAGGGCGTGACAGCACCACGGTAATGTCCCGGGCACCGTCCTCGTAGGCCTTTACCACTGGAATGGCATCGGCCAGGCCGCCGTCTGTCATCGGTTCGCCATTGACTTGCGGGTAATCCCGGTAGGCAATGGGGATAGAGCAGGAGGCAGTGACCACTTCATGCAGGTTCTGTTCGTTCACCCGGAAATAACAGGGCTTCCCGGTCACGGCCGATGTGGTGGTCACCCATAGTTCGGTTGTCCCGTTCAGGTAGTTCCCCAGGCTCAGGGGCACATCCTTGAACGACTGCTGCCAGAGCCACCCAACGTCACACAGGTGACCGCCGCGGGCAAAGCGCTTCCAGTCAATAAAATCCGGCTGGCAGGCGTGACCGGTGATGATTTGCCGGCTTCTACCATGATCTCCTGCCAGATACCCCACCAGATTCGTGGCGCCTGCCGAAACACCATAGGCTCTATGGAACGGGTGGTAGTCGCGTTCCAGGAAAGCATCAAGAACGCCCGCCGCAAAAATACCCCGCATGGCGCCACCTTCAACCACCAAAGCTCTGAATCCGTTCTCCATTGACATCCTGGTCGGTTTGCCTCCTTTTTGCGCATCTGATCCCCGAGAGACCGCTTTATAAAAATATCATTATTGCTTATAACGAGCATTGGTTTCGAATCCGTTCAGCGTCACGACCGAGTCAGTTTCGATTGATACCCCCGACGGTCTGATTACATACTGATGCCGTACTGTTTCCCGCGTAAATTAGATGAAAGGAGACAAATCTTATGGCAGACAAACCCGTAATTCTGATAACCGGTGCTTCCTCGGGTATTGGTGCGGAAACCGCACGGGCGGCCGCGAAACAGGGCTATAGGCTGGTGCTGGCGGCGCGTTCGCAGGACAAGCTTGCCGGCCTTCGCGATGAACTCGGTGGTGAGAGCAACGTGCTAACCGTTCAGTGCGATGTGCAAAGTGGAGAGGACCAGCAGAATTTGGTGAGCCAGGCACTGAAAACCTTCGGGCGCATTGACGCAGTATTCGCCAATGCCGGCCGCGGCGGAGAGCCGGGTGGCTTTAGCGCGGCCGATCCGGATGTGTGGAAGGACATGATCCTGACCAATATTCTGGGTGTCGGCCTGACCATCCAGCATTGCCTCCCGGCACTGCGGGAAAGTAGGGGGCACCTGCTGCTGACCGGCTCGGCGGCTGGGCGAACCACCATCCCCGGTTCGATGTACAGCGCCACCAAGTGGGCAGTGTCTGCCATCGGCTATGGCGTTCGCGAAGAGCTTCGGGGGTCAGGTATCCGTGTCACGCTGATTGAGCCAGGCATGGTGGATACGCCCTTCTTTGATTCGCCGCCCGCTCATGCACTTAAACCGGAGGATGTGGCCAACGCCGTCATGTACGCTGTGGTTCAGCCTGCTCACGTGGATGTGAACGAAATTCTTGTGCGGCCAACACCTTTGGTTGAATAGATCTTATGAAGGGGGCGCTTACCAGGCCAGCCAGATAATATGGTAGGCGCCTTTACCGGGGCGCAGGCCACGGACGGTAACGGGCTCTACCGAGAACCCGGCCCCGCGCAGTCTCTCTGTAAAGGAATGCTCTGGCCCGGCGGACCAGTAGGCCAAAACGCCGTCTGGTCGCAGGGCTTTCTGGGCTGCAGCGATACCCGCTGTTGAGTAGATCCAGTTGTTTTCCTTTCTTGTCAGCCCTTCTGGGCCATTGTCGACGTCCAGAAGAATGGCATCCCATTGGCCGTCGCTCTTTTTTAGGATTTCAGCCACATCCCCGATTTGCACAATCGCTCTGGGGTCGTTGAGTGGGTTGCCAGCCGCTGCCCCCAGCGGGCCGCGATTCCAGGTCTCCACCTCAGGAACCAGCTCGGCTACTGTCACCTGAGCGTCTTTGCCCAGCGCCGCCAGTGCCGCAGCCAGCGTAAAGCCCATACCCAGTCCGCCGATCAGAACCCGGGGTGACGGTTGCTCTGCAATACGCTCGCAGGCCAGGGTTGCAAGTGCATCTTCTGACCCATGAACCCGGCTGTTCATCAACTCGCCGGTAGTGCCGGCAATCTTGATGGAAAATTCCTCATTGCGCTGCAACAAACGCAGCTGCGTACCGTTGCCGGGGATCGTTGCAGTGCCGATTTCGGTAAAACGGGCCATTGTTTTTCCAGATCGTTGATGGAGTTCGAATGTTTGCACAGAGGCCATAACGAATGCCATAAGGAGGGTAGGATCAGCGATTCATATTCTTCATCTTTGTTTGTTGATCAGTGAGAAGAGGCCGATCACGCAAGTCAGAGACCTTATGACTTAACGCCCGAATTCCCGGATTCATTGGGGGTGTCAGATGGTACCCCCGGCAGGACTCGAACCTGCTACCTTCCCCTTAGGAGGGGGACGCTCTATCCAGATGAGCTACGGGGGCATTAACGCGAGAAGGGCGGTATGATAGCGGCCGAACGGCTGTGGCTCAAGGTGCGTTGGTTTTTGCGTCCCGGTTGCAGCCACAGGGCCTATGTTTTCTGTAGGGGGCATCTTGCCGCACCGCTTTTCATTGAGTGTGATTATTCCCGTCTGGCGCGAAGCCGGCGCTATCGAGTCAACGCTGTCCGGGTTGCAGGCGCTGCGTGCGCTTGGCCACGAAATCATTGTGGTGGATGGTGGCAGTGACGATGACACGGCGCGGCTGGCTGGTCCGCTTTGCGATCGGGTGGTGGTTTCGGAGCTGGGCCGGGCCGTGCAGATGAATGCCGGAGCTGATGTCGCGCTTGGCGATGTTCTGCTGTTTCTCCACGCGGATACGCGTCTTCCCGCCAGCGCAGTTTCCCGCCTCTCTGAATTCGCCGAATCCGACGCTGCCTGGGGCCGGTTCGATGTGCGCCTTACCGGCCGACGCCGGCTGTTTCGGGTAATTGGCTGGTTCATGAGCCAGCGGTCGCGGCTGACCGGTATCGCCACCGGCGACCAGGCAATCTTTGCGCGCCGGTCGGTGTTCGAGAAAATGGGTGGCTTTGCGCCCGTACCCTTGATGGAAGATGTGGAACTGTCCTCGCGCTTGAAGCAGGTTTCCCGGCCTTTCTGCATTTCCGATCCGGTAATCACGGACAGTCGTCGCTGGCAGAAAAATGGGCCCTGGCGTACGGTCTTTTTGATGTGGCGGATACGCTGGCGATACTGGCGGGGCGCATCCCCGGAGTCGCTGGCAAAACTTTATCGGGCGGATGTACGCAATGCGAAATAAGTCAGCGGAAGCGGCACTGGTTATGCAGTTTGCCAAGTGGCCGGAGCGCGGTCGAGTGAAAACCCGCCTGATGCCGGAATTGGGCGAGCAGGGCGCCCTGGCGGCCCACGTTGCCCTGAGCCTGGCGGTGCTGGAACGGCTTTGCGCCAGTGGTTATGAGGTTCGGTTCCTGTGGGATCGATCGCTGCCCGAAACGCCGCAGCCAGCCGGGCCCATTATTGAACGCATACAGGCCCTTGGCGTTAAGCAGGGCACCCAGCAGGGGGATGTGTTGGGTGAGCGAATGGAGGCGGCGCTAGCACAGGGGCTGGCGGAGTTCCCCAAAGCGCTGATTGTGGGCAGTGACTGCCCTTCCGTGGACCCAGGCTACGTGCAGCAGGCGGTTCAGGCGCTGGAAACCGCTGATGTGGTGCTCGGACCTTCGGACGACGGCGGCTATGTGCTCATTGGCGCGCGCACCCATCGGCCCGGCATGCTGGACAGGATAAGCTGGGGCACCGATCAGGCCCTGGAACAGACCATCGCCCGGCTGGCCGAGGTCGGCCTGTCCTGTGCCCAGCTACCACCGCGATGGGATGTCGATGAGCCCGGGGACTGGCAGCGGTTTGTTGACCAGTTCCCGGGCGACTGCTCTCTTACCTGACGTCAGGGGGCAGGCACGTAAGGGCGCTGGCGCAGCATGTCCATCACCGACTCTGCGCCCGACGCTTCCTTCCGGGTGATTACCCGCAGGGCCTGCTGGCGTTCAACTACCTTGCTCTGGAAAGTTTCCATCAGGTCCGCATGAGACACTTTGCGAATGGCCTCGGCCAGCTGTTGCCGGGAATCGAAGTCTGTTTCTCCCCGGTCAATTTCCTGCCAGTAGCGCTGGGAAATCTCCCCCAGTTGCCGGTCGGCCTCCAGCAGCTTGCTGATCACCGCCTGTTTCTCCCGGGTCAGATCTGAGGGTTTCATATCCGCAAGCGTGTTCATGAACGCTTTCGAAAAGTCCTGTACCGCGGCATTAATGACATCGGGACTGGCGGAAGGCGATTGCACCACAAATCCCAGTGCCGGCGTTTCCAGAATTTCGTAGGGCATGGCATAGACGATGTAGCCAAGCTGCCGGTTTGTGCGAATTTCCTCGTAGAACGGGCTGGCGACAATCTGTGCCAGCAGCCGGTAGGTGGCGCGCTCGGCAACGCCGGTGCTATCACCCTGGGCGTAAAGCGTGTAGCCGGTGTCGGGATGGTCCACTTCGATCGCCACCACTGTCTCGCTTTCCGGCAAAGTCCGCACGTGGCTGCGGGGAACCTCTGTCAGTTCGCTCTGTTGCAACACCGAAGCACTGATCTGCCGGGCGTAATTAAGGGCAGACGCCGGGGTCAGATTGCCGTGGGCGAGCATTACCGGATCAACCTGTGACAGAAACGCTTCTGCGAAGGACTGTAGCTCGTCAAAGGTGACGCTGCGCGCCGCCGCAAGTTTCTCTTCCGTGCTGAAGACGTTCTCGATCAGCGCGGTCTGTATAAATTCCGAAGTCTGCTCGACCGGGCGATCTTTGGCCTTGTTGAGCAGGCCATCGATCATACGCTCCCGGGTAATGTTGAATCGCTGTTGCGTCAGGGTAGGGTCGGCGATCTGGGTCAGCATCCGCATCATCAGGGTGTGCAGTTTATCGTTGTATCCGCCCACGCGGATGGTGATGCCCCGCAGGTGTGAATAGATGCTGTAATCCAGACCCGCAAGTTGCGCCGGGTAGGCCCAGGCATTGAGGTTGGTCTCGATGGCATCAATCAACAGGCCAGACAGCACGTTGCTGCGCGCCGATGCGGTGGTAGCCGGTGTTCTTAGTCCGATAAACACATTGGCTTTAGGGGTATCAAAGCGGACGTCCCGGGCGTACCAGATATTAATGCCATCAACCTTGCCAAGGGACACCGGCTCGCCCATGGTCGGGCCTGAAATCATGGCTAGATCTTCGGGGATGAAAGGGTTGTCCATTGGCAACGCCAGGTTCGCTGCACGACTGGCTGCCGCAGGGTTAATGGACCCCTTTTCCAGCGGTTCGATGGCATATTCGGCATCGTACCACTGGGTTTTGCGGGCGGATTCCAGCTCCGGGTCCGGTGCCTGTATTGCAACCAAGACGTTTTCCGGAGTCAGGCGCTCAAGGATGTCCCGGTACTGGCCAGGAACGTAATTCTCCATCATCCAGGGGGCACGCAACA
This sequence comes from Marinobacter halotolerans, assembly GCF_008795985.1. Classification (NCBI taxonomy): domain Bacteria; kingdom Pseudomonadati; phylum Pseudomonadota; class Gammaproteobacteria; order Pseudomonadales; family Marinobacteraceae; genus Marinobacter; species Marinobacter halotolerans. The sequence continues at coordinate 37,518 of NZ_VMHP01000001.1, read as the reverse complement.
CGTCTTCCGGTGCCACATGGGGCATCTGCATTGAAAGTCGAGTGACGGCACTGATCGGATCCTGATTTTCACGAAAGCGAAAATCAATGTTGGCCAGTTGCTTCATTTCCTCGAACCGGGATCTGGAGATGCCTTTGTTACGGATCTTGTCGATGTAGGCGAAGGTGAGGTCAAGAATGCTGTCGGTTTTCTTGAGGCCCTCTGGCGTCAGCGACATGCTGATTTCCACGGTTTCCTGGGTGCCGGTATCCATGCCGCTGCCAGCGGACAGGCTTTCCACCAGGCCGGCCTGCTTCAGCTGGGTGAACAGGCTGCCTGGTCCCTCATGGCCCAGCAGGCTGGCAATGTAATTGACCGGTTTGTCTCGATAGTGCTTCTGCTGTGACGGAATCGGAAAAGAAAGGGACAGGGTGCGAATGTCTTTCAGGGCATCTACTTCAACCCGGGCGGGCAGGGTGCCCGGCTCATACAATGGCTCCTCAAAGGTTTTGATGTCCAGGTTCCGGTTTTCAATGTCGCCGAAGCGCTCCCGGACCATGGTTTCCAGTTTATGCAGGGACTGCGGGCCATAAACCGCCAGGGTCATCAAGTTGGATGAGTAGTTCGCCTTCCAGAAATCAATCAGGTCCGGCCGCAATGGGTCGGCGTCGGTGTTCTGGAGGGTGGTCAGATTGCCTACCGCAAACTGATGAAAAGGATGTTCCGGATTGCTTATGGCCTTTTTCACGGAATAGAAACGCCGGCCATCCTCTTTCTGTTTGGAGCTGAATTCCGAGTGCACGGCCTGGCGCTCGCGGTCGACCAGTTCGGGCGTAAACAGCGGTGCGGCGAACTGTTCGGCAAAGCGGTCCAGTGCCGCTTCCAGATGTTCGGCCTGTATGTCGAAGAAATAATTGGTATCGCGGAAAGCGGTGAACGCGTTATGGCTGCCACCATGACTTTTGATGAACTGCTGGTACTCGCCCGGGTCCGGATATTTTTCGGTACCCAGAAACAGCATATGTTCAAGAAAGTGGGCCATGCCCTCGCGATCAGCCGGGTCGTTGCCGCTGCCAACGGCTACATTCATGGACGCCGCAGCCTTGTCGGAATCAGGGTCGCTGATCAGAAGCACTCTCAACTCGTTATCGAGGGTAATGTACCGGTAATCGTTGTCATCGTTGGGGCTTTTGATGGGAGCACTCGCCGCCAACGCCTGGCCGGTCATCATTATCAGGGCCAGCAGGGCGAGCCCTGCCGACCGGAGTAGTGTCATCTGATTCATATCGCCCGCCTGTCAGTGAATCTGTGCGTTTCGGGTTGTTTCCGGTTGCTGGTCCAGGGTTTTGCGCGCCAGGCTGGCGGCAGCCTGGGCATCAAGCTGGCCACTGGCTATTCGCTCAAGCACGGTGCTCATCACCGCCACCGCCTGGTGATAATCCGCAAATTCGGCCTTGAAGGCCTTGTCGATTGCCTCGTACACCGCCTGAATTTTCTCTTCTCGGCTACCGGCGTCTGCCGCGGTGTCGTTGATGGCCTTCAGGCAGGCGCGGGCAATGGTGATGTATCGGTCAGCATTCGGATCACTGTTCTGCATAGTACGTATACCAGATCGAAATGGAGTGGAAGACGGAAAAAACGCGCATCTGATTATGTCACTGCTGGCGGCCAGTTTCATTTCAAGGGTGTAATGACGGCGATTTGCGGGCAGCCTGAAAACCATGTGCTAGTCTCAATTTCAGTATGCCTTATGTATGGACAGATCGTATTGCAGCCCCGGGCTGATTTATAGAGTAGAAGCTCTAAATAAAACAATGGCTTAAATGAGTATTTGCTCTAAAAAAGTTCAATACATGAGGAATGCATTTGAGTACAATGCCAACGTTTTCTGCCAAGGGTCGGCTACTGGTTCCGGTCAGAGCGGAAAACAGGGACAGACAACAATTGTTTTATAAGCAGGGTGGATAATCAATGAACTACTTTCTGACGGGTGGCACCGGTTTTATCGGACGTTTCCTCGTTGACAAGCTGCTGGCTCGTGGTGGCACTGTTTACGTTCTGGTTCGGGAACAATCCCAGGGCAAGCTGGATGTGCTGCGGGAGCGATGGGGCGCTGACGAGAACCGAGTCAAGGCGGTGGTTGGTGATCTTACCAGCCCAAACCTGGGCATCGATGCCAAGACCATGAAATCGCTGAAAGGCAACATTGATCATTTCTTCCACCTTGCCGCCGTCTACGATATGGGTGCCGATGAAGAGGCCCAGCAGGCGACAAACATCGAAGGTACCCGCAGCGCGGTAAACGCCGCTGAGGCCATGGGCGCGAAATGCTTCCATCATGTGTCGTCTATTGCTGCCGCCGGCCTGTTCAAGGGCACTTTCCGAGAAGATATGTTCGAGGAAGCGGAGAAGCTTGATCACCCCTACCTGAAGACCAAGCACGAATCCGAAAAGGTGGTTCGCGAGAGCTGCAAGGTGCCTTTCCGCATCTATCGTCCGGGTATGGTGATCGGGCACTCCAAGACCGGTGAGATGGACAAGGTCGACGGCCCCTACTACTTCTTCAAGATGATCCAGAAAATCCGTCACGCACTGCCGCAGTGGGTTCCTACTATCGGTGTCGAAGGCGGATACCTGAATATCGTGCCGGTAGACTTTGTGGTCAACGCGCTTGACCACATTGCTCATCTGGAAGGGGAAGATGGCAACTGTTTCCACCTCGTGGATTCAAGCCCAAACAAGGTTGGCGAAATTCTGAACATCTTCGCCGAAGCGGGCCATGCGCCGCGCATGGCGATGCGTATTGATTCGCGGATGTTCGGTTTCATCCCGCCGTTTATCCGCCAGAGCCTGAAAAACCTGCCGCCGGTGAAGCGCCTCACGTCTGCGGTTCTGGACGATATGGGTATCCCGCCGTCAGTGCTGTCCTTTATCAATTATCCGACCAAGTTCGATGCCCGGGAGACCGAGCGCGTGCTGAAGGGCACGGATATTGAAGTGCCCAGGCTGGAAGATTATGCACCCGTCATCTGGGATTTCTGGGAGCGCAATCTGGATCCCGATCTGTTCAAGGATCGCACCCTGCGTGGCACGGTAGAGGGCAAGGTGTGTGTGGTCACCGGCGGTACCTCGGGCATTGGCCTGGCGACGGCTGAAAAGCTTGCCGATGCAGGCGCAATTCTGGTCATTGGTGCGCGGAAGAAGGAGCGACTGGCAGAAGTGGCAGCGGAACTCGAAGCCCGCGGCGGTAATGTCCATGCCTACCAGTGCGATTTTGCTGAAATGGACGACGCTGATCGTTTCGTGAAGAGCGTTCTGGATAACCACGGCCATGTGGATTTCCTGATCAACAACGCCGGCCGTTCAATCCGTCGTTCACTGGACCTGTCCTTCGACCGCTTCCACGACTTTGAACGCACCATGTCTCTGAACTACTTCGGCTCTGTTCGCCTGATCATGGGCTTTGCACCGAAAATGCTCGAGCGTCGTCGCGGTCACATCGTCAACATTTCGTCTATCGGTGTGCTGACCAACGCGCCGCGTTTCTCGGCCTATGTAGCGTCGAAATCCGCCCTTGATGCGTTCAGCCGTTGTGCAGCGTCAGAATGGTCGGACCGTAATGTCACATTCACCACCATCAGTATGCCGTTGGTGAAGACGCCTATGATTGCACCGACCAAGATCTACGACTCGGTTCCGACCCTGTCACCCGACGAAGCAGCGGATATGGTGGCCAACGCTCTGATTTACCGTCCGAAGCGCATCGCAACCCGTCTGGGCACCTTCGCTCAGGTGCTGCACGCAGTCGCGCCGAAGATGGGTGAGATCGTGATGAACACCGGTTACCGGATGTTCCCCGATTCCCCGGCGGCCGCTGGCAGCAAATCCGGCCAGAGGCCCAAGGTATCGACCGAGCAGGTGGCGTTTGCCTCCATTATGCGCGGTATCTACTGGTAAGCGATTCGGCTTTGAAAAAAACCCCGCTTCGGCGGGGTTTTTTTATGGGGTTTCTTCGTCTGTCTCGGGCGGTGGTGGCGGAAATCCGCCAATCTCGCGCCAGCGGTTCACAATGCCACAGAACAGGTCGGCCGTTTTCTCGGCGTCATAGGCAGCGGAATGGGCTTCCTTGTTGCTGAAGGGAATACCGGCCAGTTTGCAGGCCTGGGCCAATACCGTGTGGCCATAGGCAAGTCCCGCCAGCGTAGCGGTGTCGAACGTGGAGAAAGGGTGGAACGGGTTGCGCCGTATATCGGCGCGCATGGCTGCTGCGAAGACGAAATTGTGGTCGAAGGTGGCGTTATGGCCAACCAGCACCGCACGCTTGCAGTCGTGTGCCTTCACTGCTTTGCGGATGGGACTGAAGATCTCGCTCAGGCCTTCCCGCTCTGGGACGGCTTCCCGTTCTGAACTCCATGGGTCAATCCCGGTGAAGTCCAGCGCGGATTGCTCCAGGTTGGCACCTTCGAATGGATCAATTTGCCGCAGATGAGTTTCAGAGCGTCTGAGCCAACCGTCCTCGTCCATGGTCAGAATCACCGCTGCGATTTCCAGCAGGGCATCGGTTTCCGGATTGAATCCGCCGGTTTCAACATCAACCACGACCGGCAGAAAGCCGCGGAAGCGGCGCGACATGGGGTGCGGCGGTTTGGTTTCTTCAGTCACTGGAACTCCAGAAATTTGTGTTTAGGCGACTTGCCAGAGTAGTTGCTCACCCGCCCTCAGGGGTACGATTTCACCGTCCGCCAGGGGGAGGGTCTGCGGCATCTGCCAGGGTGTCTTTACGAGGGTGACGGTATCCCGGTTTCGCGGCAGGCCGTAGAAGTCCGCTCCGTTGAAACTGGCGAAGGCTTCCAGATTCCCCAGCACCCCGAGTTCTTCGAAAACCTCGGCGTACAGTGGCAGGGCGCTGAAGGCGGAATAACAGCCAGCACAGCCGCAGGCGGTTTCCTTGCGGTCCCGGGAGTGAGGCGCGGAATCGGTTCCCAGGAAGAACCGGTGATCGCCGCTGACCACCGCATCCCGCAGTGCCTGCTGGTGGCGGTTACGCTTTAGAATTGGCAGGCAATAAAGGTGCGGCCGAATGCCGCCCACCAGCAGGTGGTTCCGGTTGTACATCAGATGCTGGGGGGTGATGGTTGCGGCTAGCCGGCCATCCTGGTGTTGCGAGACAAATTCGGCAGAATCCGCGGTGGTGATGTGCTCCAGCACCACTTTCAGGGCCGGGAATGCCTCCAGGGTTGGTGCCAGTACCCGCTCCAGAAATACCTTCTCCCGATCGAAGATATCGATGTCTGCATCGGTAACTTCGCCGTGAACCAGCAGCAGCATGCCACAGTCACTCATTGCCTGAAGTACCGGATAGATCCGGCGGATGTCGGTCACGCCTGATTCTGAATTGGTGGTCGCACCGGCGGGGTAGAGTTTGGCAGCAACAACGCCTGCGCTTTTCGCAACCCGTATGTCGTCCGGGGTGGTTGCCTCGGTCAGGTATAGGGTCATCAGCGGGGTGAAATTCGCGTCACCGGCGGCCGCCATTATTCGCTCCTGATAAGCCAATGCGGCGGCGGCGTCGGTCACTGGCGGCGTCAGGTTCGGCATGATGATGGCGCGGCCAAAATGGCGCGCGGTTGCCGGAACCACATCCTTGAGAATATCGCCGTCGCGGACGTGCAGGTGCCAGTCGTCAGGGCGGGTGATGGTGAGTTGATCGGTCATTTTGCGGTTCCGGCAGGGCTAAAAATTTGGCGGATTATACCAGAACCGACTCTCGATTGTTTCCGTCAGAGGCCTAAAGAATTGCCAACACCTGCCGTAAAGCACCGTAGAGTGAATTCAATTTACGGACCGGCAACATGGCCAGATTGTCAGACGATTCCCGGAGATTTTTGCGCGGCACCAGAGTGAGCGCTGCTGTGGCGTTGATCTTTGCCGCCATCACGCCTGGAATTCAGGCGGCAACCTATGGTGCGGGCATTGAAAACAGCCAGTGGTACCTGTCTCAGTCGGTGTTCGAGTGCACCCTGGTGCATGAGGTGCCGGGTTATGGGCGCGCAGTATTCAAGCACCGGGCCGGTGAGGATCTGTCTTTCTTCCTGGAATCGGAACTGGCCCTTATGCGCCCGGGTAACGGACGCATGGTCGTTGAGGCGCCGGCCTGGCGCCCCGGTATCAAGCCAAGGCCAGTGGGTATGGTATCGGTCTCTGACGGTCGGCGGCAGGTGCAGCTGGACGAGCGCAAGGCGATGATCCTGATCCAGGGGCTGATGGAGGGCATGAGCCCGACAGTCACCCGTGAATCCTGGTTCGACGGGCGTCCCGTGCGGGTTCGAGTCTCCAATATCAATTTTTCCGGGCAGTTTCCCGCCTATCGTTCCTGCACCGCCGGTTTGCTGCCGGTTAACTACGATCAGATCAAGCGCTCGCGGGTGCCGTTCGGTCCCGGCAGCACTAGCTTGTCAAACGCCGACCGAGGTCTTCTCGATAACATCGTGACCTACGTCCTGGCGGACTCCACCGTCGAGCGTGTGTTTGTGGATGGCCACACCGATAGCAGTGGCAGCCGAATTAACAATCGGGTTCTATCTGAGGAGCGGGCCAACGTGGTGGCGGATTATCTGACCAGCCAGGGTGTTCCGGAAGACCTGGTGATTGTGCGGGCCCATGCGGATCAGTATCCGGTGTCCAACCGGCCCGCAGATAACCGGCGGACCACCATTCGCCTTCAGCGGGAAGGCGAGCGTCCAGATTTGCAGCAGGCCCAGGGCTACGAGTCCGGCGCGCCAAACAGCTAGTAGCAGGTCAGTGAATCTGGCTGAGCACTTCCAGGTGGGCATTCACGCTTTCCGCCAGAGCCTTCAGGTGATACCCGCCCTCCAGCGTGGAGATGATCCGGTCGTTGGCGTGGTCACGGGCGACGCTGGCCAGCATTTCCGTCAGCCAGCGGTAGTCGTCCGCTTCCAGGTTCAGTTCCGCCAGCGGGTCCAGCTTGTGGCCGTCAAAACCCGCGGAAATCAGCACCATTTGCGGCCGGAAATCCTGCAGTCTCTTCAGCCACGCCTCTTCAACAATCTTCCGGTAGTTCAGGGCCGATTCGCCGGCTGAAATCGGCGTATTGATGATGTTCTCCGCCTGACGATGCACATGGGAGTGCGGGTAGAAGGGGTGCTGGAAGCTGGAGCACATCAGAATACGCTCATCGCCACCAACAATGTCCACGGTTCCATTGCCCTGATGCACATCAAAATCAATGATGGCGACCCGCTCCAGATGGTGGAAGTTCAGCGCGCGTTTGGCTGCCAGCGCGACGTTGTTGTAGAAACAGAAGCCCATGGATTTGCTGCGTTCGGCGTGATGCCCCGGGGGGCGGGCGCACACGAACGCGTTGGTGAGCTGGCTGCTGAGTACCATGTCCACTGCCTGAATATTGGCGCCGGCAGCAAGGCGGGCGGCCCTGAGGGTGTGGGGCATCATGGCGGTGTCGGGGTCGGTGTAAACGCGGCCCTTGGTGGGTTGCATCAGTTCCAGCTGGTGCAGGTAGCCCTCCGGATGCGCCAGCAGCAGCTGGTCGCGGGTGATTTCTTCCGGCTTTACCCAGTCCAGGGTCTGGTCCAGGCCGGTCTGGCCAAGATAGCTGATGATGGACGTCAGTCGCTCCGGGCACTCCGGGTGATCAGGCGCCATGACATGTCTGGTGTAATCGTCGTGAGAAAAAAATCCGGTTGTCATACGGCTGGCCCCGACACTCTGTTATTACTGTAATCTGGCAAATGTTATCAGGGATAATCGGCGCTTACCTGATTTCTTTGGTCGTAGATCCGCTGGAGCATTTCCCATTAATGCTCAAGCGCCTAAGATAGGAATCGGTCATCGCAGCAGAGTCAGGATTAACACCCACAAGGAGGCCAGCAGCGTGAGCACCCGTTATCTGGAAAGCCTGTTCAACCCCGGCTCGATCGTGGTGGTTGGCGCCTCGGAGCGCGCAGATAATCTCGGCGGCATGGTATTGCGCAACCTGATGGGTGGCGGTTACGAAGGCAAGTTGTGGGTGATTAACCGCAATCACTACGACAACGTTCATGGCGTTCCCTGCGTTCGCAAGGTCTCCCAGTTGCCCCAGCGCACAGATCTGGCGATCGTCTGCACGCCACCGGCAACGGTTCCCAAAATGGTTCGCAAGCTTGGGGAAGCCGGTATCCGCACGGCAATAGTGATGACCGGCGGCATGTCACGCAGTCACAGCAAAACCGGCCAGCCGCTGATGTATTCCGTGCGCAAGGCCGCCAGGGACAGTGGCATACGGGTGCTTGGCCCCAACACCATCGGCCTCATGGTACCCGCCCGCAAACTCAACGCCACCTACGCCCACATGGGTGCCATTCCGGGAAAGGTGGCGTTCATCGGACAGTCCGGCACCATCGCCAGCTCCATCATTGACTGGGCCTTTGCCCGGGGCGTCGGCTTTAGCTATTTCCTGACGCTGGGCGATGGCATGGACATCGACCACGATGACCTGATCGATTACCTGGCCCAGGATACCCAGACCCGGGCGATTCTCCTGCACATCGAAAGTATTCCCAATCCCAGGCGCTTTATGTCAGCAGTGCGCGTCGCTTCCCGTACCAAGCCGGTCATCGCGGTGAAAAGCGGCAGGGTTCCCGAATCAGAATGGATCCCCCACGAATTGCCGGCAGGCCTTACCCAGAGCGATCCTATCTATGACGCCATGTTGCAGCGGGCGGGTGTGCTGAGGGTGGACGGGCTAGGGCAGATGTTTGACGCCCTGGAAACGCTCACCCGGATGCGAGCCTTGCGTAAGGAAAGCCTGGCAATAATGGCGAATGGCGTGGGGCCCGGCGTGCTTGCTGTGGACCGGCTGGCGTCCCTGGATGGCGAACTGGCAAGGCTTTCGGACGATACGCTCAACGAACTGGGGGGGTATCTTCCTCCTTACTGGAGCCGTAAAAACCCTATCGATCTGGGGTATGACGCTTCGCCGGAGCTCTATGCATCTGCAGTAAAGATCCTCGCAAAGGATACCCAGATCACCAACCTCCTGGTGATGTACGCCCCCACGCTGACAGAAGACAGCCTGCAGATTGCCGATGCGGTGGTTCGGGCGGCCAAGGGTACTCGGCTGAATGTGTTCACCTGTTGGCTGGGGCAGAGCACAGTGATGGACGCCCGTGAAGAGTTTTACCGTGCGGGCCTGCCATCTTTCTTCAACCCGGAAAAAGCGGTGACGGCGTTCATGCAGCATGTTCGTCACCAGCGGGTACAGCGGCTGCTCACCGAAACACCGGAATCCTTCACCGATCACCTGGCTGACAGGTCCCAGACCCGACGTGTGGTGACTGAGGCGCTGCGGGACAGACGTTACTGTCTGACCAACAGGGAATCACGTGATGTGGTGCGGGATTACGGCATCAACACGGTCGATACCATCTACTGCGACGATGTAGAGGAGGTACTGGAGGCCTTTGCCGTTGAACGCCGCCCCATTGATATCACCCTGATTCACGAACGATCCTGTGTTCCCTTTGTTTCCATGAGTCCGGGTCAGCGACGCTACAAGGGCACGGTGCAGAAGCTGAACAGCGAAGGCGCGATCATAGACTCCTGCCGGTTTCTGATGGAGGAATACCAGTACCATTACCCGGACAGCGGATTTCTGGGTTATGCGGTGCAGCGTTCCTACCAGCATGTGGGTGGAATCGAATTCAGTGTCGGCATTACTCGCGACCACCTGTTCGGCCCGCTTGTGGTCTGCGGCGCCGCCGGTGCCCAGATCAATGTGATGACCGACCGTCAGATTGCACTGCCGCCGCTGAATATGGTGCTGGCCCGGGAGCTTCTGCGTCGAACCTATATGTACAAACTGCTGAACGAGCACAGTCTGAAGCCGGAAGAAGACATTCGGGCGGTGTCGGAAACCCTGGTCACCCTGTCACAGATCGTCATCGATATACCGGAAATTCGAGGGCTGGAGATCTCGCCACTGCTGTTCAATGATGACGGCGCCGTGGCAGTGAATATCGCCATTGATCTGTCTGAGCGGCCCGGTAAGCCCATTATCCAGGCCTATCCCCGGGAGCTTGAGGAGTGGATTGTGCTGCCCAAATCCGGTCGGCGAGTGATCATCCGCCCGGTACTGGCAGAGGATGAGCCCGCGCATCGGGCGTTTCATGAACTGCAGTCGCCTGAATCCATCCGTTACCGGTTTTTCCAGTACCGAAAGCATTTCTCCCGGGAAGACGTCGCCCAGATGGTACAGATCGATTACGACCGGGAAATGGTGTTCATCGCCAATGCGCCCCGGCAAGACGGCGAGGGTGAGGAAACCCTGGGCACGGTGCGGACCTGGACGGATGCTGATAATTTGCGCTGTGAGTTCGCGGTGATGGTGCAGGACGGCATGAAAGGCGAAGGCCTGGGCGTCGCCCTGATGCAGAAGATGATCGATTACTGCCGGGCCAGGGGCACGGTGGAGATGGTAGGTAATGTGCTGCCGGACAACCGGCCCATGCTGCGGTTGGCAGAACACCTGGGCTTCGAGATCCGTTACAACATGGAAGAGGATGTAATGGATTTGCTGCTGGTACTTAACGAACCCGAGAAAGACTGGCAGCGGGAGCGCCTGGATCAGAGCTCCCACTAGCCAGACCAGGCTGTCTCAGGCCTCTTCGACAATCGCTGAACGGTCTTCGCCGCCCAGGGCTTCCAGCAGCCCGGGGATCAGTCGGGACAGCTCCAGAGTCATCAGGGAGAAGGCTGCGTCAAAACGGGCGGCGGCGTCGTCAGCGTCCACATCATCCAGTTTTTCCTGGAGCGTCTCGCCAAACTTCAGTCGCTTGATGCCCAGTTCTTCATCCAGCACAAAGGACACGTTGTCGTCCCAGGTCAGGGACAGCTTGGTGACGAGCATGCCGGCGTCCAGGTGGGTGCGAATATCGTCACCCTGCAGGTCGAGACCCTTGCAGCGCACCACGCCGCCATCTTCGGACGGGTCTTTCAGTTCACACTCGGTACCCAGTTCAATGGTGGAGGGCAGATCGATAGATTCGCTCAGCCAGCCGGTAAAGGTGAACGAGGGCGCCTGCTCAACCGCCGGCGGGCGCACAGGCAGTGAGCCGATGCTTTTACGCAGGGTAGAGGCCAGATCTTCCGCCTGCTTGGCCGAGCCAGCGTCCACCACCAGTACCCCGTCGGCCGGCGACAGATAGGCGTAGCAGCGCCGGTTCTTGGAGAAGGCCCGGGGCAACATTTCCAGGGTGACTTCTTCTTTCAGCTCGTCTTTTTCCTTGCGGGCCACTTTGCGGCCCTGCTCAATTTCAATGGCTTCCGCTTTCTCGTCTACCAACTCCTTCACCACGGACGAGGGCAACAGCTTTTCCTCTTTGCGCAGGGCAATCAGGTAACAGCCACCAGCGCTGTGAACGAGCATGTCACTGTGCTTGCCCATCGGCGGCACCCAGCCCTGACGAGCGGTTTCCTGGGGACCGCAGGGCTTGAAGGCGTCCGCCTGAAGCTGTTCTTCCAGGGCTTCGGCGGTGATTTCAAATGGTTTGGTAAAACGGAAAATGCGGGCATTACGAAACCACATTGTGCGGGTCCTTTTGGGTGTTGTCGATTCAGAAAGGGGAGCGATGATACATCAAATTTTCATGATTTCGACTAACACTGTCTTAACAATAAATCCGACGACCCCCGCACCGAGGATGGTAAACAAGGCTATGGTGCCGAACCGGCCCGCCTGGGACTTTTTGGCCAGGTCCCAGACGATAAAGCCCATCCACACGATCAGGCCCGTCAGCAGGACCAGCATTGAGATTTGCGCGAAAACCGCTTCGCTCATGGCTCACTCCGAAGGGGTTGTGGCGTTTACTGTTCGTCTCGCAAAAATACCCAGTTATTCTCATCAGACTGCTCGTCACTGAAGCGGTAGCCCTCAAGGTCAAAGCCTTTCAGGTCGTCAGCCTGGGTAATATTGTTCTGGATGGCGTAGCGGCACATCAGGCCGCGTGCTTTCTTGGCGTAGAAGCTGATCATCTTGTACTGGCCGTTTTTCCAGTCCTTGAATTGCGGGGTGATCAGCCGGGCATCCAGCTCTTTTTTGCGGACGCTCTTGAAGTATTCGTTCGAGGCCAGGTTTACCAGCACACCGTCGTCCGCTTTTAGCAGGCGATTCAGCTCGTCGGTGATTTTGCTGCCCCAAAATGCGTAAAGGTCCTTGCCCCGGGTGTTTTCAAAGCGCGTGCCCATCTCCAGCCGGTAGGGCTGCATCAGGTCCAGCGGTTTCAGTACGCCATACAGGCCCGACAGAATGCGCAGGCGCTTTTGGGCAACCTCGAAGTCTTTATCGCTAAAGCTTTCTGCGTTCAGGCCAGTGTAGACGTCGCCCTTGAACGCCAGCACGGCCTGGCGGGCGTTGTCCGGCGTGAAGGGCGTCTGCCAGCTGCGGAATCGCTCGGCGTTGAGCTGCCCCAGCTTGTCACTGACACTCATCAGATTGCTGATGTCGTGGGGCTCCAGGGTTTTTAGCTGGTCTATCAGTTCGCAGGCGTCGTCCAGAAACTCTGGCTGAGTGTGCTTGGTAGTCGCCAGGGGGCTTTCATAATCCAGCGTTTTGGCGGGGGAAATAACCATCAACATGTCGGGTCATCCTCATCGAAGAAAGTTTATTAACTGGTCCCTGGTAAACGGCCAGTCCAGTTCCTCGCCGGTGTCGCTCCGGTGAAGGACCGGAATGCGTGTGCCATAACGCTCCACCAGTTTCTCGGACTGGGCAATGTCGATCGCGTCCACGGGAATCGGCTCGGGCATGGGCGTAGTGACCAGCAGAGCTTCCGCCACTTCACACAAATGGCAATTGGACGTTGTGTAAAAAATCAGTTCCATTACTTGGGCTGCGCGTCGATCTGCTGGCCGGTCACGTCGCGGCTGTCGGCGCCCATCAGGTATAGATAAACGGGCATCAGCTCCTCCGGTGTCGGATTCTGCTTGGGGTTCTCCGCCGGGTAGGCCAGCGACCTCATGCTCGTACGTGTCGCCCCGGGGTTCAGGCTGTTCACCCGAACATTGTTGCGTTCATCATCCAGCTCGTCGGCCATTAACTGGCTGAGGCCTTCAACGGCGAATTTCGACACAGCATACGCTCCCCAATAGGCCTTGGCTTTCCGGCCCACACCGGATGAGGTAAAGATCACCGACGCGTCTGGAGACTTTCGCAACAGGGGAATCATCGCGCGGCTGAGCAGAAAAGGCGCCGTGGCATTTACGTGCATGACCTTGTTCCAGATTTCCGGATCGTACAGCTCAACCGGGGTGCGGCTTCCCAGAATGGCGGCGTTGTGAAGCAGCCCGTCCAGGCGGTCGAAGTTATCTTCGATGGTCATTGCCAGCTCTTCGTAATCCTTCACCGCAGCGCCCTCAAAATTCAGTGGCACAATGGCAGGCTTGGGGTACCCGGCGGCTTCGATTTCATCGTAGATGGATTCGAGTTTGGAAACCGTGCGGCCCACCAGAATTACCGTGGCGCCATGGGCTGCATAGGCCTTCGCCGCAGCTCGACCAATGCCGCTGCCGGCACCTGTTACCATAATGATGCGGTCTTTGAGCAGATCTGCCGGGGCCTGGTAGTCCTTCATGGTGTTTCTCCGTTGGCAAATGGCGCTATTGTAACAGTTTTGCCAGGTCGCTGACCGTATTGACGACCTGATCGGCGTTCCAAAGATCAACGGTTTCCGGCTCTTCGATGTAGCCGTAGCGTACCGCGATGGTTCTCATGCCGGCGTTGCGGCCGGCTTCAATATCCCGCTCGTGGTCGCCCACATAGACCGCTTTTTCAGGCTCCGCTCCTGCCCGCTGGCAGGCCAGCAGAAGGGACTCGGGATGGGGCTTGCGCTCGGCAACATGATCCGGGCAGATCAGGGTGGCGCAGCGCTTATCAAGGCCCAGCGCCTGGATCAGCGGCGCCGCAAAGCGTACCGGCTTGTTGGTGACGATGCCCCAGGGTATGCCGCGGGCCTCCAATGACCTGAGCAGCTCGTCCATGCCCTCAAACAGGGTTGTCTCAACGGCGACACCGGCTTCGTACCGGTCGAGAAAAGCGGTGTGCAGTTCCAGGTAGCCGGGCTGATGCTGCTCGAGCCCGAAGCCGATGCGGATCATTGCCCGGGCACCGTTGGATACCGACCGGCGTATAAACTCGGGGGGGAGCGCCTCCAGGCTATGGAACGCACGGAGCTCGTTAAGACACCGGATAAAATCCGGAGCGGTATCGATCAGTGTGCCGTCCAGGTCAAACAGAACTGCAGAAGGTTGACGGGTCACGACGATGTTTCTTCCCCGCGTGTGTCGATGGCGTGCATCAGGTAATTCACATCCACGTCCCGGCCAAGCCGGTAGACCTTGGTAATTGGGTTATAGGTCATACCGGTCAGGTCGCTGACTTCAAGGCCAGCGTGGCGCAGATGGTTCGACATTTCCGAGGGACGGATGAATTTCTGCCATTCGTGAGTCCCCCGGGGTAGCAGCCGCAGCACGTACTCTGCACCGACAATGGCGAACAGAAAGGACTTGGGGTTACGGTTGATGGTCGACACAAAAAGGTGTCCGCCGGGCTTCAGCAATGCCGCGCAGGCTTTTACCACAGAGGCCGGGTCAGGGACGTGTTCCAGCATTTCCAGGCAGGCCACCAGATCGTATTGGCCTGCGTGCTCCGGATCCCTGGCAAGTTCTTCCACCGTCACCTGGCGATAATCGACGCTGACGCCGCTTTCCATACCGTGCAGCTTGGCCACCGAAAGCGGCGCCTCGCCCATATCGATACCGGTTACGTGGGCGCCCCGCTGGGCCATGCCTTCAGATAACAGGCCGCCGCCACAACCCACATCCAGCGCCCGCTTTCCCGCCAGCGGGCAGCGTTCCTCGATGTAGTTGAGCCGCAGTGGGTTGATGTCGTGCAGTGGTTTGAATTCGCTGGTGGGGTCCCACCAGCGGCTGGCCAGGGCATTGAATTTGGCGATTTCGCCCTGGTCTACATTCTGACGTTGGTCTGCGTTCTGGTCGCTCATGGCAATCTGCTCAATCCTGAAAATGGCGTGTCAGCGGGACTGCTGCTCGCGGATTTTATCGGCCCAATTCTGCACTCTCAGCATCAGGTCCGGTACATCGATACGTGTAAGGTGCCCATTCTGGACCTGAGGCACGCCACCAATCCAGCTGTGGCTGACCTGCCGACCGTGGCGGCTGTAGACAAGATGGGAGGCAGGATCATACACCGGCTGCAGGAAGGGGTCGCTGAGGTCGACGGCGATCACGTCCGCCAGCTTTCCCGCCTCCAGCGAGCCCAGTTCGTCTTCCCGGCCAATGGCCCTTGCACCGGCGATGGTGGCCATGGCTAGTGCCTCGTGGGCCGACAGGGCAGAGGCATCTTCGGCCACCGCCTTGGCCAGCATGGCGGCGGTGCCCAGCTCTCCGAACAGGTCCAGGTCGTTATTGCTCGCGGCACCATCGGTGCCGATGGCCACATTGACACCGGCTTTGCGCATGCGCTGGACCGGGCTCAGGCCACTGGCCAGCTTGAGGTTGGATTCGGGGCAGTGAATAACATGGGCTCCGCTGCTTTGCAGTAGCCCCAGGTCAGCTTCGTCTATCTGTGTCATGTGAACGCACTGGGTGTTGGGTCCCAGCAGACCGAGCTCGGCCATTCGCGCCATGGGTCGCTTGCCGGTCTTTTCCATGGCGTCCGCCACTTCAAAGGCGGTTTCATGAAGATGAATCTGGATGGCAGCACCGGTCTCCTTTGAAAGCGCTACGGCTTCCGTCAGCGGGCCGTCGGATACTGTGTAGGGCGCATGAGGGCCAATCGCCGGTGAAATGAAGGCGTTGTCCTGCCACTGCTCGATAAACGCCCGGCCCTTGACCAGATATTCTTCAGGGCCCGAGCCCCAGGGTGTGGGGAAGTCCAGCAGCGGAAAACACACCTGGGCGCGCATTCCTGCATCGTGGGCAAGCTGGGCGACAATCTCTGGAAAGAAATACATATCCGAGAAGGTGGTTGTGCCAGTGCGAAGCATCTCTGCCATCGCCAGTTGGGTGCCATCGGCAATGAATTCCTCGCTGATAAAGGCGCCTTCCGCGGGCCAGATGTGGTCATTGAGCCAGGTCATCAGGGGCAGGTCGTCCGCCATCCCCCGGAACAGCGACATCGCGGCATGGCCATGGGTGTTGATCAGGCCGGGCAGCAGGACGTGATGGGGCAGGTCGATCACTTCCTTGGCGCGATAGCGCCTGTCGGCCTCTTCCTGGGTAACAATCGCAGCAATGCGGTCACCCTGTATCAGAACGGCCTGATGGTCCAGCACGGTATTGGCTGGCTGAACCGGAATCAGCCAGCGGGCGTTAATGCGGATATCTGCTGCGATTATGGTCTCTGCCGTCATTTATCCTGCCTTGTTGTAGCCGTGAGGGCCGGGTGTTTCCGACCTGTCACGGAGAAATAAACCAGTCGGGAAGTATAGCGAGCGACCCGCCCGAGAACTACCCGCGGGGGAGGGTTAAACGGTACAATCAACCCATTCAATGCTGTGCGGAGTTTTCTATGAATCAGGCCATCACCCAGCCCGCCAACCGGCAGATCGGCACCGTTGCCATGCGCTGGCACGGCAGTAGCCTTGAGCTGTTGGATCAGCGTCTATTGCCGGACCAGGAGGCCTGGTTGCGGCTCGATACCGCTGAGGGCGTTGCCCGGGCGATCCGGGACATGGTGGTTCGAGGTGCGCCGGCCATTGGTATCAGCGCGGCTTACGGTGTGGCGTTGGCGGCCCGGGGCGCTTCCGGGGACCACTGGAAGGACCAGATTCAGCAGTCGATAGAGCTATTGGCTGCATCCCGGCCGACGGCCGTGAACCTGTTCTGGGCACTGAAACTGATGAGCGAAAAGCTGCAGCATTGTGGCACTGCAGCAGACGCCGCGGAGCAGCTTGCGGCGGCAGCCATTGAGATTCATCAGGACGATCTGGCGGCCAATCTGGCCATGGCGGATCATGCCCTGGCTCACATCAACACGGATCGGCCGGTGTCGGTGCTGACCCATTGCAATACCGGGGCCCTGGCAACCGGTGGCTACGGTACGGCTCTGGGGGTGATCAGGCGCCTGCACGAGACCGGTTTGCTGGTCAACGCTTACGCCGATGAAACCCGTCCCTGGCTGCAGGGCAGCCGGCTGACCGCCTGGGAACTTGCCCGTGACGGTATACCGGTCACTCTGAACGCCGACAGCGCGGCAGGAGCCATTATGGCTTCAGGAAAAGTCAGCTGGGTTATTGTCGGCGCTGACCGCATTACGGCGAACGGAGATGTGGCCAACAAGATCGGCACCTACAGCCTGGCGGTGCTGGCGCGTTACCACGGGATTGGATTCATGGTGGTTGCGCCTGCAAGCACGGTGGATATGGCACTTGCTTGCGGTGATGACATTACGATTGAAGAGCGGGAAGGGTCAGAGTTGCGACAGATTCGCCACCTGCCCATGGCGCCGGAATCGGTTGAGGTATTCAATCCGGTTTTTGACGTGACACCTGCAGATCTGATTGATGCCATCGTGACAGAGAGAGGCGTGGTTGAGCGTCCGGACAGCGAGCGGATGAAAACGCTATTCCTCTGAGCGGCCCGCAGCTTTTATTTCCGCCAGCTCTTTTTCCTGTTCTTCAATAAAATGCAGTGACATTTCAAAGCTTTGCCGGGTAAATTGCAGCACTTTTTCAAAGCCTTCATCGGATAGGGTGCGGGCGTCGTCGTGGCTGCGGAAGATGTTGATGAACTGGCGTTCCCGCTCGAACTGCAGTGGCAGCCGCGAAACGCCCCAGTCGTCGAGAATGCGCCACACTTCCGGGTTGTAGTTGCGGGTAGTGCGCAGTATGAACGGAATCGGGTCATTCCTTGCTACCAGGGCGGCCAGGCGAAGGATCAGTTCAAAGGACAGGGTGGTGGTGCCATTTTCAATGGCTTCGAGAACCGATTTGTCCTTGAGATTCAGGGCTTCGCTCATCTCCGATAGCGTCAGCCCAGCCACTTCACGGATATCCCGCAGCGAATTCCCTGCCGCAAGCATCATTCGAAGCTGGTCCTGGGAATTCATCAGGGCACGGCCCACCCGGATTGATCTGTCTGTGGATTTGGCCGCAAAACGCAGGGCCGAACCGGTGAACCCGGCGATCCGTTCTACCAGGGTTTCCGGACCCTGGTCGTCAACAGGCTCAACCTCATCCATTGAACGCATGGCGTGCATGGCGTCCATGAGCATGCTTTCCAGTTGCCTCGCCTGCTTCCGATCGCTCTCGTTGCCGGCGTCATTGGTTTTGGTGGTCATTGGACCTGTCCGTCCCTGGCGTTGCCCTATGTCTGGTTTTTAGCGGGTTGGTGCCTGGGCTGCAATCTGCTTGGGTCCCAGTATCGAAGCCATGCTCTGATTCAGCGCAAGCATATCCGCCATGATCTTGCCGCCTTCCCGGATAATGAAGTCCATCTGGTCATCCGTTGTGTCCAGATCCGCCGATTGCTGGTCCTGCCAGTCGTCAAGCTGCTCCAGGGTTTCGAAGGGCTTTTCGCCACGGATTTCGCGACGGGCGTTGGCAATCGTCAGGCGGGTTTTCTCAACCTGCGTCTGGTACTGGTCCCGCTCTTCCGGATTCAGGCTGACGTAGGTTTTTTCCCGCTGTTCTTTCAGGAAGTCGATTTCCCTTTGTAGCAGGCCGAATTCCGGGCTTTCCGAGAAGCGCTCTGCATGGCGTTTGCGCAGTTCATCAATAATGCCGCTGAAGTCGAAGTAGCGGTCATGGGGAACGGCCTCGATCTGATCCCAGGGCAGGGCGTTGTCCAGCGCATCCTCTCCGATCTGGGTTTTGTCATAGCGGGACGGGATTTCAATGTCCGGAATCACGCCTTTGTGCTGGGTCGACCCACCTGAAACGCGGTAGAACTTGCTCTGGGTGATTTTCAGCTGACCGTGGTTCAGCGGACGGATAGCCTGCACGGTACCCTTACCGAAAGTCTGTGAGCCCACAACCAGCCCGCGCCCGTAGTCCTGAATGGCGCCTGCAAAAATCTCGGATGCCGACGCACTCATGCGGTTCACCAGCACAACCAGGGGTCCGTCGTAAGTGACGGACGGATCCTGATCAGCCAGCACCTTGACGTCGTTGTTGGAGTTGCGGATCTGCACCGTGGGGCCGTCTTCGATGAACAGGCCAACCAGATCGTTAGCTTCCTGAAGGGCGCCGCCACCGTTATTGCGCAGGTCCATGACAATGCCGTCGATGCCTTCTGCCTTGAGATCGTCGATCAGTTTGCGGACGTCTCTCGTGGTGCTCTTGTAATCGGGTTCGTTGTTCATCATCGCCTTGAAGTCTGCGTAGAAGGTCGGGATGGTGATCACGCCGATGCGGAAAGTGCCGCCATCATTGTCAATCTCGATCACGTCGCTGCTGGCGCTCTGTTCTTCCAGCTTTACCTCGTCCCGCTTGATGGAGATGGTTTCGGTAACCGTTTCGTCGGCGGCATCGGCGGGAATGACCTCAAGCGTCACCACGGAGTTGCGCGGGCCGCGGATCAGGTCGACCACTTCGTCCAGGCGCCAACCAATTACGTTGACGACCTTGTCTTCATCACCCTGGCTGACCGATACAATGCGGTCGGCGGGCTCAAGCTGCCCCTGTTTGGCTGCTGGGCCACCCGGGACCAGACGCACCACTTTTGTGTACTGGTTGTCCGACTGCAATACCGCGCCGATACCTTCCAGCGACAAGCTCATGTTGATATTGAAGTTTTCCGACGTCCGCGGCGAAAAATAGGACGTATGCGGGTCCCACATCCCTGCGAAGGCGTTCATGTAGGCCTGGAACGCATCTTCACTGCGGGCCTGAAGGGTGCGTTGAAGCTGGCCTTCGTAGCGGCGTAGCAGGGATTTTTCGATTTCTTCATTGCTCTTGCCGTTCAGGCGCTGGGCCAGCACCGCATTCTTGATACGTTTGACCCAAAGCTCATCCATTGCGGCCTGGTCAGGTTCCCATTGGGCTTCGGACCGGTCCAGCAGCATTTGCTCGTTGCCCTCGAAGCTCAGTTTGTCGATACCCTTTTCAACAACACCGATGGCAAATCTCATGCGCTCGATGATTCGTTTCTGGACCAGATTGTAGATGTCGAAACCCGGTTGCAGCTGGCCGGTTTTAAGGGCCGACCCAAGGCCTTCCCTGACAGCGCTGAACTGGTTGATGTCCTTTTGGGTCAGGTAGACGCGCTGGCCGTCCAGGTAACTCAGATAGGCATCGAAAACGTCCCCGGACAGCGCGTCGTTGATACCCATATCGCGAAAATGGGTGAACTGCAGCTGGCGGGCGATCAGAATATTGGCCCTGGCCTGATCGACGGTGGGAGATACGGGTTCATAGGTTGCGTCAACGGAGACGGCGGCGACCTGCAGCGGTAACGCCAGCATCAGACCGATAGATACTGCCCTTAACAGGCGACGCACCGGGCGATCCGGTTGGCCGTAACGGGTCAAAATGCGTTCCGAGATGCTCATAGAGTGGCTACCTGACGATGTGGGGCATTACGGGCAGGAAAAGCGAACGATATCGCTCGGCCCGGTAGGAGTAACGCTTGATGTTTCGCAATGCCGGATTGACTCATTAATTTTCATTGTAGGCAAGGCCAGAGGGCGTTGCTAGAGGTTGGGCGTGTCGCTTCGTGACAATCTGTCCATGAAATTGTCAGGTTTGTATCCGTTCGTGGGCGCGGGAGCAAAAACGGGAGAAGCCGGGCTGCTGTGCGCAGCCCGGAGGGTATCGCTGGCGGTCAGGCAAACGGCGTTCCGGTTTCGGCCTTTTCCAGTAGCAGGGCCGGTGGGTTGAAGCGGTCACCGAAACGCTGGGCAAGATCTTTCGCTCTTTCGCTGAACGCCCTTACACCATACTGGTTGATAAACTGGATGGCGCCGCCGGTCCAGGGCGCGAAACCAATGCCGAAAATGCTGCCGATATTGGCATCTTCAATGGTTCTCAGAACGCCTTCTTCAAGGCAGCGGACGGTTTCGATGGCCTGGATAAACAGTATCCGGTCTTTAAGGTCCTGAAGGTTGGTCGACCGTGCCTTCTGCTGATCCACGTAAAGGGAAGTCAGCTCCGGCCAGAGGTATTTCTTGCCGTTCTCCGGGTACTCGTAAAAGCCGGCGCCTGCGGCCTTACCCTTGCGGTTATGGGTACCGACCATCTGGTCGATCACCGCTTCGGCCGGGTGTGCATTCCAGGTTTTGCCCGCCGCTTCCGTGTCTTTTCTGCTCTGGTCACGGATATGTTGCATCAGCGTCATGCTGACTTCATCGGAGATCGCCAGCGGCCCCACCGGCATGCCGGAAAGCAGCCCCGCATTTTCGATGCTGGAGGGGTGAATGCCCTCGCCAAGCATGGCGATACCTTCGTTCACAAAGGTGCCGAATACGCGGGAGGTAAAGAAGCCGCGGCTGTCGTTCACCACGATAGGAATCTTGCCGATCTGCTGAACGTAATCAAACGCCCGGGCCAGGGTGTCATCGGAGGTTTTTTCACCCACAATGATTTCCACCAGTTGCATCTTGTCCACCGGCGAGAAAAAGTGCAGGCCGATAAAGTTTTCCGGTTTTGCCGAGGCCTCTGCCAGTTGAGTGATGGGGATGGTGGAGGTATTGGAGGCAAAGATGCCATTGCTCACCAGCTTCGCTTCCGCTTCCTGTGTCACCTTCGCCTTGAGCTCGCTGTCCTCGAAGACCGCTTCGATCACCAGATCACACCCCTCCAGGTCTTCTGCAGAACCGGTTGCGGTGATGCGATTCAGAACCTCGGTTTTCTGCTCCTCGGTCATCCGGCCACGGCTGACCTTCTTGGCCAGCAGTTTCTCGGAGTAGGCTTTACCTTTTTCCGCATTTTCCGTGGAAACGTCCTTGAGTACGACGTCCAGGCCGCGGGTTGCCGTGGAATAGGCGATACCGGCGCCCATCATGCCAGCACCCAGTACGCCCACCTTGCGGAAGGTTTCCTTTTCCACACCTTTGGGACGGCTTTCACCGGCGTTCACGGCATTAAGCTGGAACCAGAAAGTGCCGGTCATGTTCTTGGCGACCTGACCAATGGCCAGCTCGGCGAAATATCGGGTTTCGATCAGGCTGCCGTTGTCGAAGTCTACTTGTGCGCCTTCAACTGCGGCCGAAAGGATGCGTTCGGGGGCCGGGTAGCAGCCTCGGGTTTTCTGTTTCAGCATGGCCGGCGCAATGGCCAGTTTCTGGGCCATGGCGGGATGGTGCGGTGCACCGCCGGGGATTTTGAAGCCTTTCTGGTCCCAGGGCTGCTGGCACTTGGGGTTGGCTTCGATAAAGGCCCGGGCTTTGGACAGCATGTCCTCTCTGGAACTGGCCAGTTCGTCCACAATGCCCGCCTTCAGGGCGGCTTTCGGATTCACTTTCTTGCCTTCCATCAGGTAGGGAAAGGCCGCTTCCAGGCCGATCATCCGGGGTAGCCGCTGGGTACCGCCACCGCCGGGCAGCAGGCCCAGGGTCACTTCCGGCAGGCCCAGCTGAATCTTGTCGTCGTCCATCACAATGCGGTGGTGGCAGGCCAGGCAGATCTCCAGGCCGCCGCCCAGGGCCGAGCCATTAATGGCCGCGACCACCGGTTTGCCGCTGGTTTCCAGTGCACGCATTTCCGCTTTCAGACCATTGACCATGGCTTCGAAAGCTTCGGCGTCGTCACGGGTGACCCGGTAAAGTTCTTTCAGGTCACCGCCGGCAAAAAAGGTCTTTTTGGCGGAGGTAATAATGATGCCGGCGATACCGTCCAGATCAGTTTTCACCTTGCTGACGGTTTCGGTAAGGGCGCTACGGAACTCCGCGTTCATGGTATTGGCGGACTGGCCGGGCATATCGATGGTGAGGGTCAGAATCTTGTCTGATCCCAGGTCGTACTGAATGGCACTCATGTTCGATGTCTCCTCGAAATCTGTCGTCGGCTCAGATGCGCTCGATAATGGTGGCAATGCCCATACCGCCACCCACACAGAGGGTGGCCAGGCCGTAGCGCTGTTCTCTCCGCTCCAGTTCGTCCAGCAGGGTGCCCAGAATCATCGCCCCGGTGGCCCCCAGGGGATGACCCATGGCGATGGCGCCGCCGTTTACGTTGACCTTTTCATCGGGTACGGACAGTTCGCGCTGAAAACGCATCACCACCGAGGCGAAGGCTTCATTCACTTCGAAAAGGTCAATCTGGTCTGCGGTCATTCCGGCTTTTTCCAGCGCCTTTCGGGCGGCAGGGGCAGGGCCGGTCAGCATGATGGTGGGGTCGGTGCTGGTAACCGCTGTTGCCAGAATGCGGGCGCGTGGGGTCAGACCCAGGGCCTTGCCCTTGGCCTCACTGCCAATCAGCATCGCGGTGGCGCCGTCGACGATCCCGGAAGAGTTGCCGGCGTGGTGTACGTGGTTGATTTTCTCGACGTAATGGTACTTTTCCCGCGCCACACCATCGAAGCCCATCTCGCCCATCATCTGGAAGGAGGGTTTCAGCCCGGACAGGGATTCAAGAGACGTTGTGCCGCGCACGTGTTCGTCCCGGTCCAGAATAATCACGCCATTCTGATCGGTCACCGGAATGATGGATTTGGCGAAATAGCCCTTTTCCCAGGCGTTGGCCGCTTTTTGCTGGGATTTTACGGCAAATCCGTCCACGTCTTCCCGGCTGAAGCCTTCCAGAGTGGCGATCAGGTCGGCGCCTATGCCCTGGGGCATGAAGCCGGTGTGCAGGTTGGTGGCCGGATCAGTGGCCCAGGCGCCGCCGTCCGATCCCATGGGAACCCGGGACATGGCTTCCACACCACCGGCAACCACCAGGTCTTCCCAGCCGGAGCGTACCTTCATGGCCGCCAGGTTCACCGCTTCGAGCCCCGACGCGCAGAACCGGTTGAGCGTGACACCGGCGACGACCTCGTCCCAGTCCGCGGCCAGGGCGGCGGTTTTCGCAATATCCGCGCCCTGATCGCCCACGGCGGTAACGCACCCAAGCACGATGTCGTCCACCTGTGAGGTGTCCAGGCTGTTGCGCTGCTGAAGCGCGTTAAGAATCTGGGTCATCAGGGTGATGGGCTTGACGCTGTGCAGGGAGCCGTCTTTTTTGCCGCGCCCTCTGGGCGTGCGGACCGCGTCGAAGATATAGGCTTCGGTGGTCATTTCCTGTCCTCTGTGGGCTGGTAAAAGTTGATCGGGTATAACCATAGCGGCTGGAGGGAGGAAGAGGTAATGGCGCGCAGTGCCAATTGCATTGGCGAAACTGCTCAGAGGCGTGATGCCACTCATGACTTTTAATGCAGCGGCATCTATGGTGTAGGAAGGATAACCCGCAAAGGCAGGAGCAAAGCCATGTCTCTGAGAGACGCCATTGATAATCTGTATGAAAAGCTGGTCGCTGACGCCATTGATGAAACCCACCACCCGGATGACGACGAGGATTTTCTGACCGACGTAATGTGCGTGGCGCTCAACCGGTTGCCGTCAAAGTACTACCGGCACAGTGTTGATATGGTGTTTTACATGGCGGAAGGGGAGATGGATGCCATGAAGAAGAATTCCCTGACCGCCGTGAAGGAAGCCAGGGAATTCGTGCGGGGTCATAGGAGAGAGCTGTAATCAGGCTGGCTGACTGACCGCTGCTTCCAGTGCGGCGATCAGCCGATCAGCACGCTCCTGGTTGAGCGACTCGTCTTCCGGCAGCTGGCACCAACAGGCGACTAGGCTTTCCATCTGGGCCAGTCTGCTCTGATCGTTTCCATTGCCACCCATGCCATCGGCCAGCCGTTGAACCTGGATTTCCATGCGTTTGGACTGTTCGTCCGCCGGTGAGGCGGTTTCTGCCAGTATCTCGGCGCGGATAACCAGCTCTGCCGCATCTGCGATTTCAAGACTCTCGGCCAGTTTTGGCCAGTGCCCGGGCAGATCGGATGCGTTCAGTGAACCTGCCACCCGCGACTGAACATGGCTCTTCCAGGCGTTCAGTTTCTCCTGGCTGCGCAAGGATTCAATCAGTGATCTCAATCGCGTCTGTTCCTGTCTGACCTGATTCTGAGCGGAGCCTGAAAGCGGCTCATGGTTCAGTGCATCCAGCTCTCCCAGGCATGAGGCCAGGTCTGGGAGTGGGTGGCTTTCGTCCAGCTGATGGGATTTTTCCAATACGGGGCCGGCTTGTTCATCGGCCGCCTGAGCTTGCGCCTGTTGCTCATTCTTCGCGGCATCCCGGCGGGCGAAAATCTGGTCGCAGGCCTTCCTGAAAGCCTGCCAAAGTCTGCGGTCTTCCCGATGGCGGGTAATGCCCACCTGCTGCCATTCGCTCTGCAGCGCTTTTGCCTGGTTCATTGCCTCTGAAAGCGGCTCGTGGTCAGTCAGGGCTTCAGCGCGCTCGACAATGTCCTGCTTGAGTGCTTCGTTTTTTCTGCGCTCTTCGTTCAACGGCTCTTCCAGCCGCTTGAGCAGCGCATCGAAGTCTTTCTGAACCGGACGGTTATCCCGGAATTCAATGGGCCAGGCGGCCTTCCATTCTTCCCGGGCTTTCTGATGGATCTGTTCCGCTGCTTTCCAGTCGATGGATTGCCAGTCAGCGTTGTCGATAAAGGTTTGCAACTGTTCAACAATCGTTTTTCGGGCTTCCAGATTGGCGTCTTTCAGGCCGGATTTTGCCGCAAAATAGGCTTTGCAGGGCTCGTAGGCCAGGTCGGATGCCTGTTTGAACCTTGCCCAGAGTTCCCTGTCGGATGAGCCACCGAGCCCCCGCCACTCATTCTGCAGTTCCTTGATCCGCTCGGCCTTGGCTTCAGGCTCGATGGGTTGCTCTGCCAGGTATTCCATCTGCTCGCACAGGGCGATCTGCTTTGGCCGGGTGGCGAAGCCCTGCCAGTCTGTGAGTTCACGAAGCTGGCCGCCCAGAAGCTGGATTCGGGCCTGCAGGGGCTGGCTGTACTTACGGTCGAGCTGTTTGAACTGCTGTTGCGCCGCTTTGAATAACTGCCGGGACTCTTTGAGCTGGCGCGCTTCCAGAGCCTGCTCCAGTTGCGAGAGCGTTTGGGTCAGCGTATCCGCAAGGGCTTTCTGTTCTGCTGAATCCTTGGTTGCACTCTGGTTTTCCAGGTTTTTGCGGGGGGTCTCGCCGGCTTTATTGGCCAGTTGCTGAAGCAGGGGTGGCAGCGGAAAACCCTCTGGCCAGTCAATGGTGTCGAGCAGTTCTTTGACGGCGGTCGGGTCGCTCTCCGGTTCGTTCAAGTGGGTCTGGATCGCATCACGGTTCTGGCCCAGGCGTCTGAGTGCCGTAATGTAGGAGCGCAGGGGCAGCATGAGCGCTTCATAGCTTTTCTGCTCCTGCTTTTCAACGGTGGTTTCGCGAGTGGCTTCCAGCCAACGGTTTTCCTGGGTTTTCTGTAAGGCATCCAGGGAGGCGAGGGCCGGCTCGGCGTCTTCCGACGGGTGTTTGAGTTCGTCGATAGTCTGCTCCAGCAGCGTCAGGGTTTCAGTGCGCTGGTTTTTCTGCTCCCTGGCCCGGGTTTGCTGGTCTTTCTCGGCGTTAATCTCGTCCAGGCGGCTGCGGCATTGATGAACGGCCTGGAGAAACTCGCTGGTCTGCGTTTCGGTGGCATGGCTTTCCAGGTCCGACCAGCGCTTTAGCAGGGCTTCCAGGCGTGGCTCAAACAGCTTGGTGTCATCGCTTTTGGCCTGATCCTGGGCGTTGCGGATCAGGCCGATGATGGCCTCTTGCCGGTGTTGGGCCTCTTCTTCGTCTGCTTTTATGGACTGAAGGGCCTGGCGAACGATCTGGTAGACGCCTTTGTCTTTCCCCTTGGCGTGTTTCTGGACACGTTGCAGGGCCTGTTTATCACTCAGGCCTTTCACCGCAGAGAGCCGGATCTCCGCGGTGACACCTGCGGTGGCCAGCGATTCCAGTTCAGCCTGTGATGGTGATGCGGCTAGTTGTGAAAGCTGCTGCTGGCGCAATTCATCCTGGCGGTCCGCTTTTTCCTGCTGGTTTACGGTGGGTTCGGCAGGTTCGGTCTGTTTCGGAGCGGGTGCTTTTTTGCGGCCAAAGAGTTTCTGGATGAGCGCAGCCATAAAGGTATCCTTCTGAAAATATGGGCGCTAGTCTAGCGCTTTGAAGGCAAGGGCGGGAAGACTTGGAATGGCAAAACAGGAAGATCCGGAAGATAAGGCCAGGGCGGCGGCAATGAGGTTACTGGCCCGGCGCGAACACAGCCGGCTTGAGCTGGATCTCAAGTTGCGTCAGCGCAAGGTGGAAGCGGTTACGATCCAAAAAGTGCTGGACGAGTTCGAGGCCAACAATTGGCTCAGCGACGAGCGTTTTGCCGATGTCTTCTCCCGTCAGAGATTCGATCTTGGCTATGGCCCGGTGAAGATCATTGCCGAACTTCAGCAACGGGGTATCCGGACGCCGCCTGAGTGGCTGTCATCAACGACCGACCGAGAGTGGATCGAAGCGGCTATCCGGGTTCGGGACCGGCGGTTTGGTTTGGCGGACATTCGTGGGGACTGGGATGAAAAAGGCCGGCAAGGGCGGTTTCTGGCCCGCCGCGGTTACGCCAGCGACCATATTGAATCCGCTCTGGAAGCGGTTTCAACCGAGTAGCGGTAAGACAGAACCCTCATCGGGAGTCGACTGCAAATTTGAATCAGAGTGTTGGCGGCAGATAGCTCAGCTCTTCCGGCACTTTATGCCCGCTGCCTTTCTTGATCACTCGCGGACCGGGTGCAACGGTTGGCTGGGCTGCCTCCAGTTCGTTCAGCCAGGTTTCCTTGTCGGCATCGGCCACCTGCGTGGGTTCATACATCCAGGCCAGAAAGTCGTAGTAACGTCGAATATTCTGTACGTACATAACCGGCTCGTTGCCGCGGGCGTATCCGAAACGGGTTTTCGTGTACCACTCTTTCTGGCTTAGGAGGGGAAGGAATTCCTTGACGTCCATCCACCGATCCGGGTCTTTGCCGGCACCTTCTGTCAGGCGACGGGCGTCCTCAACATGGCCCCAGCCGACGTTGTAGGAAGCCAGTGCAAACCAGGTTTTGTCCGGCTCGGGAATGCGTTCCGGCACCTTGCGGCGAACGATGGTGAGATATTTCGCACCGCCACGTATGCTTTCCTCCACGTCCAGCCTGTTGCTGATTCCGATATGGCTGGCGGTGCTGCGAGTCAACATCATCAGGCCGCGTACACCGGTGGGCGAAACCGCATTCGGACGCCAGTGCGATTCCTGGTAGCCCACCGCTGCCAGCAGACGCCAGTCGAGATCGTACTCTTTGGCATATTGCTTAAACAGAGTGTCGTACTTGGGTAGCCGGTTTCTGACGTGATGAAGGAACGTGCGTGCGCCGACATAGTTCAAGCGGTCAAGGTGGCCATAGAATCTTTCGTTCAGTTGCGCCAGCGTGCCGTCTGCTTCCACCTTTGCAAAAAATTTCCTGGCGGCCTTCACCAGGCTCTGATCCTGCTCGGCGGGAAACAGCCAAAGAACGTCGGCCGGATCATTCAGGCTGAATCCCCGTTTGACCTCGGGAAAGAACACGTGGTTCAGGTTCAATTCGTTGGAGGCAACCACGGCGTATGAAAACTCGCCGGACTGAACTCGGGCCAGCAGGCCAGCAGCATCAAGGCCCGGATGCTCCTGCCACTGAACATCGTCGATGACTTCCTCCGATGATTGGAGCTGCCGGCGATGGTTGCTGTTCGCAAGCAGATGCAGAGTTTTGCCGTCCAGGTCCTTCAAGGACTCCGGGCTTTCCGCCTCACGGTTATAAACAATGACGGATCTGGCTTTGGTGCCATTGGCGATGGCCTGGAACCGCGAATCGTATCCGGCCCGTGCAGAGACACCTGCCATTCCTATGTGGGCGTAATTCTGATCGAGCACGGAAAGAATTTCGGTGTTGTCATCCGCAACCCGGAGCCGGAGCTCGACCCCCAGATCCTCAGCGAACATCTTGGCAAGCTGATAGTCGTATCCGGTTTTGCCGTCGCGACCCTCGTAATAAATCGAAGGGGCTGTTTTTGTAATGACGTGAAGCACGCCTTCCGCTTGTATTTCCTGGAGGGTACTGGGCCGGGAACAGCCGGCCATGACAAACAGCGCGCCGAAAATGAGGGCCCGCCTTAATGACGCCATCAGCGGTTGCTGACCATTGGATATCAAGAGATCTAGCAAAGTTACGAACTCCCTCATTCCGTTACGATGGGTTCTACGGCGCGCCTGCAGTTTCGATCACCAGCGCCTTAAAGCCCATTCCAAAGCCTCCCTGGCTCACATCATGATCTATGGTCTGGATGATGCGGTCAAATTAATTGCTCAATATCTGTGCAAAATGATGTAAATTTATCCAGGTGCCAGAGGCGGTAGAACGCTGTATCCCGGTCCAGCTTTCGAGTATCATTGCGGCCTTTCAGTTGGCCGGCTATTGGCCATTTCCCCGACGAACCCGTTTCGCACACAGGTTTAGATATGCTCGAACTTCGCGGCGCTCCGGCGCTCTCGCCTTTCCGTTCTCGCAAGCTGCAATCACGTATTCAGGACCTAGTGCCCGATGTGGAGCATGTTTACGCCGAGTTCATGCATTTCACCGACCTGGAGTCCGAGCTGACCGACTGCGACCAGGCGGTATTGGACCGGTTGCTGACCTACGGCCCCAGCGTACCGGTTGAAGAGCCGGAAGGGGTGCTTTTTCTAGTTGTTCCACGGCCGGGCACGCTCTCGCCCTGGTCAAGTAAGGCGACGGAAATTGCCCGCAATTGCGGCCTGCGTCAGATCCGTCGTATCGAGCGGGGTACCGCTTTTTACGTAAAGTGCGCCCGCAAACTCAGCCTTGAACAGCGGGAAAAGATTGCCGGTCTTCTGCATGATCGCATGACCCAGAAAGTTTTCCACGAAATGGGCGGTGCCGAACTGCTGTTCCACACTGAAGAGCCCAGGCTACTTGCACGGGTGCCGGTTCTTTCCGGTGGGCGCCGGGCACTGGTCGAGGCCAACCAGTCACTGGGACTCGCGCTTGCCGAGGACGAGATCGATTATCTGGTCAAGTCGTTCACCCACCTGGAGCGTGATCCGACCGATGTCGAGCTGATGATGTTTGCCCAGGCGAACTCGGAGCACTGTCGCCACAAGATTTTCAATGCGTCCTGGGATATTGACGGCGAGGGTCAGGAAAAGTCGTTGTTCGCGATGATCCGGAATACCCATGAGATGAGCAGTGATGGCGTGCTATCCGCCTACAAGGATAACGCGTCGGTGATCCGTGGTAGTAAGGGCGGCCGCTTCTTTCCGGAACCGGAAAGCGGAACCTACCGTTACCATGAGGAAGATATTCATATCCTCATGAAGGTGGAAACCCACAACCACCCGACCGCTATCGCTCCAGCGGCCGGGGCGGCGACGGGGTCTGGCGGCGAGATCCGGGATGAGGGTGCCACCGGACGGGGCTCTAAGCCGAAAGCCGGGCTCACCGGTTTTACGGTCTCCAACCTGAATATTCCCGACGACGGCCAGCCCTGGGAAATCGGTTATGGCAAGCCGGAGCGCATTGCTTCCGCGCTGGATATCATGATCGAGGCGCCTATTGGTGGCGCGGCGTTTAATAACGAATTCGGCCGGCCCAACTTGGCTGGGTATTTCCGCACGTTTGAAACCCTTGTGCCCGGCGCAAACGGCGAGGAAGTCCGCGGTTACCATAAACCGATCATGATTGCCGGCGGTCTGGGTAACATTCGCGCCGATCATGTTGAGAAAGGCCATATCCCCGTTGGCGCCAAGCTGATTGTATTGGGCGGACCGTCCATGCTGATTGGTCTGGGTGGTGGCGCTGCGTCTTCCATGGACTCGGGTTCCAGCAACGAGAACCTCGATTTTGCCTCGGTTCAGCGAGACAACCCGGAAATGGAGCGCCGTTGCCAGGAAGTGATCGACCGCTGCTGGCAAATGGGTGACGAAAACCCCATCTGCTTTATTCACGACGTTGGCGCGGGCGGGCTTTCCAACGCGATGCCGGAACTGGTGAAAGACGGTGGCCGCGGTGGCCGTTTTGAACTGAGGGATATCCCCAGTGACGAGCCGGGCATGTCACCCCTGGAGATCTGGTGTAACGAATCCCAGGAACGTTACGTAATGGCCGTTGCCCCGGAAAACCTCGAACTCTTCGACGCACTCTGCCGTCGCGAGCGTTGCCCTTACGCGGTGGTTGGTGATGCGACCGAGGAGCATCATCTTCAGTTGTCGGATTCCTATTTTGATGACCGGCCTGTGGATCTGCCAATGGATGTATTGTTTGGCAAGCCGCCGCGCATGCATCGCAGCGTGACTCGTTCATCCTTTACCAAGCCGATCTTCGATTCTGGCAAGATCGACGTTAACGACGCCGTCGATCGCCTGTTGCGACTGCCGACTGTCGGATCGAAGAGCTTTCTGATCACCATCGGTGATCGCACAATTACCGGGCTGGTTGCCCGCGACCAGATGGTCGGACCCTGGCAGGTGCCGGTGAGCGATGTTGCCGTAACCTCTACCTCTTTCGATGTTCGGTCCGGTGAGGCTATGGCCATGGGCGAACGCACGCCTGTTGCCGTCATCGACGCGCCGGCCTCAGGGCGGATGGCGGTGGGTGAAGTGATCACCAATATTGCCGCTGCCCCGATTGCAGCCCTGTCTGATATCCGTCTGTCCGCCAACTGGATGGCCGCAGCGGGCCACCCCGGTGAGGACGAAAATCTTTACGAGACGGTAAAAGCGGTTGGCATGGAGCTGTGCCCGGAGTTGGGAATTGCGATTCCCGTGGGCAAGGATTCCATGTCCATGAAAACGGTCTGGGAAGAAGATGGCGGTGAACAGAAAAGCGTGACTTCACCGCTGTCACTGATTGTCAGTGGTTTTGCACCGGTAGTGGATGTGGACCGGACGTTGACACCGCAGCTGATTACCAATGCGGGCGAGACTGACCTGATTCTGGTGGACCTCGCGGCGGGCCAGAATCGTCTTGGGGGCTCGTGTCTGGCACAGGTTTACCAGAGGGTCGGAGCAGTGGCGCCGGATCTGGATGACCCTGAAGACATCAAGGCGTTTTTTGCCGTGATCCAGGGGCTGAACGGTGACGGTAAACTACTGGCCTACCACGACCGTTCCGACGGCGGGCTGTTTGTCACCCTGGCCGAAATGGCGTTTGCCGGGCATACCGGCATCGATATCAAGCTGGATGGCCTGGCAGAGGACGTGTCCCAGTTTCCGCGCGAACTGTTCAACGAAGAACTCGGGGCGGTCATCCAGGTGCGTCGAGAGGACACCTCTTTTGTGCTGCAGCAGTTCTCGGCAGCCGGCCTTGATGACCACACCTCAGTCGTGGGGACCCTGAACAGTGATCATCAGGTGAGGTTCTCCTTCGGCGGCGAAGATGTTATCTGCCGTTCCCGGGCAGAGCTTCATCAGCTGTGGGCCCAGACCAGTTACCGTATCCAGTCTCTCCGTGATAACGCCGACTGCGCCCAGCAGGAATTCGATAATCTGAAGGATGACGGTGACCCCGGTCTGCAGGCAGAACTGACATTTGATCTGGATGACGATATTGCGGCCCCGTTTATCAATACCGGCGCACGCCCGAAAGTCGCGGTGCTCCGTGAGCAGGGTGTGAACGGCCAGGTGGAGATGGCAGCCGCGTTTGATCGGGCAGGTTTCGAGTCTGTCGACGTGCACATGAGTGATCTGCTCTCCGGGCGGGTTTCCCTTGAAGGATTCAAGTCGATGGTGGCTTGTGGCGGCTTCTCATTCGGTGATGTACTGGGTGCCGGTGAGGGGTGGGCAAAATCCATCCTGTTTAACGATCGTGTCAGGGACCAGTTTGCGGCCTTTTTTAACCGTCAGGACACATTAACCCTGGGAGTGTGTAATGGCTGCCAGATGCTGTCGAATCTTCACGAGCTGATCCCGGGCAGCCAGGGGTGGCCACGATTTGTGAGGAATCAGTCAGAACAGTTCGAAGCGCGTCTGGTCATGGCCGAGGTTCCGTCATCACCGTCAGCATTCCTCGACGGCATGGCCGGTTCACGTATGCCGATCGCCGTGGCCCATGGCGAAGGTCGCGTCGAGTTTTCTGGCAATGACAGCCCCGTGAATCTGACGGAGAGCGAATTGGTAGCGCTTCGATACGTGGACAATCGGGGGCAGGTTACCGAGCGATACCCATACAACCCAAATGGTTCCGCCGAGGGAATTACCGGCGTCACCACGCGGGACGGGCGGGTTACCATCATGATGCCCCATCCGGAACGGGTTTTCCGGACGTCCCAGCATTCCTGGCATCCGGAGCACTGGAATGAAGATGCGCCGTGGATACGGATATTCCGTAACGCACGGCGCTGGTACGGATAAAAAATCCCGTATTCTGGAGACCGGTCTGAATGCATCTGAAAATGATGAAATTCAGGCCGGTTTTTTTCGTTAAATTGGCGGATACGGACTTGACGTTTGAGTTTTATGCACATTTTTGGGGCCGGGCTGGTTACTGCGTGAGCAAAGCATTGGGTCCCGATTCATTTTTTGCTAGACAATACTAACTAATTGATAAATAAACATTTATTGTGATCGGGTAATTTGTCGCCAATTTGACGGAAGTGCAGTATTCGCAGGGCGTAGACGAGGGTTCCCAAAAACTTTCCCCAGAGTTATCCACAGATTCTGTGGGTAAGTGCATAACTGCTTAATCTGTCCTGGATATTGGGTTTGGCCACACAATCGGGAGGTGTTGCTGATGTACAAACTTTGCTATTTCGTTCCTGAAAGTCATCTGGAAGAAACCAAGAATGCACTTTTCACAGCTGGCGCAGGTCGGATCGGTGACTATGACTGCTGTGCTTGGCAGTGCCTGGGTCAGGGGCAATTCCGACCGCTTGATGGCAGTCAGCCCTTCCTGGGTCAGTCAGGCGAGCTCGAGACGGTGACCGAGTATCGGGTGGAGTTGGTGTGTGAGGACGGTGCAATAAGGGCGGCGGTTGCAGCTCTCAAGCTGGCGCACCCTTATGAAGAGCCTGCCTATGAGGTTTTTCGGATGGAAGACCTGTAACGGGCGTCATGTTATTTGCGCATCTGGTAGCGGATGTCCTCAACATGTACCGGATACTGGTCTTTTTCATAATCTGCCAGAAACAGTTCGAGTGTTCGGCGAACCGTTGGGAAGGAAAGCTCGTCCCAGGGAATTTCCGCCAGGGGGAATAGCCGGGTTTCCAGTGACTCTTCGCCAGCGCCGAAATCCCGGTTGTTCAGTGTGGCCCGGTAAAACATATGGACCTGATCAATGTGGGGCACGTGAATGACCGTGTAAAGGTCATTCATGGTGACGTCGGCAAGTGCTTCCTCCACGGTTTCCCGAGCGGCCGCCTCCAATGTGGTTTCCGAGTTTTCCATGAAGCCGGCGGGTAGGGTCCAGTAGCCATACCGAGGCTCGATTGCCCGGCGGCAGAGAAGTACCTGGCCATCCAGAACGGGCACGGTACCGGCGACAATTCGCGGATTCTGGTAATGTATGGTTTCGCAATTAACACACACATAACGATGGCGATTGTCGCCTTCAGGAATTTTTTGTTCGACCTGCGCGCCGCAGGTACTGCAGTATTTCATTCGGTTCACCGTAAACTGGACGAGTGTGTGATTGTGAACGTAACTATCCGTGCTGCGGGTGTCTCATTCAAGAGTCAGATGTAAAAACGGAGCCAGATTTTGCGCGACCTACTTCACGAACGCCTTTCGGGTTATGTACCCAGATTATTGACGCTGGATTATCCCGAGGCGGGGGTTCTGGTCCCGGTTACTGAGAATCGTGACAATCCCGAGATTGTTTTTACGCTCAGATCGTCAAATCTGAGCACTCATCGGGGGCAGGTTTCTTTCCCGGGTGGACGGCGTGACCGTGAAGATGAGTCCCTTGCGCAAACCGCCCTTCGTGAAACCCACGAGGAAATCGGTCTGCCACCGGAGAAGGTGGAGCTCATAGGGCCCCTCAGTCAGGTGATGTCATTGCACCAGATTCTGGTGACGCCTTACGTCGGTGTGATTCCCGGCGATCACCCGCTAACGGCGAACCCTGCCGAGATCGAGAGCATTTTCAGGGTGCCGGTGAGTTTCTTTCTGGAAGACCGCCGGGAACGTACCGACGCTCTCAGCTTTATGAACAACACGTTCTACGTGCCCTGTTACCGCTGGGACCGATTCCAAATCTGGGGTCTTTCGGCGGTTGTGTTGGTGGATTTTCTGAACGCAGTTTACGACGCTGGCATCGATCTTCTCGAGCCGGCGAGGAAAGGTTGAAAGGAGACTGTTATGTTTTTTGAACTTGGTGATCGCAAGCCGGAACTTCATGGGCAGGGGCAGTTCGTTGCGGACAATGCCTCGGTGATTGGAAGTGTCAGGCTAATGGAGCGTTCGAGTGTCTGGTTTAACGTGGTGATCCGAGGTGATAACGAGTGGATTACCATCGGCCCGGAAACCAACGTTCAGGACGGTTCCGTACTTCATACGGACCCGGGTCTTACCCTCAATCTCGGTCGTGGAGTCACGGTTGGCCACAAAGTGATGCTGCACGGCTGTGAAATAGGGGACTACTCGCTCATCGGTATTAATGCGGTTGTTCTTAACGGCGCCAAAATTGGTAAGCATTGCCTGATCGGGGCAAACACACTGATTCCGGAAGGTATGGAAGTGCCTGATGGATCGATGGTGGTCGGCTCGCCCGGCAAGATCAAGCGGGAACTGACCGACAACGAGAAGAAAATGCTGGAAATGAGCGCCGCTCATTACGTCAAGAATGCAGAGAACTATAGCCAGTGTCTCAAGCCCTGCGAACCGTCGGAAGTGGAGGACTGAGATGCGCCGACAGGATCGGGTGCAGTCGCCCTGTGTCAGTATCTGCGCGCTGGATGAAAATAATGTCTGTATCGGCTGCCATCGTACCAGTAATGAGATAATGAATTGGCCGCGGTTTGACGACGAAGAGCGCCGTAAAGTGCTCGAAAACGTCGCGCGGCGGGAAGAGCAGGTCAGTCTCTGAGTCCATCAACCACCAGAAAGGAAACCATTGCCATGTCCGAAACCGCCCCGCCAGATTCCGTGACGCTCGGGACCCCACTGAAAGATAACGCCTTCCGCGTTCTGTTCTGTGGTTCTGGCGAGCTTGGAAAGGAAGTGGTCATTGAGTTGCAGCGCCTTGGCGTGGAAGTGATTGCGGTCGATCGCTACGCCAACGCGCCCGCCATGCAGGTAGCCCATCGCAGCCATGTAATCGATATGCTCGACGGAGATGCGCTGCGATACGTCATCGAATCCGAAAAGCCTCATCTTATTGTTCCCGAAATTGAAGCGATTGCCACTCCGGAGCTGGTCAAGCTGGAACAGGAGGGGTACCGCGTCATACCCACGGCCAGGGCCGTGAACCTCACGATGAATCGGGAGGGTATCCGTCGGCTGGCGGCAGAAGAGCTGGGGCTGGCCACGTCTCCTTATCGCTTTGCGGAAACCAGAGACGATTATCTGGCCGCAGTTGACGAGATCGGACTGCCGCTGGTTGTGAAGCCAGTGATGAGTTCCTCTGGCAAAGGCCAGAGTACCGTGAATAGTAAAGAGGACATTGAGGCTGCGTGGGAATACGCCCAGTCGGGTGGTCGAGCGGGAAAAGGCAGGGTGATTGTTGAAGGTTTTGTGGACTTTGATTATGAGATCACGCTGTTGACGGTGCGGCACCGTGACGGGATTTCGTTCTGTGATCCTATTGGCCATCGCCAGGAGGATGGGGACTATCGGGAATCCTGGCAGCCGCAACCCATGAGTAACGCAGCACTCGGTCGTTCCCGCGAGGTTGCCGAATCCGTCGTTGATAATCTGGGTGGTTACGGCATCTACGGCGTCGAGCTTTTTGTGAAGGGCGACCAGGTCTGGTTTTCCGAAGTCTCGCCACGGCCCCATGATACCGGTCTGGTAACCCTGGTTTCCCAGGATCTGTCAGAGTTTGCGCTTCACGCCAGGGCGATACTCGGGTTACCGGTACCCGTCATCCGGCAGCTCGGTCCCAGCGCTTCCGCAGTTATTCTGCCTGAAGGGGATTCGTCGGACGTGGCGTACACCGGTTTAGAGAAAGCTCTGGCTGAACCCGAGGTATATCTGCGACTTTTCGGCAAGCCAGAGCTCAAGGGTAAAAGGCGGATGGGCGTCACCCTGGCCAAAGGCAGCACTATTGAAGAGGCGAGAGAAAAGGCCATGAGGTCTGCCGGCCTGGTAAAAGCGGTTTTTTGACGGTATTTCGCCGCCTTTGGCAAAAACTTGCTTACGAACCGTTGACACCTAGCCGCTGGGCTGTAGAATACGCATCTCTTTCGAGGGGCACGCCGGTCAGGCGGGCCAGAAATCGAAAGACAACCGTTTGAAAACATTAGAGATTCCGGTTATTGAATTTCTTCT